>NZ_JAXHDF010000007.1:0-255009 GCF_037071985.1 Pseudogracilibacillus sp. SE30717A | reverse complement strand
GAAGTTAGGTGAATCACCTAACTTCTTTTCTTTGTAAATCAGCTCAGAACGCCGCAATTAGCTTTTTCGAAAAGTGGCTCATATCTCAGAAAATTAGCTCTCAATTTCGAAAAGTTGCTCACATTTACGGAAGTTAGCTCCCATCTTCGAAAAGTAGCTCCCCCTTCGTTTCTCCAAAGATACTATGTTCAAACTCACCCCCAATTTTGTCTGAACTTCTATAACTTATCAATCATCACCTTGCAAAATTGAATTTTACTCTGAAAGAAAATTGATTTTTATAACTGTTTAAAGGACGGATTATCAAGTTTTAGCGCTTTGACGTTTTGTTAACCAAAATTTATGATTAGGTAAAAAGGAGAGAAAACATATCAAACAGCGTAAACCACCAGTTCCATTAAAAATATTAGATGCGGTAATTCCTCGTCTCGATTATCGAACAGAGGCACTGCCCCGAATGAGAGTGAAGGCTGCACAGATGCAAAAGGGGTATAACGGCGAACGTAAATTGGATTACCATGTACGAAGTTTGCCGGACAATTTCACTGTTTTAAATGACATCACACTTCGTCTTTTTGATAAAAAATTTCAAATGGATACGGTCATACTTTCTGCTCTAGCTATTTATATTATTGAGGTGAAAAGCTATGAAGGAACGGTCACATTTGATACTTCTCTTAAACAATGTTTGCAACATACCGGTGAAAAATTGCTAGGATATAAATACCCTATAACGCAAGTTGAGATGAACGTCTATCATCTGATGAGATGGCTGCAAAATCGTGGACTAGCGGGAATTCCAATCTATTATTTCATCGCCTTTGCGGAGCAGAGTACGATCATTCATGTAAAAGGGGAGGAAGAGAGCATCAAAAAGGTAATGGCTTATGTGGAAGAAATTCCGCTTAGAGTCATGAAAATGGATGCGAGCCACAGTAAACAAAAAACAGTAAATCAACAATTAAAAAATAGAATTGTAAACGCCATTCTAAGTGAATGCGAGGATTTTACATATGATGTATTAGAGGAATTCAATATTAATAAGCAACAGATCCAGCCGGGTATCCATTGTCCTCAGTGTAGGAAGCTTGGGATGAAGCGAGCATACGGGAGGTGGCAATGTCCGAGCTGTAATACTAATTCAAAAGATGCACATAATCGCGCATTGCAGGATTATTTCTTATTATTTGGAGATACCATAACGAACAAACAATGCAGAGAGTTTTTGGGAGTAAACTCAAGATATCTTGCGACAAGGATCCTGCAAAATTAAACTTTATTACACAAAAAAGTACACAAAATTGGATTTTTGTTTAAAAGTTGCGCGATGCAAGGGTGAAGTCGCTCGATCGCGTCAGAAGTTGCGCCATTCAGGTTGAAAGTTGCGCGATCGCATCGGAAGTTGCGCAATGCAAGTTTAAAGTCGCGCGATCGTGCTGAAGTTGCGCCATTCAAGGGTGAAGTCGCTCGATCGCGTCAGGAGTTGCGCCATTCAAGTGTAAAGTCGCGCGATCGCGTTGGAAGTTGCGCGATTAAAGTGTAAAGTCGCGCGATTGCTTTAGAAGTTGCGCCATTCAGGTTGAAAGTCGCTCGATCACGTCAAAAGTTGCGCGATGCAAGTGTAAAGTCGCTCGATCGCATGAGAAGTTGCGCCATTCAGGTTGAAAGTTGCGCAATGCAAGTTTAAAGTCGCGCGATCGTCCTGAAGTTGCGCCATTCAGGTTGAAAGTTGCGCGATCGCATCGGAAGTTGCGCCATTCAAGTGTAAAGTCGCGCGATCACATCGGAAGTTGCGCCATTCAAGTGTGAAGTCGCGCAATGCAAGTTTAAAGTCGCTCGATCGCGTCAGAAGTTGCGCAATGCAAGGTGAAGTCGCACGATCGCATAAGAAGTTGCGCCATTCAGGTTTAAAGTCGCGCGCTCGCGTGAGAAGTTGCGCCATTCAGGGTGAAGTCGCGCTATCACATGAGAAGTTGCGCCATTCAAGGTGAAGTCGCGCGATCACATCGGAAGTTGCGCGATGCAAGGGTGAAGTCGCTCGATCGCGTCAGAAGTTGCGCAATTCAAGTGTAAAGTCGCTCGATCGCATCAGAAGTTGCGCAATTCAAGTTAAAAGTCGCGCGATCGCGTCGGAAGTTGCGCAATGCAAGTTGAAAGTCGCGCGATCACATCGGAAGTTGCGCCATTCAGGTTTAAAGTCGCGCGATCGCATCAGAAGTTGCGCAATCCATAGCCGATAGATTTTAATATAATAAAAAAAGACTTCTTCACTCGAAGAAGTCTTTCCTAATAAAATATTAATGTTTTTGCACAGTAATGGTCCAAGCTGCAACATCAGTTTGTTCAAAATTAGTAATGCTATGTCCAGCTTCAGCAGCCCAGCGAGGAATGCTTTCAGTTGCCTGCGTGCAGTCAAATTCGATAACTAACTCATCTCCGCTATTAATTTCTTCGATAGCTTTTTTTGCTTCAACTAATGGAAATGGGCAAACTTGACCCATCACTTCTAATTTTTTTTGCATGGTGTAAAACCTCCTGAATTAATTAAATTTTCCTAAACCTTCATTATAAAAATCTATTTTTCTAGTTAATTTGCCTCTAAGTTCCTGTGCTCTCAATTTTAAGTGTAAACTTCACAATTTAAGCAGTAACTGCTTTACCATCTACACTAACTTTTTTCTTCGCTTGAGGACGGATGAATACAAAATACGAAGCAGTCCATGTGCCAAGCATAATGAATAATAAGGAAATCCAACCTTGCCAAGTCATCATTGCTGTCATGACAAGTCCATTTCCGATCGAACATCCACCAGCAAGACTTGCACCGAATCCCATTAAATTACCACCTAAAAAGCTCGTTATTCCTGTTTTTGCATCTGGCATTCTGAATCGAAATTCACGGCTTCCACTTGCAGCTAAAAATGAACCGAGTAATATTCCAAGAACTAAAAAGACGCCCCAATTGATATAGGACATATCTCCGCTAATCGCAAACTGTAAAATATTTGCTGATGGAGCGGTAATCCCGAGTCCGAACATTCTGCCAGTCGCGGCACTTAGCGGCCATGCTAAAATTGCGATAAGACCAACTAACATTGCAGTAACGAATGGATGCCATCTTTTCTCGAATAAAATATGCATAATTCCTGTATGTCGTGGCTTCATCGTTGGTATCACGATCTTCGGTTTTTTGAGTTCTTTATAAACGATAAAACCTACAATTGCAACAAAGAAAATGATTAATACTCCAACTGGAATTCCAGAACTATCTGCGATCGAATTTGTCGGCAACTCAATTGAAGTTAAAGATGTATTAACAGGTGCTAAAACGCCAGTTCTCATAACTGCACTCATAAACATATACCCAAAAAGCGCAATCCAACTGCCGAGCAATCCTTCACCAGCACGGTACCACGTTCCAGTTGCACATCCTCCGGCAAATATGATGCCAATTCCGAAAAGGAATGATCCAACTATCGTAGCTAGCCAAGAAAAACTTCCCGCTGAAAATTCAATCACACCAAAATGAATTAATGAATAAACACCTACACTCTGTACCGCGATTGCGATTAATAGTGCATAAAACATCCGATTATCTTTAGCGATATACATATCGCGAAATCCACCAGTTAAACAGAAACGGCCCCTTTGCATAACAAAGCCAAGTAATGCTCCACAAATGAGTCCCGTTAAAATCATATAAAACATTCTCGTTCTCACCTCAAATTATTAATCGTAGTAACTCTATAAGAATTATAAGTTAAGTGTAGAAAATTGTCAAGGTGACGCAATTGAAGTAGATACTTTAAATAGAAGCACCCGTATAAAGCAGTAAAATTATGAAAAGACAATTCCCCGCGAAAAACTTCTCACTATCAAACTTCAACTTAAGGTCTCATGTTGCCAATATGATCATCTGCTGGGCTAAGGAAAAATCCACTACGCTTTGCTTTGGAGTCACTTTACGAATTGCATCTTCAAGAAAAAATGAAAACAGACGCTCTAAGGTAGTATTAAAGGAGGGTTGATGTGATGAGTAATTAGATTGCCTCCTCAAAATTATCATGAAGCTCAAATTGAATAATGAAGTCTAATTAGTGAATCTGTGGAAAATTCTTATAGGACAAAGAAAGAAATTGAAAACACTTTGATAAAAACGTTCATATTGGATCATAGAAAGTTAAAAATTTATTAACTCGGTAGGAGCTTAAACTGTGTACTTTTAAAGTTTTAAAATACAAATTGGATACAATTATATTAGCTTTAAATTTAAGATTGGATACAATTTTACGAATAAACTCTTAAATAAACGTATAAATACGTCAAATACCTATAATTTTGTATACAAAAGTCTATTGACAATTTTCTAACAATTATGTTATTGTATATATTGTATCCAATATGAAGGTTAGAAGGAGTATTATTATGGTTAAACAAAATAATAAAAGTCATTCGACAACAGTCCATGAAGTTATAAAGGAAATAAGAAAAGAAATATTAAATGGTACGTTAAAAGAAGGGGAAAGACTTATACAAGATGAGTGGGCTCAGAGGTTAAATGTAAGTAGAATGCCTATTCGAGAAGCGCTGACTCATTTAGAAATGGAAGGACTTGTAGAGATTAAACCTCATAAAGGTGCGATAGTAACCCCGATTACACAAGAAGATATTGAAGAGATTTTTAACCTCCGATGTATGCTTGAAGCAACAGTAGTTGAAAAGTCTTTGCCGTACCTAACTGAAGAAGATGTAACATTATTAGGGGAAGTATTAATAGAAATGGAAACGCTTAAACTAACGGATGAAACGAATGATAAATATAGCAAATTGAATGCTAAATTCCATGCTATTCTGCATAAGGATTGTCCTTGGCCTAGAGCTAAAAAGTTTGTTGATAATCTGGGGATTTCTCCTATTGCGCCTAAACTATTAGAACCCTACTATGAAAAGACTCAGCAAGACCATCGACGCATTTATGAGGCTGTTTTACGTAGAGACCCTCAGGAATTAAGACTAGCTATGGAATATCATTTAACAAGAACCAAAAATAACTTATTAAAAGTAATTCAACAAATGAATGATGAAAAAAATAAAAATGAATCTATCTAATTAGAATATTAGCTTTCACCGAAGAGGAGGTTATAGATTTGGTTTTAAATATACTAAAATCACATCGATCTGTTCGAAACTATAAGTCTACACCTATCAGCGATCAAGAATTTTATGAACTTTTGAATGCTGCACAATATGCGGCAAGTTCCAACTTCGTCCAAGCTTATTCGGTTATTCAAATTAAAGACAGAGAAAAAATTAATAAGTTGGGGGAACTTTCCAGTAATCAACAACAATTTAAAACGGCTGCGTTATCATTAGTGTTTTGCGCTGATTTAAATCGAGCAAGACATGCAGTCTTAAGACATGGCGAAGAAATAAAAGGTGGTACATTAGAAAACTTTTTAGTTGCCGCTATTGATACGGCTTTACTAGCACAAAATTTTGTGATTGCTGCTGAGTCTAAAGGATATGGAATCTGTTTTATAGGAGGAGTTAGAAATAATCCTCGAGAGATAAGCGATCTGCTCTCTCTTCCTGATCATGTTATCCCTCTTTTTGGCTTAACTGTAGGAGTTCCAGATGAGCAAAATGAAGTAAAACCAAGACTACCGGTGAAAGCCATTGTACATACGGATGATTATGATGAAACTAAATACGAACAAATATTAACAGAATACGATGAGGTAATTTCAAATTATTATAAAAAGAGAACTACAAATAGTAAGGAAACAACTTGGAGTCAGGTTATGACGGATTTTCTATCTGACAAACGAAGACCATTTTTAAAAGATTTTGTATTATCAAAAGGATATCTACAAGAAGAAAAATAAGGGTGATAATGATGGACAATTTAGGATACTATAAAAATCCTACACAAATTACATACGGAGTTAATGCTTTAAAAGAAGTGAAAAAAATCATCGATGGACAAGGTATTAAAAATGTGCTCATTGTAACGGATCCGGGCTTGATGAAAACGGGATTGATTGATGATTTATTGCAATATGTCAACCATGTTAACTATAAAATTTTTAGTGAATGTCAGCCAAATCCTACTGTTTCAAACTGTAATAACGCATTGGATATGTTAAGAGAAGTAAAAGCCGACCTCGTAATAGCGATAGGTGGGGGCAGTTCGATGGATGTAGCGAAAGCAGTTTCACTGCTTGCTACAAACGGAGGGGAAATCAAAGAGTATGAAGGAATTGATACGTTTAACAAAGATTTACTACCTTTGATAGCGATTCCAACGACTGCTGGTACTGCTAGTGAAGTTACTAACTTTACAGTAATTACAGATGAAGAAAGAGAATACAAGTTTACAGTGGGTGGAGTGAGATTAGCACCTAAATGGGCAATCTTGGATCCAATGGTTACATTAACATTACCATCGCACATTACAGCTGCAACAGGTTTAGATGCTCTAGTCCATGCAATAGAATCATATACCTCTAAAATGGCGAATCCTATTACGAAAACATTAGCGAGGGAAGCAATAAGAAAGATAAGTAGAAACCTAAGGCAAGCTGTTTATAATGGTGATACTTTAAAATACCGCGATGAAATGTTGATGGGCAGTTTGCTAGCAGGCTTGGCATTTAATAATACAAGACTTGGAAACTGTCATGCTTTAAGCCATCCTGTAAGCGCTATATATGGTGTTCCTCATGGGGTTGCTAACGCAATATTAATCCCTCATGTTATGGCATTTAATATACTAGCAGTCCCAGAACTATATGCAGATATTGCTGAAGACATGGGAGAAGTTCTTGATAATTCAACAGTTATGGAAAAAGCATATAAAGCGGTTGAATCAGTAAGAAAACTAGCTAAAGATATAGGAATACCAGAAAGTTTCGAATCATTTGGAATAGATTCTAGCAAAATAGAAAAAATGGCTGAAGATGCTATGCTAAGTGGAAATATAGCCGTAAATCCAAGAATTACCCGTTATGACGATGTTATTAGGTTATATAAACAATCAATAGGAGGAGAGAAATGAAATTATTCAATTTAGAAGGGCAAACAGCAGTTGTTACAGGTGGAGGAAGGGGGCTTGGAAAATCAATTGCATTAGCACTTGCACAGGCTGGTGCAGATGTTGTACTGGCTAGTAGAACTGAGGAAGAATTGCAAAAAGTGTGTAATGAAATTAAAGAAAAATATGAGAGGAAAGCGCACTATAATACAGTAGATATTCAAAATAAAGAATCCATTAATACGTTTATAGATGACGTGATAGAAAAGGAGGGAAAAATTGATATATTAGTAAATGCCGCTGGAACGAATGCGAGAGATAAATTGGTTAATCTTGAAGAAAAAGATTGGGATTTAGTTATGGATGTAAACTTGAAAAGTGTTTATTTAGTATCAAAAGCGGTCATTCCTCACATGAAAAGACAGAAATTTGGGAAAATTATCAATATTGCTTCCTTGACGAGCGAAATTGGATTTCCAAATATGCCGGTCTATGCAGCGAGTAAAGGTGGAGTTTCTCAATTAACAAAGGCAATGGCAGTAGAATATGCAGAAGATGGAATATACACCAATGCAATCGGCCCTGGCTATTTCAAAACAGAAATGACAAAAGTATTGTTTGAGGATAAAGAAAAAGTAGAGTGGATGAAATCAAGAATCCCTCTGAAAAGAATAGGCGAAGAAGAAGATTTACAAGGAACTGCAATATTCTTAGCATCAAGTGCTTCTAATTATATTACTGGACAAACCATTTACGTAGATGGAGGCTGGTTAATCAGCTAAAAACTTACATAGAGGAGGAAACGAGATATGAAAAAAATATCTAGTATGTTACTTATTGTAGTCATGTTGTTTTTAACAGCGTGTGGAGGAGGTTCAAAAGGTAGTTCGGGGAGCGATGATGGACCGATCAAACTTGGTGCTTTATTTCCATTAACAGGTGATTTAGCTTTGTTGGGTGAGGAAAGTTATCGAGGTGCAGAATTAGCTGTGGAAGAAATTAATGCAAATGGTGGAATAAATGGAAGAGAGGTTGAACTTGTTAAAGGTGATGCGGTAGATCCGGATGCAGCACAAGCTGAAGCAAATCGATTGATTAATCAAGAAAACATTCAGTCCATAGTAGGTTCTTATTCAAGTGGAATTGCTTTTGCAGCTAGTGAAGTAGCGGAAAGAAATGGAGCTTTATACTGGGAATTGGGAGCGGTTGCAGATAATGTGACAGACCGAGAGTACCAGTCTATCCTTCGTACAAATCCACCAGCTTCTATGTTTTCTGTTGTTCATATTAATTTTATAAAAGATGTAGTTGCAGCTGAATTAGGAAAAGATTTAAGCGATATAAAGGTTGCTATTGCCCATGAAGACTCTTCATACGGAACAACTATTGCGGATGAAGCAGAAAAATTAGCTGAAGCAGAAGGAATTAATGTTGTTTCTATCCAACCATATAGCTCGACATCAAATGATTTAACATCTGTTATTTTAAATATTAAAAAGGCAGATCCTGATGTATTAATTGTTGTCTCTTATATTAATGATGCTATATTAATCTCGCGTCAAATGAAAGAACTTAACGTAGAAGTCCCTGTCTTTATTGGTTCAGGTGGAGGACATACGATGACAGACTTTGCGGATGCGGTTGGCGAAAATTCCGAGCATATTTTGAATGTGGACTTTCCACAATATGAAATTAATAAAGATGCTACTCCTGGAATGGAAGAGTTCTTAGCTGCTTATGAAGAAAAATTTGGTTCCGAACCACGCTCTGGTCATTCTTTAGCAAATTATATGGGAATGAAAGTAGTTTTAGAAATCATTGAAGAAGCTGATGGAGAGCTGGATCCTGAAAAACTACGCGAAGTTGCGATGAATTACAAGGTTGAAAAAAATACAACTGCAACAGGCTGGGGTGTTGAATTTGATGAGGTATCTGGTCAAAACAAGTTAAGTGAACCATATATCACCCAGTGGATTGATGGAGAACTAATTACTGTATATCCAGAAGAGGTTGCGATAGAAAAACCGAAAATAACTAAATAGACCATTTAAGCAAAGCAGCTATTTCAAGAAAACTGCCTTGGAGTAGCTGTTACTATTCATAAATTGAGGTGAAAGGAATGTTATTAACTCAAACAATTATTTCTGGTCTGATGATAGGAGGGATATACGCTCTAATTAGCATGGGGCTGAACTTGATTCTCGGAGTAGTAAGAATTATAAACTTTGCTCATGGTGAATACTTAATGATTGCAATGTATGCAAGTTTTCTTCTTTATTCAACACTAGGGCTCGATCCTTATTCGTCAGCAATTATCGTAATTATTTTGTTATTTTTGATTGGCTTAGCAACACAAAAGCTAGTAATAGAACCAATTTTAGATACACCTGCATCAACAAAAATTTTCGTAACACTAGGACTATCAATTGCCCTTCAAAACTTAGCTTTAATGCTGTTTAATGCTAACCATCGAACAGTTCATACTGCATATCAAAGCAAATTAATTAATATTGGCGGAATAACGATGAGTCTTCCAAATATTGTTGCGTTTATATCAGCTATTGTAATTGCAATCGCATTGTATTTTTTCTTGCAAAAGACGATGGTAGGTAAAGCGATACGAGCAGTAGCTATGCAACGTGATGCTGCATATCTGGTAGGGATAAATGTAAAGCGAATCTATATTCTTGCCTTTGGAATTGGTACAGCCTTAGTAGGTTTAGCGGGATCGATGTTAATGCCAATTTATTCAGTATATCCAACAATCGGAACGACCTTTGTATTAATAGCTTTTGTCGTGGTGGTATTAGGGGGAATGGGTAGTATGTTCGGAGCGTTTTATGGAGGATTATTTATTGGTGTTGTTGAAGCACTATCCGGACTTTTGATTTCCCCAGGCTTAAAAGAAGCGATTTATTTCATAATATTTATTCTAGTTTTACTAGTTCGTCCTGCTGGCATATTCAGTAGAGGAAAAGGTTCAGAGGAGGTCGGATTAGAATGATGAATAAAATACTCTCACAAAAGTTTTTACTGATAGGGATAATCTTGGCAGCATTAGTACCGCTCATATTTGATAATCGATTTTATTTAAATATTTTTATCTTAATCTTGTTGTTTGCTACAGTGGCTAACGCTTGGAATGTATTAGGAGGTTATGGTGGACAATTATCTTTAGGTCATGCAATCTTTTTCGGTCTAGGAGCTTACACATCGTCTCTTCTATTTCTAAAATCAGGGCTATCTCCATGGCTTGGTTTATTAGCAGCTGTTTTAGTTTCCATTATTGCTGGGATTGTAATTGGATTTCCAACATTTAGGTTAAAGGGTCCTTATTTTACATTAGCGACTATAGCATTTGGAGAAGTAATCAGACATATAGCCTTATTTTGGAGGAGTTTAACGAATGGATCGATGGGAGTAAACATCCCATTTGAACCTTCCTTTACAAATATGATTTTTAAAGAGTATGAAACATATTATTGGCTTGCATTAATTCTGTTTTTAATAAGTCTCTCCTTTATGTATTGGGTTGATCGGACAAAAGTTGGTTATTATTTGCGAGCAATTCGTGAAGATCAAGACAGTGCTCAAACTTTAGGAATTAATACAACAAAATATAAAATGATTGCAATGATTTTAAGTGCAGGTTTGGCAGGTGCTGCTGGAGTTTTATATGGACAATATATGCTCTATTTTGAGCCTGAAAACATATTTAATTTGAATTTGTCAATTGAGTTTGTGCTTATTGTAATTGTTGGAGGCATTGGAACAATTTATGGACCATTACTTGGTGCAGCAATTGTTATCCCATTAAATGAGATATTAAGATCTTCATTTCCAATGTTGAATGGAATGAACTTTTTTATCTATGGAATTGTACTCATCTTAATTGTAGCCTTTTTACCCAATGGATTACTCCCATTTTTAAAAGATTTACTTAAAGGAAAATTACTAAATCGGAAACGTGTTAAATCAAAAATTGTAGAGGATTAAAAAGAGGGGGTGGAAAGAATGTTATTAGAAGTAAACAATGTCTCTAAACATTTTGGAGGCGTTAAAGCAGTTAACAACTCCAGTTTTACTGTTGGAAAAAATGAAATCGTTGGAATTATAGGTCCTAACGGTGCAGGAAAAACAACTTTATTTAATTTGATCTCTGGGAATTTCCCTGTAACCAATGGAAATATAAATTTTAAAGGCGAAAATATTACGAATCAAAAACCATATATTTTATGCAAAAAAGGTATCGGCCGAACATATCAAGTTGTAAAACCTTTTGGAAATATTACAGTTTTGGAGAATGTTATTGTTGGTGCTTTTAATAAGATTAATAGTAAAGATGAGGCTAAAGAATATAGTTTAGAAATTTTAAAAAAAGTAGGCTTATACGAGCAAAGAAACCAAATAGGGAAAAGTTTAACTTTAGCTAATAAAAAGAGATTAGAAGTAGCAAAAGCTCTTGCTACTCAACCGGAATTACTGTTATTAGATGAAGTAATGGCCGGATTAAATCCAACCGAAATAAAAGACGTTTTACCAATGATTCAATCATTAAATGATGATGGAATTACCATTATTCTGATAGAGCATATCATGGAAGTGGTCATGACTATTTGCGATCGTATTATTGTTATTAATCACGGTGAAAAAATTGCAGAAGGGACTGCAGAGGAAATTGCAAATAATGACAAAGTAATTGAAGCCTATTTGGGAGGTGAAGCTACGAATGCTTAAGTTAGATCAAATTAATCTTTCATATGGAGAAGTTCAGGCACTCTGGGATGTTTCACTAGAAGTAAAAGAAGGAAGCATTGTAGCATTATTAGGCGCAAATGCTGCAGGAAAGTCAAGTACCATTAATGCAATATCAGGATTGTTTAAACCTTCAAGTGGAAAAATTTCATTCCAAGGGAAAGATATTACTTCACTTAGCCCTAATGAAATAGTAGAAGAAGGTGTGATCCAAGTACCTGAAGGAAGAAAGCTATTTGACTTTATGACTATTCAAGAAAATCTCGAATTAGGAGCTTATAATAAACGTTCTCGAAAAAACTTGAATAAAAATCTTAAAATGGTTTATGAAATGTTCCCTATATTAGAAGAAAGAAAAAATCATCTCGCGGGGGAGATGAGTGGTGGGCAACAACAAATGTGTGCGATTGGTCGGGGGTTAATGTCTCAACCTAAATTACTAATTATTGATGAACTATCATTAGGATTAGCTCCCATTTTGGTTCAAGATCTTATGAGCTCATTAGTTGATATTAAAAACTCAGGAATTACCATATTCCTCGTTGAACAAAATGTTAACTTATCATTACAAATAGCTGATTACGCATTTGTACTGGAAAATGGAACCGTAACTTTAGACGGAACAGCGGAAGAACTTTTGGATAATCCTTATTTAAAAAAGGCATACCTAGGAATCTAGAGGAGTGTTTGTTATGTTAGCAGCAATTTCAACAAATACACCACGAGAAATAATTTTTCACAAGAAAGCCTTGCCAAACCTTAAAGTAGATGAGGTATTGATTAAAGTTTCTTACTGTGGAGTATGTGGAAGCGATCTTCATGCTCTTAACCATGCTCAAGGTTATGAATTTGTCCAAAGACCAAGAATATTAGGTCATGAGATTGTAGGAGAAGTAGTGCAAGTAAAGGATAAAAGTAATTCTGATATGCTTGGTCAACATGTCATTATTGAATCGATGCATTATTGTGGAAAATGTTATAACTGTCAAAAAAATAGATTTTCAATTTGCATAGATAATAAAGTGATAGGTCTACATTTTGATGGTGGTATGGCTGAATATGTAAAAACAAAAGTAAAATACCTTAAGAAAATAAACGATTTAGAAGAAGAAGTTGCTGTATTAAGCGAACCGATGGCAATTGCAGTTCATGCTATAGAGCGAGCAGGAAACATAATGGAAGATGACGTTATATTAGTTCAAGGAGCAGGGATAATAGGATTTTTCGTTGCTCTGTTATGTGTTGAAAAAGGAGCAACAGTATACATATCTGGGCTGGAAAAAGATTATGAAAATAGACTTTCCAAATTTAATTCATTTGGAATGATTCCTCATATTGTAGAAGACGGGCTAGTTTCCAAAAAAGTAGATTTTATTTTTGAATGTTCTGGATCAAATTTAGCAGTCTTGAATTCATTTCAACAACTAAAAAAAGGCGGAATAGCTGTCTTTGTTGCTCTCTATGAACAAAAAACTAATATTTTTTTTACAGAGTTAGTTCGAAATGAGTGGTCCATAATTACGAGTTATGGATGTAATCCAGTCGATTACGAATTGGCTTTATCCGTCTTAAAAAAGTATTCATCGACTCTTAAGGAGTTAGTAACCTATTACTCTTTTGATTCGATTAATGAAGCAATTAATGATGGGTTAAATCAGAGAGTACTAAAGCCAGTTATTTCTATGAAAAAATAGTAATCATAAAAAGGGTGTTAAAATGTCTAACAAAATTGCTATTATAACAGGGGCCGCTCAAGGAATTGGTAAGGCAATCGCATATCAATTAGCAAAAGATGGGTTCATACCAATCTTATGTGATATTAATGAAGAAAAGCTACTGGCCACAGAATTAGAATTGAAAAAGGCTGGTTATCATTGTGCATCCTACAAGATGAACGTTGAAGATCGACAAGAAGTTTTTCATGTTGTAGAACGGGTGGTAAAAGAATATAAGCAAATTGATGTCATGGTCGCAAACGCAGGTATAGTCCAAGTGAAACCACTCATAGAAATAACAGAAGCAGATATGAGGAAAATATTTAACGTAAATGTCTTTGGTATGCTGTATTGTATTCAAGCTGCATCAAAGTACATGATTAAACAGAAAAGAGGAAAAATCATAAACGCTAGCAGTACTTCTGGCAAAAGAGCTGTTGAATTATTAGGTCATTATGCCGCTACTAAATTCGCTGTTATTGGGTTAACACAAGCAGCCGCTAAAGAATTGGCACCTCATGGAATTACAGTCAATGCATACTGTCCAGGGATCGTAGGAACATCGATGTGGGAAGAAATCGATAAGCAAATGTCTAAAAGATTAAAAGTTAAAGAAGGGGAAACTTTTCAGCAGAAGATAAACAATATACCAATAGGAAGGGTAGAAGAACCTGAAGATGTAGCTGGATTAGTTTCTTATCTTGCATCAGATAAGTCAGATTATATGACTGGACAAGCACTAGTAATTGATGGTGGAAATGTCTTTTCTTAAAAAAGAAGGAGGATTAATAATGTCAAAAAAAGAATTTAACTTAATCGATATAAATAACGTAAAGCTGTATGTAAATGGAGAATGGATTTTATCTAATAGTGGAGAGTATTTCACAGTTAATAATCCCTCAACAAAAGAAGTCGTAGCAAAGGTTCCAAAAGCAAATGCAGAAGAAACAAAGGCTGCAATAACAGGAGCAAGTGATGCACTCAAAAAATGGTCACTATTGACGGCTGAACAAAGGGCAAAATATATGCTTAAATTAAGAGATTTAATGCTTGAATACACAGAAGAATTAGCGACAATAATGAGCATGGAAATGGGAAAAGCATATAATGAGGCAAAAGGAGAAGTAGTATATGCAGCTAGCTTTTTAACGTGGTATGCGGAAGAGGGAAAACGTATCTACGGGGAAACAATACCTGCCTCGGCTGAAAACAAACGTTTATTTGTAATAAAACAGCCGGTAGGTGTTGTTGCAGCAATTACACCATGGAACTTTCCTTTAGCGATGATGACAAGGAAATTAGGCCCTGCAATGGCTGCCGGTTGTACAGGGATTGTAAAACCTGCTAGTCAGACACCTTTAACTGCATTAGCGTTCGCTAAGTTGGCAGATATGGCCGAAATTCCAAAAGGGGTCATTAATATAGTTGCAGGATCAACTAAAGCTATATCAGATGAATTGTTTAATAATTCGGCTATAAAGAAAATTTCTTTCACAGGTTCTACAAATGTAGGAAAAGAATTAGTAAGACAATCAGCAAACCAGTTAAAGAAGCTCTCTCTAGAGTTAGGTGGTCATGCTCCATATATCGTTTTTGAAGATGCAGATATAGAAAAAGCTGTTGAAGGCGTAGTAGCTAGTAAGTTTAGAAATGCTGGCCAAACTTGTGTTTGTGCAAATAGAATTTATGTTCATAAAAATATTAAAGAGGAATTTGCGAAATTATTTGTTGAAAAAGTGAAAGAATTAAAAGTAGGGAACAGCTTAGCTGAAGGGGTAGATATCGGTCCATTAGTAAATGAATCAGGTCTTGAAAAAGTGAAAGAGCATGTTGAAGATGCTGTGGAAAAAGGAGCCAAGGTTTTATATGGTGGAGCTGAAGTGAAAGATGCTTCCGGCTACTTTTATATACCAACTATTTTAGATAATGTAACAGAGGAAATGAAAATTATGCAGGAAGAGACATTTGGACCTGTTGCTCCGATTACAATTTTTGAAACAGATGATAAGGCTATAGATGCCGCGAATAATACTGAATATGGTTTAGCCTCATATATTTATACAAAAGATATTTCTCGTGCTGTTAAAGCATCAGAGGCGTTGAACTTTGGGATAGTTGGTCTCAACGATGCAATGCCAGGAGTAGCGCAAGCTCCATTCGGTGGAATGAAAGAAAGTGGTTATGGACGGGAAGGAGGACATCAAGGAATTAGAGATTACCTAGAAGAAAAATATATTTCACTTGGACTATAGAATCTAAGTGGTGACTCAATATAAAAACATATAACCCAACTTTATACAAGCATACGGAGTTGTTGGTCGTTATGAGGGGAAATTAAGATGACAGATTATATTATAATTGGTGGAGGAATTGTCGGGTTATCTGTAGGAAAAGCATTATTAGAACTAGAGCCGAATGCCAGTATTACAATCCTCGAAAAGGAAAATGATTTAGCATCTCACCAAACAGGAAATAATAGTGGAGTTATTCATTCAGGGATCTATTACACACCAGGGAGCTATAAAGCAAAGTTCGCAAAAGCAGGTAGTGATAGCATGAAACAATTCTGCTCCGAATATGGGTTACAACATGATATTTGTGGAAAATTAATAGTGGCTACAAATGAAAATGAATTACCAAACCTTAAAAAGTTATATGAAAGAGGATTAAAAAACGGATTAAATGTTCAATTATTAAATAAAGATGAAGTGTTACAGAAAGAACCACATGTTAATGCTATTAAGGGAATTTATGTCCCAGCGGCAGGCATAGTAGATTATAAAGAAGTTTCATTTAAAATAGCAGAATTGATTACTTCTCAGGGTGGAATTATTCATACTGATTCAGAAGTTAAAGCAATATCTGAGAAGTCAGATGAGGTAGTTGTTGAGACAAGTCACCGCACGTATAAGGGAAAATTTCTTATTAATTGTGCGGGACTTCAAAGTGATCGAATAGCAAAATTGGCTGGATATAAAATTGATATGAAAATATTCCCATTTCGGGGTGAGTACTTTTATTTAAATGAAGACAAACGCTACTTAGTTAATAATCTTATTTATCCAGTTCCAAATCCAGACTTTCCATTTTTAGGGGTGCACTTTACTAGGATGATAAATGGAAACGTAGATGTAGGTCCAAATGCTGTTCCCGGATTCAAAAGAGAAGCATATAAAAAAACTTCTTTTGATATGAAAGATTTCTTTGAAATAGTAACCTATCCTGGTTTTTGGAAAATGGGATTAGAATACTATAAGGAAGGCATGGAAGAAATAGTACGTTCATTTAGTAAAAAATTATTTGTGAAAAATGCTCGCCAATTAATCCCGGAAATTAATGAGGAAGATTTGATTTCTGCCCCTGCCGGAGTAAGAGCACAGGCATTAAAAAAAGATGGTAGTTTAATGGATGATTTTTTCATGGTAAGAGGTAAGAACAGTGTGCACGTATGCAATGCTCCATCACCAGCAGCTACTGCCTCTCTTGAAATAGGAAAAGAGATTGTAAATAAAATAGAAGAAATTAGAGCTAGTGTAGGAGTTTAATATTGAAAAAGAGATGTGTTCGGCTAATAAATTCTTAGTCAATATACAACATCTCTTTTTTATAAAGATTAAAATCATTTACCAAACATACTCATTTAAAAAGGGAGTGTATAGGTTGAATAAGGAACCGACAATTCAAAATGAAATGGATACGATGGATGCTGTGATACAAGTATTAGAAGAAGCGGAGTTAGAATATTTATTTGGAGTACCTGGTGGCTATATGATGAAATTGTATGACTCCCTTACTAATTCAACAATTAAACCGATCTTAACACGTCATGAACAAATAGCTAGTATTATGGCAGAGGTATATGGAAGGTTAACAGGAAAACCAGGAGTTTTTACTGCACAAGGTGCTTGGACGGTAACGAATGGTATGATGGGCGCCCTAGAAGGACTCCAAGGAAGTTCGCCAATGCTTATTTTAACAGATATGACAGATAACTCCCCATATTCTCACCATGGTTCTTATCAAGTAGGAACTGGCGAATATGGAGGGTATGACGTTAAAAAAGTAGTGGAAGCTGCTACAAAGTATTCGACAGTTGTTCATCATCCAACACAAGCAGTGCAGAGTGTTCAACTTGCTATTAAACATGCAACAACCGGTAATGCGGGACCAACTGCTGTGGTGTTTCATAGTTCAGCTATTAATGGAAAAGTTCCAACAGAAGGGGCACCTGCTATTTATCATACTAAAAATTATATAGTTCGACAGAATCTCCAACATGATAAAGAGCAATTAACTAAAGTAGTAAATACCTTAAGAGACGCCAAAAATCCTTTTATTATTGCAGGAAATGGTATTAAAGTAGCACAGGCATACGAAGAATTACAGACGGTGGCAGAATTAATAGGTGCACCCGTAGGAACCACAGCTCAAGGAAAGAGTGCAATCCATGAAACACATCCAAATGCGGTGGGAGTGATAGGCAATTGGGGTCAAGAAATTAGTAATAAGTTATTATCGGAAGCAGATGTCATTTTAGTTATCGGTTCTAAACTAGCACCAACTGATACATGTAATCACCATAAACAATTGATTGATCCAGAACGTCAAACGATTATCCAAATTGATATTGAACCTAAAAATGCAAGCTGGACATTTCCTGTTGATATGCCGATTATTGGTGATGCCAAATTAGTACTTAAAGATATGGCCAATTTATTGACAGAGAAAAAACAAATGGATACCGAAAAAGTAAGAACAAGGCTCCAACAAATTACGGTTCTTAAAGAAAAAATAAATTATATGTGGTGTGAAGAAATGGAATCAGACAGTATTCCTATAAAACCACAAAGGGTACTGCAGGCATTATATGAATCCATTGATGAGAATACGATGATAACTTTAGATGCTGGTGAGAACAGAGTATTTACAGTACATCATTTTAAAACAAAGTCTCCAGGAAGCGTCATACTTCCAGGTTCTGCTGGTGGAATGGGATATGCAATTCCGGCAGCATTGGCAACTAAATTAGTCTATCCAGATAAAAAAGTAATTGCTATAGCGGGAGATGGCGGATTTTCCATGACAATGAACGGATTAATCACAGCAGTAGAATTAGGACAACCAATTGTTACAATTGTGTTTAACAATTCCTCTTTAGGTTGGGTAAAAAATGCACAAGGGGAACAAAAAGTTGCTTCCGAGTTTCATAATATAAATTTTGCCGATATTGGAAAATCAATGGGCTGTTTAGGTTATACAATAAACGATCCTAAAGAATTGATACCTACTATTAAAAAAGCGTTAAAAAGTGAAAAACCTGTTGTAATAGATATTAAAACTACAGACGAAGAATCCTATAAAAAAGTCATGTTTGATTTGGCTACATCATTAGAAGGATGAAGAATAGAGTGGGTATATATTACTCACTCTATTCTTATATTATCAATGCTTCCTTTTATTATTAAGTTGTAATTCGATAAATGAATTAATTACAGAAATGGATTTCACTACATAAGCGTGAATAATTTTTAAAATAAAAAGCATTTACTTAGTTGCACACATATTAATTCTGCAAACTTCTCAAAACCATCACCTTCATTATTTTTTATCCCTTTTCATTCAGCTAGAATTCCAGTATGATAATTTTAGAAGTAGTTTCATAGCAGGGGATGACAGCGTGAGGAAATTTTATATAATTTTAGCAATAATGTTTTACCTTCTGGTGCTAACACCAGCGCAGGCATTAGCAAAGAAGGCGGAGACAGTTTTTACCGATTATTCGATCACATTAGATGAAGCTGTCGACATTCAAATGAATGTGGCAACAAATCCGATTACAGATATGTATAAGGACGAGCCGGCATATTTAAATACTAAAAATTTAAAAATAATTGGACCGAATAAAATCACTGCAACGATAGCAAATATTCGAACGGAACCCTCGCCGAAAGCGCCAATCGCATACCATTTTCCTCAGTCAGTAACGGTCAATATAGTTGGTATTGTAGAAGGCGAACCTTATGAAGAAAATCCACTCTGGTACAAAATCGCGTATGACACACAGACGTATTATATCCATTCTAGTCTTGTTCAAGTGTTCCAAGTAAAAACGACAGCGAAAACGAAAATATATTCAGGACCGGGTAAACAGTATCATTCATTTGCGGATATAAAAGAAGGTGAAGCGTTCACGGTTGCCCAACTTGATGACAGTTGGATACAAGTTTACTACAAAAGTTGGCGCAAACCGAAGCCAGAAGATGTGAAACTAATGCTTGATCCAGATGAGGATGAAAATTCATTCCAGCATATTCGTCTTGACCAAACAATCGGTGTATCCGCTGAGGAAATCAATGCTATTCTTGAAGGGAAGGGAATCCTTGAAGGCCGCGGTCAAGCTTTTGTCGATGGCGGTAAAAAATACGGTATAAACGAAGCGTATCTCATTGCACACGCATTTCTTGAAACAGGGCTTGGGGCATCTGAACTTGCTAATGGAATTGAGGTAGGACTGAACAAAAAGAAAAAACCGACCCTCGTCACGGAAGATAATCGGGAAAAACTCACCAAAATAAAAACAGCGTACAATATGTTTGGAATTGGTGCAGCAGACACATGTCCACTAGAATGTGGTGCAAAAACCGCTTACGAGAACAAATGGTTTACACCAGAAAAAGCAATCAAAGAGGGAGCTGGCTGGATCGGGGAAGACTATATTTATAATGAATTTGAGCAAAATACATTATACAAAATGAAATGGAATCCGAAAATGGGGAAAGGGTACCATTGGAAGCAGTATGCAACAGATATTGGATGGGCCGAAAAGCAAACGAAGAGAATGAAAGAAATCTATGACCAGCTTCCCGATCCGGAATATCATTACGACATACCAACCTTTAAAGATCAAACTAAATAATATATTGCATTAAAAAGGGAAGTTAAAAAATACTTCCTTTTTTTGTTGATTCCAAGTGTTCTTTGCTGATTGGAATTGCCTTCCATTTAACCCCTTACTTTGGATCGAGAAGAATGTATAGGGTCAACTAGCAGCTGCATCAACAATTGTCAGTTTAATTCTAACTATATTTACAATATTGGCTAGAAAATATGTAATTAGGGTTTTTCATTAGTTATAGTTACAGATTCAAAATAATTTTAGCTTTCTCAGAAAATGATTGTATAAATAGTTTGGATGGATAAGAAAATTATTTTCCTTTAAAATTAAAAGTAGAGGTGAGAGATGTGGAAAAGATATTTTGGAGTGACTATACAACAAACGAAATTAAAAACATTATTAGTGAAGAAGATCCTCTCGTCATTATTACGGTAGGAGCAACCGAACAACATGGTACACATTTACCACTTAATACAGATACAGATCTAGGGTTTAATATTGCACAAAGAATTGCCAAGAATTCTCCTGTTAAAACTCTAATACTGCCACCTGTATGGGCGGGGTTTTCACCGCATCATATGGATTTTTCAGGTACTATAACACTGAAGCAAAAAACACTGTTCAATGTTGTTTATGACATTATTGAAAGTATTATTCAACATGGTATAAGTAAGATTATTATCTTAAATAGTCATGGTGGAAATATGTCTTTATTAAAAACAGTTGTTGATGAAGTAGGGATAAATCATAATATATCACCTATTTTAGTAACTTATTGGCATTTAATATCTAGTCAGATCAATGCTATTAGAAAATCAGAAATGGGAGGAATGGGCCACGCATGTGAACTCGAAACATCGCTCAAGATGGTGTTCTCTCCCCAGGATGTTCAAGAAGACTTGATGGAAGATGTTATGATACCGGAAAATGAGTTTTTTAGTGTAGATATGTTTGCTAAAAATAAAATCGGTATTTACCAACCTTTTAAAAACTGGTCTGAATCTGGTCAAATTGGAGCGCCAACATTAGCTTCCGTGGAGACAGGCGAAAAAATTTTAGAAAATATAATCGAACAATTTACCGAATTAATTAAATTGGAGTGGGTAGACGAGGATGTCAATGAAAAAAATAACTAGAATAATAGCTACCCAGGTAAAACTGAATTCAGCCTTTTAAAGCTGCTTATGGAACTAGAAAAAAAGCTGACTGTGTTAATGTGAAAATTAAACTAATAAAGGAATTACAGGAATTGTAATTGATGAGATTGGGGAATTTCACTAAGTGATGCATCAAATATTTTTCAAATTTTATATGAATCTAATATAAGTAGATTTGGAAAAACATTGTTTAGAATTGAAATAACAAATATCGAAATGAAAAATAGTTAAGCAGGTAAGTGTGCTTAACTATTTTTAGTTAATAAAATATGGAAGGATATTAGAGTTATAATAAAAACTAAATAAAGTTTCGCGCGTTCCTTGCCGAACAACAATCTCCCTCACTCTAACTCTCTATCCCTAAGTAAAATAAATTCATAACCTTGCTCCTGCAACAAAGGGACCGCTTCCCGTACGCCATCTGCTGTTCCGCTTGTTGGCTGGTTCATATGTAAAAGTGCGATGGAGCCTGCTCCGCTCGAGAGTAATGCCTCCCTCACTTTTTCGCTTGAAAAAGTAGCTCCTGCATCTCCTAAAATATTGAAATTGACAACTTCATAACCGAGTGCATTCGCGAGTTCGACTGCGACCTCATCATAGTATGCCGTACCGGAGCGAAACATTGTCATTTCATGTCCAGTTAATTCCTTCACTCGTAGATGATTTTGCATAATTTCACGATAAGCTTCTTCGGCAGAAGCTGTTGCTGTGATGCCCCATGCTTCTCCTCCAGCAACCGATAATGGAGCATGCTCAGTACCGTGGTTTTCGATGTCAAAGAGTGGGTCAGCCGCCAACTCTAAAAATAATTCTTCATTTTCTAAAATCCACCGTTCATTGACGAAAAGCGTTGCAGACACATGCTCCGCTCGTAAAAAAGAGATGAGTTCTTCATCATAGCCACTGCCATGAGGTCCGCCACATGCATCAAATGTTAAGGCAATTTCCTGTTTATCCGTTCGAAATTTTGTTTTTACACCTGTCACATTTTCTCCCCACTCAGACGGTTCCCGTTCAAAATCAGCGATCGTAATGTCACGCTCTGGTGTTTCTTTTAGCTGAAGCTGTGTTTTAATCTCCTGAACATCGGCAGGTTCATGAGAAACTTGCTCACTGCAACCTACAACAATCAGAAGACTACTGATTAGTAACAATCGTTTCATTCATATACCTCATTTCCTCGCGCTAGAAAGATAATTCTATTATAACGTAGTCTTAGAATGAAAGACTTTAATATAAAAAATTTATGTCGAAGTTACCTGCTCCAATGTAGGCCTCGATTCCCCCTTCATAATACCCGCTAATTCATTCAATCCAACTCCTTTTGCCTATCTCACTTATACCCCACTCTAGTTCTTTCCAATCAACTTTAAGAAACTGTGATTATTCCGACAAACTTCAACAACAACTCTAGTAATAATTTGATAGTTTATTAGCGGCATATATTCGAGCTTCCAAGCCAAAAGCCTTATTAGAATTAAATCTATCAAGAGTAGGTGAGCAAAGAGTGCGCAAATCGTCAGGAAAAGTTTTTATTCAAACGCTAGTAAAAATAACTACAATAATCTATTTGCTACTATTGATCACCATTCAATTGAGTTCTCCAACAAATGCAGTATTTACTGCTACCGTTACATATAAGGATTCATTATCTGCCTTGGAAACTTTTAAGGAAGAAGAGAAGTCGCAGTCGGTACAGGAAAAGACGGAGGGGACTTCAAACGAAGCAGATAATGTAAAAGACAAGCAATCAGAGGAAGAACATAACGATAAGCAACAAAATGATGAATCGTCTAAAGATGACCTAGACACTGAACAAAAGGACAATTCGAAAACTGACCCACAAATTAAGCAAGTAGACAATCCTGACACTCAACCACAAACCAAGCAAGAAGATGATCCCAACACTGATCCACAAACGTCCAAGCAAAAAGACGATCCCAACAGTGCTAGCCCAGATGACAAATTATTAGAAAACTCAAAATAACAACAGAATCGGATAAAAATAGTTCAGAATTTCAATCGTCCGAATCGAAAGCTTAATAACATAATTATTTTACTATTCTCGGAGAGTGATCAAATTGATAGGTAAAAAACTATTAAAAATGGCTAGTAATCTCATAACAGCGATGTTATTTATCCTATTATTATTTACATCATTTCTAGTTGTTTTCTCAAAAATAACAGGTAATGAGGCAGACGTTTTTGGTTATCAAATTAAAACAGTTCTTTCTGGTTCGATGGAGCCGGGTATACCAGTTGGATCTATCATTTTTGTAAAAACTAGTGACGATCCGACAGAATTTCAACAAAATGATATCATCACGTTTTGGACGGAAGAACAAATCCCAGTGACACACCGAATAATAGAAGTGGAAAACGGAGGAGAGCAATATGTAACTAAAGGAGATGCGAATGACCGCGCTGATATACATCCTGTTCTGTCACAAGATGTGATTGGAAAACATACTGGTTTTACTGTTCCGTACGTGGGATATGTGTTGAACTTTGCCACTTCCCCGAAAGGAGCAGCCATTTTATTAATTGTTCCAGGTTTGTTTTTCGTTATTCGAAGTTTTTATATTATGTGGGGAGTTGCCCAGCATATTGCTCGAATTAAAAATGAAGTTCCGTCAGATTAATAATTTTAATGAGATTCGGGCGTTGCAAGTAGCTAGGATAAATGTATGCAGGTCCATCGCTAGGCTGAATGCGACATCCATCGCTTTCCGCCCGTGCCAACCTTATGCAGTACGCGCAAGCATCCATCCGATCCTATGTAGTCACACGCATGCATCAATTTCAAAAAACCCGTGCCTCAATTATGAAGGGGTAACGAGAAATTGATCCATCTTTTTTATAAAATGCATTCATTACGTCCGCAGGAGGTGAAAAAGAAAACTTCTTTTAAAAAATGATAAGGAGGAGCGAATAAATGAAAATGTCTCAACGCTTGTTTCTTCTACTAACAGTTATTCTAGCAATGGGAGTGCTCAGCGGATTTTCTCATGTAGAAAATAGCAGCGATCAAATGAATTCTGTTAAACCAATGCTATCTTCCGATGATCGGAAAAATGATATTGAAAGATTAAGAGGAATGGTAGAAACTGCTGCAGAACATGGGGCAATTACGAATGCTGCTACGACACGCAGTTTACTCGTTCATCTTACTGCAGTTGAATACTATGTCGATCAAGGTAATAACGATAAGGCGTTAGAACAGCTGCGTAGATTTGATACACTTGTCGCCCAACATCAAAATATCGGAACAATTGAACGATCAATGGCCATTTTTATACGTAAGTCAACAGTACTTATCAGTAATCTCTGGTCCCAGACGGATGACGGAGTGTCTATAAGCGAATTGTTGGGTGAAAAGTAACATGCACGTAAGTAAATAATATGAGGGGGATATGAATGAATATTAAAAAGCAAGTTACAATGGGAATCATGTCTGCAGCATTAGGCATCATGTTAATTGTCGGCGGAACTTTCGCCTTTTTCAGTGATAGTGTGACAAGCAATAATACATTTGCGGCAGGTACACTCGAACTGGGGATAGATAAACCACAATTAATTAATATTAAAAACATAAAACCAGGAGATTCGATGATCCGTGATTTTGAACTCCAAAATAATGGTACATTAGACATTCAAAAAGTTGTGCTAGAAACGGATTACAAAGTGATTGACGCAAACGGAAATAATACGGAAGACTTTGGTGATCATATCCTCGTAGAATTTTTATACAATGTAAATAATTTTGATGAAGTAATTTTTAAAACGACATTAGCTGAATTAAAAAATATGTCCCCAGAAGCGATTAACAAAAATATTTTTTATCCGGAATTAGGGGATGAAGGGTTGCCTGCAGGGGAAACGCACGACTTTATCGTAAAGTTCGTCTTCATCGAAAATGGCAAAGATCAGAATCAATTCCAAGGAGATGCACTTGAACTTGAATGGACATTTACTGCGTATCAAAAGGATGGGGAGCCAAAATAACTGCTACCATTAAAACAACACCAAAAGCGAAGACGAGCTAGTTAGGTCATATCAAATTAGCCCATTCTGCCCGCAAAAACGCACAGAAAAAAAGGATTAGAGACTCAATTCTCTAATCCTCTTCTATTTTAAGTGCCGTTCGAAAAATTACGGAATTTCCACTTTAAACGACTTAAATTCAACTGGCTTGAGAGAATCTAGCTTTAACTCTAATACTTTCTCTTTACCATTTGCACTTTCTACCCCTCCACCACTTAATGGGAACTCTAAATGAGGTGTGATTGTTAATTCCGTAACATGTTCATCAATCGGATCGAAATGCTTGTTACTCGTATACATGATCTTGTCTTTTACTAATTCACCTGTTACTCCGCCTGACAGACCTTCAATTTCATTTCCGTTCTGATCGACCATTAAAAACTCCATATATAAACCTCGACTTAGATCAAAGTCTGTTTCCTCATCCGAAACTTCCATGGAAAGACTTGCACCTGTTTGACTGATCTTTAACTCCGTGACAGTCAGTTCTAATCCATCTACCGTTTGGGAATGGTTTATAGGAATCGTACGAATATCACTTATTTTTTCGATAGGTGTGGAGAAATACCATGTTTCGCCGTTTTCTCCATATAAAATTAATCCAAGTTCAAAAGCGTCCGGCAATTCCTTAGTGACATTTATTTCTTGAATCGCAGTTCGAATTGTCGTAGAAAGAATATCTTCTCCATAGCTTCCAGATGCCATCATAGGATGTTTTCCATCAATCGTAAAATCCATTCCTGCTCCAAAATAGTGCTCATCGAGCGCCTCTTCCGATTCAATATAAAGTCCGATCGTAATATTGTTTTGGTCATATAATATTTCATCGAGCGTAACGGATATTCCGTCTACCGTCTGTGTCTCTCCGATTGCAGTCGTCAATCCATTTTTTTGTGCCTCTTTTAAAATAAGTAGATCTGAATTTCCGAAAACGGAACCGATAATTGGTATTTGTGATAAGCTGCTCGCTAAAGCAGGGGAAAAATAAGAGGAACCGACTAAAATTGCAAAAGCGGCTGCCACACTTCCGAACGCATACATTATTTTTCTTCTTCCCTTGCTTCTTCCAGATCGAGGCATATCCATATGTTCTTCCGCTTGCATAATTCCCGTCCGAATTGCCGACCGTACTTCTTCCTTAGGAAAACCATCTAATTGATCATGTGGTTTTTTCATTTAATGTATAACTCCTTTCTAGCTCAAATTTTAATTTTTTCCGTGCTCTCCGTAAATATGTTTTCACTGTACCAACAGGTTTTTCCATAACCTCAGAAATATCATTAATGGACAGGTCATGATAGTAAAATAAGATGATCGATGTTTGATAAGAAGAATTAAGCCGTGATAAAGCTTCATTTAAATGAAAACACTCTAATTCTTCATCCTGCTTGTGATCTAATTTCCTTAATAATTCATTTTCTTCATACGGAATCATTTGATCCCGTTGTTTTAACTGTCTGTAACATTCCCGAATCAAAATTCTAAATAACCAAGTTGAAAAATATTCCGGCTGTCGCAATTGCCTAATCGCAAGGAATGCTTTGCATGCTGTTTCCTGAATGACATCTAACGCATCTTCCTTGTTACCGACATAGGAAAGGGCCTTAAAATAGAGCATTTTCTCTTCTTTGACAAGCAATTCCTCAAACGCTTCTGCGTCTCCCTTTATTGCCTTTTTAACGATTTTTAGATCATGTTTCATCGTAACATCCTTCCCTCCCTTCACTAATTAGAGCAATCTCACCACACGAAAAGTTTCAACTTCCTTTATCTTTTTAAAAAAAAGATTATCAAAAACACATTATTTTTAATGTGTATCATTTCTAAAATATAACGCTTGTTTCTTTACATAAGTGTAGTTAATATTTGCCTAGTTGCCTAGTAGATGTAGGAGCCAGGTGAAGCATCATTTTAGAGAAATCTGAGAAGAAAAAATCCTGCGGAGAAAAGGGGGGGACAAAGAAGGGTATTGTGTAGGGGGATTAAAAAGTAAGATAAAGCTTTTTACATTTGATTAATATTTCTTAAGAGTTTAATTTAAGTACGCTTTCTTCATTATTTTCCCACAGCTTGGATAACTTACAATTAGATCCATGCAATAAGCGGGTCACGATCAACTCTGCACAACATGTTAAAAAACTCCTGAACCAGCAGACCCGCATAGATCACCTTTTATACAATTTCTAATAATTTGTCATTGTTTGATAATATCTAGATACTTTCTGAAGCATTTTTAAGCAATGAAATAAATTCACTTATGGCAGGCGAAAGGTGTTTTGTTTTATGATGAATATAATTAACGCCCCGTTCCAATCGTATTTCCTCTAGTGGAACTTCCACTAATAATCCATTTTTTATTTCTTCTTTGATCGCAAATTTGGAAATAAATGAGATGCCAAGTCCATGGATAACACCCTGTTTAATCCCTTCTAGACTGCTAATTTCCATATAATCTGAAATTGAAAAGTTAAGTGCTCCCAATTTACTATCTAAAAAAATACGTGTAGCGGATTTATCAGGTTTCAATAAAAATAACTCATTCTGTAAATCTGAAAATTGCACAGCTTTCTTCGTGGCAAGAGAATGTTCAGGTGGGACAACCAATATTAATTCATCCTTATAAAATGTATTTGATGAATAAATATTACGATCAAATACTATTTGATCGGATAGAATAAGCAATTCCAATTCATTCACTCCCAGCTGGTGAATTAACTCCTTGGAAGATTTTACAGCCATATCTATCTTTACATTTGGGAATCGTTCATGAAACTGTTTTAAAATAATAGGAAGTAAATAAACCCCTACAAAATGGCTAGCGCCAAATGATAAAGTTCCATGCATCAGATCATCCGTCTGTTGAAGGTGCTCTTTTGCAGCCTTTGTAAGATTCACTATTCTTTCCGCATAAGGTTTAAAATCTTCACCCTGTTTCGTCAGATAAACTTTTTTACCGAGACGGTCAAAAAGTTTTGTTTTTAATTCCTCTTCCAAACGCTGAATTTGCATACTGACAGAAGGCTGAGAACAGAATAACTTTTCAGCTGCATCGGAAAAACTTAAACATTCAGCTAAGACCAAAAATGTCTCTAACTTCGAAATATTCACTGCACATTCTCCTCCTAACAAACCTTATTATAACACTTTGTTATCATTTTGATAAAATAATCAAATTGTTTTATGGATATCTATCTGATTATAATGAAAATACAATCATCATTTCCTAAGGAGGGGAAATATTTGAGTAGTAATTCAACAAAAAATAATAATACACCTGATCCAAAAGAAATCACAAAAAAGAAAAGTGGTGTTGAAGCGTTTTTACACAAATGGGGAATACCGATTGCTATCATTGCTTTGGTCGTTATTTTTCTACTACCAACACCAGAAGGGCTTAGCTTAGAAGGGAAAAAGGCACTCGGTATATTCCTATTTGCATTAATTATGTGGGTAGCAAACACAATTCCGATTTATTTAACATCTATTATTGTGATTATGTTACTGACATTTACCAACACATTTCCGGAAAAAGATGCGATGGGAACACTAGGATTCCAAGTTATTTGGTTAATGGTAGCAGCATTTGTGTTAACTTCTGCCATGATTAAATCGAATTTAGCTAGACGATTCGCATTATGGATGATCACATCTTTTGGAAAAACTCCGAAGAAAACATTGTTTGTACTCGTAGTGATTAACTTTGCTATTGCATTCCTTATTCCGTCTACAACAGCAAGAGCTACTTTACTTGTACCAATTTGTATGATTTTACTTGAAGTTTATCGAGCAGTACCTGGTAAAAGCAATCTTGGACGAATTATGATGCTTCAAGGTGTTCAATCAGATGCACTGGCAACATCAGGAATAATGACAGCAACCGCTGGAAACGTGATTGCCGTTGGTCTTATAAATGATATTGCTGGTGGTAATATTGGTTACATGGACTGGCTTGTCGCATCCATGCCCTTGGCTATGTTGACTATGCTGATTACTTTCTTTGTTGGCTTGAGACTATTTTCATTTAAAAGCGAAACCGATAAATTTGAGGCTGTAATGAATCAATTGAAAAAAGAGCGAAATGAACTCGGCCCTATGACTCTGGACGAAAAGAAAGCAGGAATTATCTTCTTATTGGCAGTTGTATTATGGTTTACAGAAAAATGGCATATGGCCATGTTCGGCTTTGAAATCAGTGTATACATGGTAGCTGTCATTGCTGCATTACTTTGCCTATTACCAAGAGTTGGATTGTTGGAATGGAAAGAAGCAAATATTAAATGGGATCTTATGTTATTTGCTGCTGGAGCTTATGCTGCAGGATTGGCTGTCGAAAAAAATGGTTCAGCGGAATGGGTTATCGGTAATTTAATCGATTCTTTAGGCTTAGAACATATGAATCATTTCTGGGTATACGCGATCGTTATTTTCCTGACAATGTACAGTCATATGATTTTTACAAGTAAAACGGTAAAAGTAATGATTATTGTTCCGGCTGTTATTGCACTTGCTAAAACTCTGGGAATGAATCCCGTTACTCTTGCACTTGCAGCATCGTTTACGATTACATATACAATCACACTGCCACCACATTCAAAAGTAAATGCTATCTATTTTTCAACAGGGTACTTCAGTGTACTTGATCAATTGAAATATGGAATTATCACTTGTTTTATTGGGGCTAGTGTTATTACAATCGCTGTATTTACCTGGTTTAGATTATTAGGTTACACACCATAAAAACAAGGAAGGAAGATGAGATCATGCTAAAACGAAAAGTAATTATGGCAATTGCGGATGGCTTGGGTGACCGTCCCTCTGACATACTTGATAACAAAACACCACTAGAATATGCCAAAACACCAACATTGGATCGTTTAGCAGAGCAAGGAATTACAGGGATGATGGATTTAATCAGCCCCGGTATTCCTGTTGGGACGGATATGGGTCATCTGATTCTTTTCGGTTACAAGCCTGAAAATTACCCAGGAAGAGGCCCAATTGAAGCGCGTGGTATTGGGATGAATGTAAAAGATAGTGATATTGTTATTCGCTGTAACTTTGCAACGGTTGATGAAAACGGGTTTATTGTCGATCGTCGTGCAGGAAGAATTCGCGAAGGTGCTCAAGAATTAAGTGAAGCACTTAACGGTATAAATCTAGGGAATGGTGTTCAGGCTCTTTTTCAAACAGCAACAGAACACCGAGCTGTCCTCATCTTGCGAGGGGAGGGGTTAAGTGATCAAGTAAGTGACACAGACCCGCATGCACCAAATGATGGTAAACCTTATGCTCTAGCCGAACCACTAGATGATAGTTTAGAAGCAAAGAAAACAGCAAAGGCATTAAATGTCTTTTTAGAGAAAGCACATGAAATATTAAGCAATCATCCGATAAACGAAGAGCGTATCCGAGAAGGTAAATTACCTGCTAACTTTACACTCACACGTGGAGCAGGAAAGAATATCGAATTAGCTCCGCCAGGGCTTAAAGCAGGCTTTACAGGCAGTTGTATTGCTGGAGAAAGAACAGTACTTGGTGTTGCAAATCTCGCCGGTTATCAACTATTTACGGATGATAGCATGACAGGTAATATGGATACAAATATTGCATTAAAAGCTGATAAAGCCTTAGAACTAATCAAGGTAAGTGATATCGTTTATGTCCATCTGAAAGCACCTGATATAAAAGGACATGATAATGAACCATTTGAAAAGGCAGAAGCTATCGAGTTATTTGACCAACTGGTAGAACGAATAGCAGACAATCTTCCAAATGATGTATATCTTGCATTAGGTGCAGACCACTCGACCCCATGCGAATTTGGTGAACATAGTGGTGAACCTGTACCAGTGGTTATTTATGGACCGAACATCAGGAGAGATCAAGTCACTACATACAGTGAAATTGACTGTGCACAAGGCGGACTAGGAAGAATGAATGGTCAACAATTCATTGCAACATTACATGACTTGATGGGTTATTCGATAAAGCAAGGAAATTAATACATGCGGGAGTATGATAGGCCTTCAAGTTTAAGAAGGGCTAGCAATACGTCCAAATAAAAATGGAACCCTAGCAATATATTTGCTAGGGTTCCATTCATAGATAGATATAATTAATAAAATCTCTTATAACTATGGAAATGTTTGCTCCAATAAGAGTTACTTAAACTAGTAATGGTAACACCTGTTGATGAGCCTGCATGGATAAACGAATTATTACCTACATAGATTCCCATATGAGAGATTCCTGATTTATATGTTCCTTCAAAAAATACGAGATCCCCGACTTGAGGAGTGTTAACGATATAAGAACGGTTGTAATACCCTTCCGTAGAAAGACGTCCAATATTACTCGTTCCTGAGTTGTTAAACGCCCAGTAAATGAACCCGCTGCAATCGAAGCCACTTGGTGTATTACCAGCCCACACATAAGGTGCACCCATGACGGATTTTGCTGTAGCAATTAAATCACCAGCAACCGGTGAACCACTAGAAGATCCATTATTATTCTTAGGTGGGGTAGCATTGCCGTTAATCACTAGCTTGTCTCCCACATAAATCAAATGGGTCGTTAAATTATTCCAAGCCATTAAATTAGAGAGTGATACACCATGAACGGAAGCGATCTTACTAAGCGTGTCCCCACTTTTTACTGTGTATGTACTAGAAGAATTGCTTGGTGTAGAGTTGTTTCCTCCACCCTGATTCGGTTTTGAGTCTTGAGAAGGAGCACCATTTTTATTTACTACAAGTTTATTACCCGGGTAAATAAGATCGGAATTTAACTTGTTCCAATCCTTTAAGTTTTTCACCGAAACGCCGTAAGAAGCAGCAATTCCACTTAATGTGTCTCCACTCTTAACTGTGTATGTACTTCCTCCTGATGACCCTGAGTTGCTATTTGTAGGAGGTTTTGACGTTGATGAACCGTTTGACGGAGTAGCTCCTTTACTGACTGCTAATTTATCTCCTGGATAAATCAATGTTGTCGTTAAATTGTTCCAATCCATCAGATTTTTTAAGGAAATACCGTGTGCAGCAGCAATTCGGCTTAATGAGTCCCCGCTTTTTACTGTATATGTACTTGCAGTTTTAGAAGTGGAACTATTATTCTTTGATGATGAGTTGCCCTTCGGAGGAGCAGTATTTCCACCTACCTCAAGTACTTGATTTGGAAAAATAATTTCGTTATTTAAATTATTCCATGACTTCAGCTGACCGACACTCGTCCCATATTTTTGAGAGATACTCCATAATGTATCGCCCGACTTAACCTTATGTGACGCTGCATCTGCAGTTTCTGCTGCCATAAAAGTAGAAGCGATTACTGCCGATGCTGTAACAGACATAAACACCTTCTTTTTACCCAATTAAATAGTCCCCTTTCCTTTTTTTATTATGTAAAGTGGATAAAAGATTTACGTAAGAATAGGTTTTCATAGCTTATAGCCCAATTAGACCCTATATCCTAGGATGAAAACCCTAACAAACAGCATGGAAAATCCAATAATTGAGTTATATTATGTCTTTTTATGTAAAAGTACATTAAAACATAGTGCTTTTATTATAGCACTTTATATTCAGTAAGGCTATTAAAATATGGAAAAAATATCATGATTATAAAAGGTAATACCCACTTATTTACCTAGCTAAACCTTTTTTAAAATAAAAAAATAAAGCGAACGACCTAGCGAACGGTAAGATTGTCGAAAAATATGTTTAAAAAGATTCCGTCATTCCTAATTTTTCTGTGATATACTAAAAAAGAAATGCTTTTATTTTTTATCGATATTTGGTACTATATGTGAGTATTGTGTAATTAATTGGAATTGTTATCGAAAACATGTAAAACATATGTAAAAGAATGTGGAGGTACAATAATGGAAGAAACCATATCCTTACAGGAGATTTTCGAGGTTGTAAAAAAACGCCTTCTCCTTATTTTATCGTTTACAATCGGGGCAGCACTTATTGCAGCGATTGTCAGTTTTTTTGTGTTAACACCAATCTATCAATCTACTACACAGTTTATTGTGAACCAGAGTCAGCAAGAACAATCTAGTAATATGCAAATTGACCAGAACGCCATTCGGACAAACGTTGAATTAATTAACACATATAATGTTATTATTACGAGTGCCGCAATTTTAAATGATGTTATTGAGGAATTGAACTTAACGTATTCATCAGAAGAACTTAAAAATAATATTAGCGTGTCAAGTGAGCAAAATTCACAAGTCGTAACGGTCACGGTGAGGGATCCAGATCCAGAAATGGCAACAGAAATTGCAAATACAACAGTAACTGTATTTCAGGATAAAATCCCTGAAATTATGAATGTCGATAATGTCAATATTTTATCTGAAGCGGAAACGAAAGTTGACCCTTCACCAGTGGAACCAAGACCGATGCTTAATATTGCAATTGGAATTGTCTTAGGTGTGATGGCTGGGGTTGGAGTTGCTTTCTTACTAGAGTACTTAGATACGAAAGTAAGAACCGAACAAGATGTTGAGGAAAAAATTGGACTTCCATTATTAGGGATTATCTCTACGATTGATATAGAAGATTTACGTCGTGACCCGTCATCGATTAGTCAACAACGAGTTAAGGGAGGAGGATTCAATCATGTTCAACCGAAAAAAACCGGCACCAACTAGTAAAATACGTCATTTGATTACGAATTTGAATCCGAGATCCCCGATCTCAGAACAATACAGGACGATCCGAACGAACTTACAATTTTCATCTGTGGACAAACCGTTACAAGCGATATTAATTACGTCGGCAGGTCCTGCAGCTGGAAAGTCGATTACGGCAGCGAATTTAGCTGTTGTGTACGCCCAGCAAGGTAAACGAACATTATTAATCGATGCGGACTTACGTAAACCGACGGTACACTATACATTCCGGCTCGATAATTTACGAGGCTTAAGTAATGTGTTAATTGGAGATAGCACACTTGAAGAAGCGGTAGAGAGATCAGATGTTGATAATTTAGATATCTTATCCTGTGGACCAATTCCACCGAATCCTTCCGAACTATTAGCATCAAAACGGATGGAAGAGATTTTGAAACTTACCAAGCAATTATACGATTTCGTTATTTTCGATACGCCACCAGCTCTTGCTGTTACAGATGCGAAGATATTAGCGAATATTGTTGACGGATCTTTACTAGTTTACCGAAGTGGAACAACGGAGTATGAAGAAGCAGAAAGAACCGCAGAATTGATGAAAGATTCAAAAGCAAGATTACTAGGTGCTATCTTAAACGATCGGTCAAAAAGTAATTCAAATTATTATTACTATTATGGGTCGTAACCTTCCTAGCTAGATGGAAGGTTTTCTTTTTTTTATATATGAAGGAATAAAATGTAAAATAACTTAATATATTTCCATTAATATGCAACGGCTAGAATAATGACTCGAATTCTGTTACAATTTCATTAGAATTCATTGGATGATTTAGGTAAAACACTTACTATATACCTATACATGAAAAAGTTTTGAGGAAAAAGAAAGGGGGAGCTTAATTGATTGATATACATAGTCATATCCTTCCAGGGATTGATGATGGAGCAAAAACGGAACAAGACAGTTTGGACATGGCAAAAGCTGCAATCGAACAAGGGGTTACGAAAATTGTCGCAAGTCCGCATCATAAAAATAGAACGTATGATAATTATAAAGACGATATCCTTACACATGTTTCCGTGTTAAACGATTTATTTCAAGCGAACGGCGTACCACTCGAAGTGATCGCTGGACAAGAAGTACGAATTTACGGAGAAGTAATGGAAGATCTTGAACGTGGAGAGATTCTTCCAGTAAATGACTCAAAATACCTGTTAATTGAGTTTCCTTCTGATTCAGTTCCACATTATACGGAACAGCTATTGTATGATATACAATTGGCAGGCATTAAGCCAGTTATTGTTCATCCAGAACGAAACAGGGAATTGCTGCAAAATCATCGGAGAATGTATGAGTTAGTACGAAATGGGGCATTAACTCAAGTTACAGCAGCAAGTGTTGTTGGTAAATTTGGTAAACAAATTGAAGAATTTACGCATCAGTTAATAGAAGCGAATTTAGCTCACTTCATTGCATCGGATGCACATAATACAACGACAAGAGGATTTTGCATGCAAGAAGCGTTTGAATTTGTAAAAAAACAATATGGTGTCGAAACGTACTATATGTTTGTAGAAAATGGGCATCTACTCGTTGAAAATATGAACGTGAATAGAGTGGAACCGACTCAAATTCAGACAAAACGCCGGAAATTGTTTGGGTTATTTTAAGATTTGATTACAAAATATAGAATTACAGAATTATGTATACCTAATTTGGTAAAATATATACAGATAGATTAGGAAGTACTTTAGATATATATTCGGAAGGAAAGAAGGTTAGATTGTGACATATAAAAGTCGACTTGCGCTGCTTATATTACTAGATTCAGTGATTGTAAGTATCGCAATTTTTATTGCGTTTTGGATCGCTTATCCTTATACTGCACAACCTTTTGATAATATGGTCGTCATTGTAACAGCGATTGCGCTGCTCCTATTTCACCATATTTATGCACTCATTTATAATTTATACAATAAAATGTGGGCCTATGCGAGTGTTGGTGAGCTGGTCGCAATAGTAAAAGCAGTCACTTTTACTATAATATCGGCAGCAATTGTCCAATTATTAATAAATGATTTTACGATGTATCGCCGGGCATTGTTAGTGACATGGATGCTACATATTATCTTAATCGGAGGATCACGTTTTTTCTGGCGTGTCATACGGGGTCGATACATAAAAAAGTCTGATACGAAAAAACGTACACTAATCGTCGGTGCAGGAGATGCCGGAGCGATGATCGCAAGGCAATTAAATAATGAACATAATGATTCGGAATTATGGCCAGTCGCTTTCGTAGATGACGATTTAGCGAAACAACGGATGCAAGTCTACAACCTTTCTGTTGTCGGGATGGTGAAGGATATTCCTGTTATAGTTACAAATCAAGCGATAGATCATATTGTCATTGCTATTCCTTCCTTGAAAAATGGAGAGTTAAAAAATATTATTGATTATTGTGGTAAAACGTCTGCCAAAGTACAGATGATTCCGAAACTAGAAGATTTAATGACCGGACGAGTATCTGTCAGTAATTTAAAAAATGTTGAAGTAGAGGATTTACTTGGTCGTGAGCCGGTTGAACTTGATATTGATTCAATACAAGATAAAGTAACAGGTCATACGATAATGGTTACAGGCGCAGGTGGATCAATAGGATCCGAAATTTGTAGACAGTTAATGCGCTTTTCACCTGCGAGACTACTTCTTATCGGCCACGGGGAATACAGCATTTACTCAATTGATATGGAACTAAAGAAAAAACATGGACAAACAGATGTTGAAATCATCCCGATTATTGGGGATGTAAAAGATCGTGTTCGCATGTTTGAGATTGTAGATAAGTACCGCCCGAAAAAAATCTTTCATGCTGCAGCTCATAAACATGTTCCGTTAATGGAATATAATCCACATGAAGCGGTGAAGAACAATGTGATCGGTACGAAAAATGTAGCCGAAGCGGCTGATGCTTATCACGTTGAAACATTTGTGTTAGTGTCAACAGATAAAGCTGTAAACCCGACAAATGTGATGGGAGCAACTAAACGAGTTGCAGAAATGGTCGTTCAAGGAATGCATTCGAAGAGCAAAACGAAGTTTGTTGCGGTGAGATTTGGAAATGTGCTTGGAAGCCGTGGCAGTGTTATCCCGTTATTTAAAAAGCAAATCAATGAAGGTGGTCCAGTTACAGTAACAGATCCAGAGATGACTAGATACTTTATGACAATCCCTGAAGCATCACGTTTGGTTATTCAAGCTGGAACGTTAGCGAAGGGTGGAGAAATCTTTGTTCTTGACATGGGTGAACCTGTAAAAATTGTTGATCTTGCTAAGAACTTAATTCGTTTATCTGGTTATTCAGAAGAAGAGATTGGTATTGAATATACAGGTATTCGACCTGGAGAAAAAATGTATGAAGAATTACTTGGTGAAGATGAAATTTTACCAGGACAAGTATATGAGAAAATTTATATTGGACGAACGGTGGAAGTAGATCCAGTTCTAATTGAAGATTTAATTATGAACTTTAACACATTTAAACAAGAAGAACTAAAGGATGCATTAATGAATGTAGTGTATATGGATCAAGAATTAGTAACAGCTGAGGGCTCGTAAGAAGTATATTTGTAAATAAAGTATCTGGCTTTAAAAAGGGGCAATATTAATGTACGACAAATTTTTAAAAAGAGTTATTGATATTATTTTTGTATTAATATTACTGTTCCCATTGTTAGTTATCAGTGTATTTATAGCAATTGCAATTAAAATAGATAGTAAGGGACCAATAATTTTTAAACAAAAAAGGTTAGGTAAAAATGGCAAAGAATTTAATATTTTTAAATATAGAACTATGATAGATAACGCTGAAAAGGTTGGCTCTGGATTAATTACCTTTGAAGGAGATAATAGAATAACCAAGGTTGGTTCCATTTTAAGAAAAACTAGTTTAGATGAGCTACCTCAAATATTAAACGTTCTTAAAGGGGATATGAGCCTAGTAGGACCGCGCCCACCGGTTCCTTATCACCCTAGAGAGTATCATGAATATACTAAAGTTCAGAAAAAAAGATTCATAGTTCGTCCGGGTATTACTGGCTTTGCTCAGGTAAAAGGTAGAAATTCATTATCTTGGGATGAAAGAATAAAACTGGATTTGGAATATATAAAAAAACAAAATATTTTATTAGATTTTACAATAATATTGTTGACTGTTGTTAAGGTTTTTAAAAGAGATGGAATTCATGGAAATAAAAGTAAGAGTGATGTGGAGAGAAAAGTAAAGAAAAAGGTCAGTAATAATTAAATGTTACTTAATATAAGAATTAGAATTATAATAATTCATTTTATTTGAATATTATTTGACTATTAAGGCTTGTATGTACAGGGAGTGTCTAGATGTCTTTATTGCCTTATTTAAGAGAAAAAAATATTAGACCAAAAGTTAGAAAAGAACAAGAGTTTTATAATAATATGGAAGTCGGAAAGATAACAAACTATCAAATCAATGTGTTCAACCAAATTTGGGAGACTATTCAAACGCATGTACCATATTATAATGACTTGGTTAATAAAAGGAAAGTACCTAAAATTATTACAAACTTTGAAGAATTTAAAAAGTTACCTACCATCGATCGTTCTTTTGCTAATCAGCATATAAAAGAATTAATAGATAGATCAAAGAAACCTGATTCATGGGGGACTACTGGAGGCTCAACTGGGAATCCATTGCAGTATCCTAGTTGGAAAACGGAAACGCAAGAATGTGAACCAGCGGTATGGTATGTAAGAGATTTTTATAATATTAAAAGGTCTGATCGCATGTTTAGAATTTGGGGACATTCACACACATTAGGCTCCGGGCTCACAAAGTATAAAAATATGCTTAAATTTAAAATTGGTCTTCCTTTAATAGGGTATAAGCGCTTTTCAGCATATGATCTATCCAACGAAAAATTAAGAGATGCTGGTGAACAAATTATTAATTTTAAACCTAAATACATTGTAGGTTATAGTAAAGCTTTATATATGCTTGCCAAAGTAAATGCAGACCGAAAAACTGAATTCCATAAATTGAATTTAAAGGTTGTTATGGGGGCAGCTGAGGGCTTTGATAAAAACGAAGATAAGAATTTTATTAGTGAAATCTTTGGTTGTCCAGTTGGTCTTCAATATGCCACAATGGAAACTAAATATTTAGCTCATACTCATCCAGACGGAGGATATAAAGTGCTTTGGAGAAATAATTTAATTGAATGTGTCGATAACGAGGGCAACCCCTCCCAAAGTGGTAGAATATTAGTTACATCGTTGTATCCTAGAGCATTCCCTTTGATAAGGTATGAAATCGGAGATATTATTACAGGAACTGAAAAGAATTTAGAAAGCGTATATAGGTTTGAAGCGGTAAAAGGCAGAGATAACGACTTTTTAATGCTAGATGAAAATACACCAATACATTCAGAAGGTATTACACATGCCATCAAATTTTCAAAGAAAGTTACTGCTTATCAAATTAGATACACTAAAGATTTAAAATATACTATTTATTTAAAGTCTGATGTTGAAATAACTGAAAATGATATAAGAGAAATAAAACATAGGTTACTTAAAATTGATAAGAGATTAGCTGAATTAGAAATTAAACGAGTAAATGAATTGCGACAAACAATCGCGGGAAAAACAAAGTGGCTTACGAGAGAGTGACATTTTTATGACAGATAAAATAGATTTTATATTAACATGGGTAGATGGTAGTGATCCCGAATGGATAAAAGAAAAAGAAAAGTATACTGAAAAAGGCCCGTCGGACAGAAGGGAAATCCGATATCGGGATTGGGATAACTTACATTATTGGTTCCGTGGGATAGAAAAATTTACTCCTTGGGTAAATAAAATTCATTTTATTACATGGGGTCACCTTCCAAAATGGTTAAATATAAATCATCCTAAGCTGAATATTGTCTATCATCAAGATTATATCCCGGCAAAATACCTACCAACTTTTAGTTCTCATGTTATAGAATTGAATTTTCATAGAATTAAAGATTTGTCGGAGAAGTTTGTGTATTTTAATGATGATACATTTATAACAAAAGAGATGAAAGCAAGTGATTTTTTCATTAATAATCTTCCATGTGATATTGCAGTTATTAGACCATTGATTAATAATTTTCGAATGTCTACTGGAGCAATAGTATCTAATAATATGGAAATAATAAATACAGCCTATAATAAAAATAAAGTTTTAAAAGAAAACTTCTCAAAATGGTTTAACTTTTCTTATAGAAAGCATATTATTAGTACATTATTGATGTTACCGTTTAGTCATTTTGCAGGTTTTTTAAATCCACATTTACCAAATTCCTACCTTAAGGAAACGTTTGATGAATTATGGGAAGATGAATATCAGATTTTAGATAATACTTGTCAGAACAAATTTCGGAATGGTCGGGATGTTAATCAGTGGTTATTTAGATATAAACAACTTGTAGAGGGACGCTTTTCACCAAGACGTTCAAGTATTGGTCGAACATACGATATCACTAACGATAATGCTGATATAGTAGAAGCTATTTGTGAACAAAAATATCATATGGTTTGTATCAATGATAATGACAAGGATCCTGTTAGAAATTTTGAACAAGAAAAACAAGCAATAATCGATGCTTTTAAGGATATCTTACCAAAAAAATCAAAATTTGAAATATAAAGATGTATATGGGGCTCGAAATTATGCAAAAAACTAAAAATAAAATAGAGTTAAATAAAAAAACAAGATCAAATAATAAAGGGATTTATATATCTAGTATTGCATTATTTATATATGTCTTCTATATATTTACTCAGCGTTGGTATGGATTTATCATTGAAGAAAGTGTTTTGCAAATTGGAATAATTGCTATAGCTATTATTTTACTAGTATTTAAACCGAAAAAAAATGGGATGTTTACGATAAACTATACCAAAATAGACTTATTTTGGAGCATAGCAATCGTAACTATATTATTATATATCATATTTACTGCTACTATAGATGTTGATGTTCAATACTTTATGTACATATCAGGATTATTCTTTTTGTTGTTTGCAAAGGCAGATATTGATAGATTTGATGTTTCATTTAAGTTAATAAAAGTTTCATCTATTATTTATGCTTTTGGTACTTTTTTCCATTATTTTTTCACTGATTTATTTCATTCTTTAACATTTTCTTTCGTGCCACTTTCAGTAAAAGAGAGAACTTTAGAATTAGTTATACTTGGTTATTATCCTGGTCTAGGTTTTGGACAACCTGCAATGGCGGCAGGTCCAATGATAATGGGGATTGGGATAATTTTAGCTAACAGATTTAGAGAAAAAAAGAGTATGCTTTTTGACACCTTCCTTATATTAATATTGATTATAGGATTAATTATGACAGGAAAGCGCTCAATAATGTTATGGGGAATCTTTTCATTTATATTGACTTACTACTTTGCAACTTCAAAAAATAAATCTACCAGGTTTGTAAAAGTAATTTTTGGCCTCATATTTAGTTCCTTAATATTGTATATTGTGACTAGTTATATGGACTTTATAGACATATTTAGAAGGATGATAGTTACAATTAACAACATTTTAGCAGGTCAAGATATTACAAGTGGAAGAACAATTTTGTATGAAAGAGCATGGGATATCTTTAAGGATAATCCTATATTTGGAATAGGATGGGAACAGTTTATAGTTGTCACTTCTGGCCAGCTTCTTTCAAGAGATTTAACAGTTCATAATGTATATTTACAACTGTTGGCTGAAACTGGGTTAGTTGGGTTTTTAATTGTAATGCTGGCAATGGTTTATACCTATATAAATACTTTTAGAATTTTAAAATTAATCTTATCTAGTAGTATTTATAGTAACAAGTGGAAAATCGCTTTAACCTTTTCCTTTTATTACCAAACATTTTTTATACTTTATTGTTTAACAGAAAATCCATTTTATAATATTGTTTATTTGTTTATGTATTTCTTTAGTTTATCAATAGTGAATAGTGTTATCATCGATAAAATAAGTAACTCTGCAAAAGTATAGTTTTTTATAAATCCGAGGTGTGAATATGCAAAAGAAAATTGGAATAATTACTTTAAACGGTTATGTTAATTATGGTAATAGATTACAAAACTATGCATTACAAGAAGTCGTTAAATCTTATGGATTTGATGTAGAAACCATTTGGGTTGACATTAAAAAGAATAACCCTAAAGATATTCCTTTGTTAATAAAGGCTAAAAATATATTAAAATCTTCTCCGAAAGATAACTATGAGAGATTGCATAATAAAGTTACAGGAATTTTATATAAAAAGAAACTAAATAATAAGAGGGAACGGATCTTTAGAAATTTCTCGAGAAAACATATACATGAAACAACGTTTAAATTAGATGAGAACAATATAAATAAGGGTCTTTTGGATGAATATGAATACTTTATAACAGGAAGTGATCAAGTTTGGAATCCTTTTTTTCGAAAGGGTGACCCGGCTTACTTTCTAACATTTGCACCTAAAGAGAAAAGAATAGCTTACTCACCAAGCTTTGGTACGGATCAAATTCCCGAAGATTATATAGATAGATATAAAAAATGGATATCTGAAATGCATAGATTGTCTGTTAGGGAAGAAGCAGGAGCAAAAATCATTAAAGAGTTAACTGGGAGAGATGCCCCTGTATTAATTGATCCGACTCTTATGTTATCAAAAGAAAAGTGGCTATCAATTGCAAATGTACCTTCTAATAAACCAAAAACAGGTTATTTATTAACCTATTTTTTAGGTAGAATTTCAAGAGCCAAAAGAAAAATAATTAATAAAATAGCCAAAAACAATCATTTGAAAATTATTAATTTAGCACAACCGAACGATAAATTACCATATTTATCTGGACCAAGTGAATTTATAGATTATATAAATTCATCAAGTATTTTTATTACAGATTCATTTCATGGAGCTGTATTTTCAATATTATTAGAGACGCCTTTTGTAGTATTTGATAGGGAAGGGAAATTCCCATCTATGAACTCTAGAATTGACACATTATTATCGACTTTCAAGTTTGAAACAAGACATGTTGATAAAATCAATATTAATAGTGACTTACTTAAGATGGATTTTTCACATGTACATCCCATATTGAAATTACAACGTCAGAAGGCATTTGAGTACTTGGAAGACGCATTAAATTTAAAGTAGGATTTAATCATTGAAAGAAGTTGAGTAATTTGAGTCAACTCAAAGCAGGAGCATTATTATCATATCTGTCTATTTTTATTTCAATTGCAGTTGCTTTAGTGTATACACCCATTATGATAAGAATATTGGGGCAATCGGAATTTGGACTTTATTCTCTAATTGGATCGTTAGCAGCATATTTTAGTGTTATGGATATGGGACTTGGGAATGCGATGGTCAGATATACAGCAAGAAACAGAGTAGTAGGGGATGAAAATAAAGAATCTAAGTTAAATGGACTATTTTTAATCCTATATACTTTTATAGGTTTATTAACCGTTGTTGTTGGAATTGCTGTTTACCAAAGTGTTGATGCTTTATTTGGTGATAAATTATCGGGAACACAATTACAAAGTGCAAAAATAATGATAATAATCCTTATAATAAACTTTGCATTGTCTTTTCCATTGTCCATATTTAGTTCAATTATACGCGCATATGAACGTTTTGTAATTGATAAAGTTGTTTCTATCGTAAGAATAGTTATGGCTCCATTATTAATCCTACCAATCATTTATATTGGCTATGGAGCAATATCGATGGTGATCATTACAACCGTAGTAAATTTAGGGTGTTTGCTATTTAATGCTTTTTATTGTTTTAAAAAAATAAGTATAACGTTTAGTTTTGGAAAGCTTGATACTACCTTATTAAAAGAAATATTAGCGTATTCTTTTTTTGTGTTTTTAGCAGTAATAGTTGATCAGATATATTGGCAAACAGATCAAATTATATTGGGCGCAGTTAAAGGGACAGTTTCAGTTGCAATTTATGCGATTGCTATGCAGTTTGTTAAACTATATATTCAGTTCTCAACTTCAATTAGTGGCTTGTTTTTACCGAAAGCATCTATGATGGTAGCGAGAAAAGCAAGCAGTAATGAATTAACAGAAATGATGATCAGATATGGAAGATTGCAGTATATTATACTGACCCTGATATTGAGTGGATTTATATTATTTGGCCAACCATTTATTAATATATGGGCTGGGGCAAATTACAGTGATGCATATAATATTGTATTAATTATTATGCTGCCATTAACAATCCCTCTAATACAAAATATTGGAATTTCAATCTTGTATGCAAAAAATTTACAAGGATTTAGATCTGTTATGTTAATAATCATTGCAGTTCTTAATGTAATTCTTTCAATCCCAATTGCAAGAAATTATGGTGGAATTGGTGTTGCCTATATCACTGGCGCAACGTTATTTTTTGGGAATGTAATATTAATGAATATTTATTATCAAAAAAAGCTTGGTATCAATATGATTGCTTTTTGGAAAAACATAGTAAATATAACTGTACCAATTACGATTTCTTTAGTTATTGGGTTTTTGTTAAATATTTTGATACCACAAGAAACTTTACTATTTATTGCTATTAAGATTTGTTTATATATAGTAGTGCATAGTTTTCTGATATTTAAATTTGGATTTAATTCTTACGAAAAAGAGTTAACCTTATCGATGTTTAAAAAGATAAAGGGAAAACTTACATAATAATTGGATTTTGAAACCTTTTAACGTGAATGAATGGATGTGTATATAATGAATAAGAATATCAAATATTTAATGGATACTGTCATAGAAAATGATTACTGTATAGGATGCGGAGCTTGCGCCAGTGTAGATGATTCACCATTTGAAATGAGGTTAGATAAAAATGGTAAGTTTCGGCCTGTTATTAAATATGAATTAGATTGTCGAACTGAACCAGATGTTAATTCTGTTTGTCCATTTTCTAATGAGAGTAAAAATGAAACTGAGTTAGGAAAAGAATTATTCAAAACACATCATCCAACATTTAATGAAAATACTGGTTATTATTTAAAAAATTTTGCGGGATATGTAAAAGAAGGAAAATACAGGGACAAAGGCTCCTCTGGTGGTATGGGTAGCTGGATTGCTTCACAATTATTGAAGTTAGATTTAGTAGATGGAATTATCCATGTAAAAGAAAAAAATGATAACAGTAATTTATTATTCGAATACCAAGTATCTTCTACTTTAGATGAATTATCTTCGGGTGCAAAGTCAAAATATTATCCTATTGAATTATCAAAGGTAATGAAATTTGTTAAAGAGAAAAAAGGAAGATACGCTATAATAGGTATTCCATGTTTTATCAAATCGGTACGACTTTTGGCTGAAAATGATAAAGTTATTAAGGAAAGAATTAAGTATTGCATTGGTTTAGTCTGTGGACATTTGAAAAGTGATATGTTTGCAAAATCAATGGGTTGGCAATTAGGAATAGAGCCTGATAATTTATCTTGGATTGATTTTAGAGTTAAGTTAGAAGATAAAGCAGCAAATGATTATGGTGTAGAAGTAGAGGGAACAATAAATGGAGAAAAAGTAAAATTAAGTGCACCTCGAAAGGAGTTATATACTACAAATTGGGGACAAGGATTATTTAAATATAATGCTTGTGAATTTTGTGATGATGTATTGGCGGAAACTGCCGATGTTACTGTTGGAGACGCATGGTTGCCCGAATACGCAAATGATAGTGACGGTACAAATGTTATTACAGTTCGAAATCCTGATATATTGCAAATACTGGAAGAGGGTATTAGTGCTGGTAAAGTATACCTTGATGAACTAACCGCGGAAAGAGTATATAAATCACAAGCAGGAGGATTCCGACATAGAAGAGATGGACTTTCATACAGATTACACTTAAAAGACGAGAATAATGAATGGCGACCAAATAAAAGAGTAAGGGCATCAGATAAAATTGATTCAAATAGAAAGCAAGTTTATAAGAAGAGAATGCAACTTTCTCAAGAGAGTTTTAATGCCTTTAAGATTGCAGAAGAGAATCAACATTTTGATTCATTTATTGATTATATGAATCCAAATGTAGAGGCTTATAATAAAACTATAAATCCCCCATTAATAAAAAGAATTGTAAACAAAATAAAAAGAGAAATAAAGAAAGTGATCTAATCAATTTATTTATAAATATATTTAATAACTCACAAGTATTAATGTTGCGGGGTACGCAGTTAATATGGTAAAGATATTAATTATTTTATTTCTAATAAGACTAATATATCTAAAATATCGATAACATACCTTCTTCCTTGAGATCCAAATATAAAAAAAGACATACTACCTCAAAATACATTGTATTTATCATATATAGGTCTTCTTTTTAGAAAAAGATTACTTACAAGAGATTAAAATTGGTTATATACTTAGTTTGCAAAAAATGATATTGAATACTTAAGGTGTTATTTAAGAAAAGAAAGGAAAGAATGTAAAGTGATTTTAGGTGAGAATGTTTATTTACGTTTAATGGAGGAAAAGGATGTTCCCTATAAAGTAAGATGGATAAATAACTCAAATATCCGGAGCACCCTGAATTTCGAGTACCCAATTTCGGAGATAGGGACAAAAAAATGGTTGAATAATGCATCAGGAAATCCAAACAGAAAAGATTTTTTTGTATGTGTAAAGGAAACACATGAGCCTATTGGTTTTGGTGGACTATTAAATATAGATTATAAAAATTCAAAGGCTGAATCGTATATGGGGATAGGCGAAGAAAAATTTCATGGAAAAGGTTACGGTTATGACATTAGAAAGCTTATTTTAAACTATGCATTCAATGAATTAAGTCTAAATAAAGTATATTCTTATGTTTGGGAGAAAAATGCTCCAATGTTGAATCTAAATAAAAAAGTAGGATTCCAAGTTGAGGGATTATTACGTGAAGATATTTTATCGCACGGTGAATTGCGAAATAGATATATCATGAGTATATTAAAAAGTGAATTTCTAAACGAAAAATAATAAAGATAAGTTTAAAAATAATAATTTTATATTACTTAAAAGATATTTGATAAGATGTGAAACTATTTATTATTATAGGTATTATAAAATTATTCAAGAAGGTGTAGATATGGATAAATTAAGCTTCACGGAAACACCAACTCCTATACATTTTTTTAATAAATTTTATTCTAATCATATTTATATTAAGCGAGATGATTGTACAGATCTTGCATTAGGTGGTAATAAAGCAAGAAAACTTGAATATTTTCTTGCTGATGCAATAGAAAAAAAAGCGAATTGTATTGTTACTTATGGTGCCCCTCAATCTAATCATTGTAGATTAACGGCTGCTGCTGCTAGTAAATTAGGGTTAAAAACTTTATTAATACTATCTAAAACAGCCAATCCAACTTTTGATGGTAATTATTTTTTATATAAATTATTTGATGTCGAGATAATTTGGACAGATGTAGAAAAAGTTTCAGAAACGATAGAACATACTCTTAAGAATTTGGGAGAAAAAGGATATAACCCTTATTTTATTCAAGGTGGAGGGCATGGAAATCTTGGAACCCATGCTTATAAAAAAACTTTTGATGAAATATTAGAGCAACAAAAAGATATACAGACAAATTTTGAGTACATCTTCCATGCTTCAGGAACAGGTACTACACAGGCAGGTTTAATTGCCGGTAAATTGATTAATGATTTTTCAACAAATATAGTTGGAATCAGTGTTGCAAGAAATAATAAAAGAGGAAAAGAAGTAATTTATGAGAGTTTAATAGATTATTTTGATGAAAATGGTATAACGATACCACCAAAATTAAATGAGATTATTTTCGAAGATTCCTATGTTGGAAAAGGCTATGCTCATATTTATCCCGAAATTGTAGAAATTATAAAAAAAGTTGCTAAAAAATCAGGTATATTACTAGATCCAGTATATACAGGGAAAGCATTTTATGGCATGCTTGAATATATTAAAAAGCATGAAATAATGAATAAAGATATTTTATTTATTCATACAGGTGGGACGCCCTTACTATTTAATTATGCAGACAAGTTTGAAGAGGAGTAATTAGATGAACTTATTAGTAACGAGTGCTGGAAGAAGGGTTAAAGTTATACAATATTTTAAACAATCTTTAAGCAAGATTAAAGGAAATGTTATTGCTACAGATTGTGATATTAATGCACCTGCATTATATTTTGCAGATAAATTTGAAATAGTACCACGTATAAATGAAAATAACTACATTTCAATATTGCTAAATTTATGTAAAAAACATAACATAAAAGGAATTGTTTCATTAATCGATCCTGAATTAGAATTACTTGCTGAAAATAGAAGTAAATTTGAAGAACAAGGAATTGTATTAATTTTATCTCCTCTAGAAATGGTAAAGTTTAGCTTTGATAAACAGCAAACATATGACTACTTATGTGAACTAGGAATACCGGGTGTTCCTACTTATAGTGATATAAACTTAGTGCTTTCTTTATTAAATGAAGGAAAATTGAACTATCCACTCGTTATAAAACCTGGTAAAGGTAGTGCAAGTATCGGATTAAATATTGTGAATGATGAGGTGGAGTTACTGAACATTTTTAATCGTGAAGATGATTTAATTGTTCAACCCTTTTTTAAGGATAAAGAATTTGGGATAGACGTATATATCGATATGTTAAGTGGAGATTTAGTTGATCTTTTTATTAAAGAAAAGATTAATATGAGAGCCGGAGAAACGGATAAGTCAGTTTCAGTAAAAAATATAGAGATTGAAAGTCTTGTAAAAGATTTAATTTCAAAGACTAATTTTACGGGACCTATAGATATAGACTGTTTTGAATACGATGGAGGATATTATATCTCCGAAATTAATCCTAGATTTGGTGGTGGATACCCACATGCTTGTGAAATGGGATGTAATTTTATGGAGTATATTGTGAATAATTTAAACGAAATTGAAAATTCACCTTATGATGGTTTTAAATATAACTCTGGTTACATAATGATGAAGTATGATGACGTAAAAATAATTAAGAAACCTCTAGAATTCTAAAGATCGAGGGAGTTGACAGCAATGCAAAGTAAAGATAGAATTTTTCTTTCTTCTCCTCATATGAGTGGGAGAGAACAGAAATATATACAAGAAGCTTTTGATTTAAACTGGATAGCTCCATTAGGAAACAATGTAGATGGATTTGAAGAGGAATTAGCAGAATATAACTCTATTAGTAATGCTGCTGTTGTCATATCTGGAACAGCAGCTATTCATTTGGCGCTGAAATTGTTAAATGTTAATGCTGGAGACGTTGTATTTTGCTCGACTTTAACATTTGTTGCAAGTGTAAATCCTGTTTTATATCAAGGCGCTACACCAGTTTTAATAGATTCAGAAACAGATACTTGGAACATGTCTCCTGAAGCATTGAAGAGGGCGCTATGGGAAGCTAAAGAGAATGGAAAATTACCAAAAGCCGTAATAGTTGTTCATCTTTATGGACAAAGTGCGAAAATGGATGAGATTATGTCAATTTGCTCGTCATATAATGTGCCTGTAATTGAAGATGCTGCTGAGTCATTAGGTAGTGAATATAAAGGCCGTAAAAGTGGTACGATTGGCGATTATGGAATATATTCATTTAATGGGAATAAAATAATCACAACGTCTGGTGGAGGAGCTCTCGTTTCAAATGATAAAGAAGCACTTCAAAGAGCTAGGTTTTTAGCTACTCAAGCCCGTGATCCAGCTGTACACTATCAGCATAGTGAGATCGGATATAACTATCGAATGAGTAATATTGTTGCCGGGATTGGACGAGGGCAGTTAGAAGTTTTGGATGAACGAGTAGAGCAACGTAGGGCAATTTTTGAGCGTTATTACGAAGCATTCGGTAAAATTGAAGGTATTACATTTCAACCAGAGTTGGAAGGAACTAAATCTAATCGTTGGCTTACAGCTTTGACAATTAATCCTAATATAACAGGTATCACACGAAATGATATAATTGAACGATTAGCAGAGGAAGATATAGAGGCACGCCCTGTATGGAAGCCAATGCATTTACAGCCGTTGTTTGAAAATGTAAAATATTATTCGCATGAAGAAAAAAATGGTGTTTCTGATTATTTGTTTGAGTATGGAATATGTTTACCAAGTGGGTCGAACATGGAAGAAGATCAGCAACAAAGAGTCATATCTATTATTGAGAATTTATTAAATAGTAATAGTAAATAGATTTCCACTCCAATGTAATATTGGGGAATGTTCTTTCAATCAACCCCAAAGCTACGATGGTCATAAAATCTACTATTCCGGTGGGGTATACGAAAGCAATTAGTGAGAGATTTAATACAAGTAACATTATTTTCTCACCTGAATTTTTGCGTGAAGGACAAGCACTTTATGATAACTTGCATCCATCTCGAATTATTGTGGGTGAACAGTCGGAACGTGCTAGAATGTTCGCCAATTTATTAGCACAAGGAGCAATTAAAGAAGACATTCCTATGTTGTTTACAGACTCCACAGAAGCGGAAGCAATTAAATTATTTGCTAATACATATCTTGCAATGCGAGTTTCTTTCTTTAACGAGTTAGATACGTATGCAGAGGTAAAAGGATTGGATACGAAACAAATTGTAGAAGGAATTGGATTTGACCCTCGTATAGGGGACCATTATAATAACCCTTCATTCGGTTATGGTGGATATTGTTTACCAAAAGACACAAAGCAATTATTAGCAAATTTTAAAGAAGTGCCTAACAATATTATTACAGCAATTGTCGATGCGAATGATACTAGAAAGTCACATATAGCTGATATGATTTTAGAGAGAAAACCACGAGTAGTTGGAATTTATCGTTTAACGATGAAAACAGGATCTGATAACTTTAGACAGTCTGCAATTCAAGGTGTCATTGATCGTGTGAAGGAAAATGGTGTTGAAGTAGTTGTTTATGAGCCGGTCCTTGAAGACGATGAATTCGATGGATTAAAAGTTATAAAAGACTTTAATGAATTTAAGGACGTTGCAGACGTAATTGTAGCTAATCGTTTATCAGATGAACTAAAAGACATAAAAGAGAAAGTGTATACGAGAGATTTGTTTAGTAGAGATTAAGATTGTTAGGAAGGCCTGTTTAAATACAGGTCTTTTTCATATATCTATATGAAGTTTAGGAGGGTTTTATTGTGAATTGGGAAAAGGAGTACAAAAGATGGAGTAATTTTACTGGACTAGAAGAGGAACTTAAGCTTCAGTTACAGGAACTTGTAGCAGACACGGCTCAATTAGAAGATTGTTTTTACAAACATTTAGATTTCGGTACTGGTGGAATGCGTGGAATTATCGGACCGGGTACAAACCGGATGAATACATATACGATACGTAAAGCGTCAGAAGGTTTGGCAAGTTATATTGATTTAAATGGTGAGGAAGCGAAGAAGCGTGGGGTCGTTATCGCATATGATTCACGACATAAATCGTATGAGTTTGCACTAGAAGCTGCCAAAACATTAGGACATCATGGTATTCAAGTTTATATTTTTGAAAGCTTACGTACCACCCCTGAGCTTTCTTTTGCTGTTAGGTATTTACATGCATATAGTGGAATCGTAATTACTGCAAGTCATAATCCGCCGGAATATAATGGTTTTAAAGTATATGGTTCAGACGGGGCACAATTTGCTTCAGCTGATGCAGATGTGATCGTCGCGAAAGTGAATGAAGTGGAGAACGAATTAGATGTACAAGTAGCAGACGAAGAAGCCTTGAAAGAAGCAGGATTATTAACTTTTATTGGACAAACAGTGGATCAAGCGTATTTACATCAAATAAAGAATTTAGTTGTTCAGCCAGACGTAATCCACCAAGTAGCTGATGATTTTTCAATCGTTTATACACCTCTTCACGGAACAGGGAATCGACCAGTTAGAGAAGGACTCCAAGCGATCGGTTTTAAACATGTACATATAGTAGAAGAACAGGAATTTCCAGATCCGAATTTTCCTACGGTCGCTTTTCCAAACCCAGAAGAACCTGCAGCTTTTACTCTAGCAATTGACTACGGTAAGAAACATGATGCAGATCTTTTGCTTGCAACAGATCCGGACACAGACAGAATGGGAATTGCTGTTAGAAGTGAAACAGGGTACGAATTATTAACTGGAAACCAAATCGGTGCACTTTTACTTCATTATCTAATAACACAAAAACAAGGAAAAAATGAGCTTCCTAAAAATAGTGCGGTTCTAAAAACAATCGTAACGTCTGAACTGGGACGAGACATTGCAGAGACACATGGACTCGAAACCATTGATGTTTTGACAGGATTTAAATACATTAGTGAAAAGATAAAAGAATTTGAAGAAACAGGAGACAGAAAATTTTTATTAGGGTATGAAGAGAGTTACGGTTATTTGATTGGTGACTTCGTTCGTGATAAAGATGCCGTACAAGCATGCTTACTAATTGCAGAAACTGCAGCTTACTATAAGACGCAAAATAAAAGTTTACTTGATGCGTTAGAAGAAATTTTTGAAGAATACGGCTATTATCAAGAAGGATTAGAATCGCTCACATTAGAAGGTATAGAAGGTGTTGAGAGAATAGCTTCCATTCTCAAGGACTTTCGCAAAAATCCGCCAGCCATAATTGCAGGTAGGAAAGTGCTTGTGAGAGAAGACTATTTAAGCAGTGAGAGAACAGTTGTAGAAGGAAATGCGCAAGAAACGATTGAATTACCAAAATCCAATGTGCTGAAATATAAGCTGGAAAACGGAGCATGGTTCTGTATCAGACCTTCAGGGACAGAGCCGAAGATTAAGTTTTATTTTGGAGTAAAGGAAGAGACGATAGAAAAAAGTGAACATGTGTTGAAAGAGTTGAAAGATGCAGTGATGATAAAAATAAAATCTTAATTTAATAAAGAACCAGAATTGGAAGAATGTTAATTCCAATTCTGGCTTTTTAAAGTAAGTATTAAAGATCTTCAATGAATTTTTTTGAGAATGTCACGGGTGTAAATTTTTCCGGCTTATGGTTATCATCGGAACCAGTTGGATCCCAAGCCCATCCAACATTTTTCTCTAATGAAATTAATTTTTCGTATCGTGCAAATTGGAATTTCCATTCGTCTCCTTCTTGCGGAGGTAAGGAACGTCCATTTGCTAACCACTTCATACCTTCCCAAGGGAATGCTAATTCGACTGTCCATCCTTTATCAATATGTGTATTATCGTTTACTTTTCCATCTACATGGACTGCCGTTTTTAAACCTGGGAAGTCCCAGTCTCTAAATGCCCATCTTAATCCTCTTGGATGAGTACCATCCCAGAAATGTTTAGAAATACGGTCGTGGTTTCCGCCAAATGTATATGCATCTCTTTCATGTACATTAAATTCTGGTACATCAAATTTTCCACCTTGTTTGTAGGCATCTTTCCAAATGAAGAATATTTCATATATAGTGTTTAATGCATTAATTTCAAATTCATAATACGTGTCGCCACCATCAATAAATAGCTCGACATTGTTTTCGTTGAATAATAATTCATCTCGTTTTTTGAAAGTAGCTGATACATACGGTTCTTCTACCCAATATCCAAAGTATAAATACTCATCATCCCATAATACAGCTACTTTCGTATCGTATAATGCGGGCCCTCCGTTGATAATATCAACAAAGCGAGGGGATTTAGGGGCTAAAGCCCATGCCTTTTCGTTTAATTTTCCATCAACTACAATTTTTTCTTTTGTACGGTATGCAGTATAAGTCACAATTCATTCTCCTAATCTATAAAGTAAACATTATTTATCTAGCGGGAACATTGGTCGCTGAATTGATTTAAAATCAAGCTTTTCCAACAATTGATAGGTTGCTCCTGGAGTTAAAGCTAATAAATCTAATTTAGAGATCTTGCTAAGTTCAGGGAATAAATAACCTTGTTTAACAACTATAACATCATAGTCATTAATATCTAATCCAGCTGACTTAAAGTGATTTAACGTAATAAAAGAGTGCCCCTTGTTTGCGATCACAACATCTATATCACCAACGGATATAGTGCAAGTTTTGCCAACACGATCGGAAGTACCACCCAAGTATCCTAGTAAATCTCCTTTTGCTTTTAAAGTTCCCTCAACTTTTACACTTTTACTATGTTCATCAAAATTAGTACCTACATCGATGGATACTTTATCACCGATATTGTATTCTTTACATGTATCGTACGCATCCGGGTCAAATATGGCCGAAATGCAAACTTTTTTATTGTTTAAATCTTTTAGATTTAAGAAAGAGCGTAAAAGCCCAGTATAAATTCCTACGCCTCCACCTGTTGTGTTATCTCCTGAATCCGAAATAAAGACAGGACTTGTTTGGTGTGAGATTGCTTTTTCAATCGCATCTGCTGGTGGTAATGCAATTGCGTCAAACTGGAAGTCATTTCTTTTTGAATAAATATATTCTGCTAAACTATTCGCTTGTTCTTCAGCAATTGGAGCATCTTTTTCTGTTTGTGGAACAACAATAACAGATGCGGCAGAGTCAATTGTATCTGCCCATGAAAATCCAATAAAGAAGGAAGCGGAAGCAATTCCATCTATTTGTTCAATTTCATATAGCTTGTTGAAAATAGACTTCAATGGTTCTTGATCTCCTAATGCTTGTTCTCCACTAATAATCATTGGTAATTGAACATAAGCAGGGGATACATTTTGCTTTGTTTGAATAACATCTACCAAAAGTTCAGCAGTAATAACTTCCGTTTCACATTGATCTGTATGAGGAACGGTACGATACGCACGAATAATATTTGCATATTTATTTAACTCTATTGAATTATTGCCATGAATATCTAATGTTAATGAGATAGGAATGTCAAAACCTACTATTTCTCTCATTTCTTTTAAAAGTTGTAATTCACCAGAACCCACATTTTCAACAGTCATGGATCCATGGAGATGAAGCCAGATACCGTCAATATCTGCCTCATTTTTAATGACATCAAGCATTTTATCCGCAAAAAAACGATATGCTTTTTCCGTCACTACCCCGGAAGATAAAGCAGTAGCATATATTGTTGGGACAACTGTTACTCCTGCTTCTTTAAAAACGTTTGTACTACACACTCGTTCAAATACATCATCACCTTCGGCTAGTACGAAGTCATCTGCATGTGTAGGGAATGGGTTAAATGTATTTGATTCATGATATAGTCCACCTATAATTACTTTCATATTTTCACCTCAAACTAAAATTATAAATGTGCGTGGAATAATTATTAATATAATTATCCTTTAACTGATCCACTAAGTGCGCCAGAGACAAAATGCTTCTGGAAGAATAAAAATAAAATGATCATTGGAATTAAACCGATGATTGCACCTAACATGACAGCTCCATAATGGATAACATGTCCTGGTTGTACCATCATAGAAAGCATTAAAGGGACGGTATACATTTCCGAAGAATTAATAACGACTAGGTGGTAAATGAAGTTTCCCCATTGCTGCATGAAAGTTATTATTGCAACAGCAGCACATGCAGATTTCATCGTCGGTAAAACAATTTTGATAAACGTATTAATCTCAGAAGAGCCATCAATTCTAGCCGACTCAATTAATTCAGTTGGAAAACTTAACATTTGCTGTCGCATTAGAAATACACTGAAAGGAGTGACCATAAATGGAACAATTAAAGCTAGGTAAGAGTCAGTCCAACCTATGTTCGTCATGATAATAAATAATGGTACCAATGTAATCTGGATAGGTAACATCATCGTTAATAAAACAACAAAGAATAATGGTTCACGTCCTTTGAAATTAAACTTTGCAAATGCATAACCTGCAAGAGCACCAAAGAAAACAGTGCTAATAGTAACAACCCCTGATACGAATACACTATTAAATAGGATTCGCCAAATCGGCATTGCTTCTTGTAATATTCGAAAGTTTTCGAAAAGGTTTGTTCCTGGTGTTAGCTTTTTAAAAATATTCGTGTTATCTAACGTGGATGCAGACAACATCCAATAGATAGGGTAAATTGAAGCAATAAATATCAAACCCAGGAATATGTACATCAGTATTTTGGTAAACTCAATTTTCATTCCTTTTGACATTTAAATTTCCCCTCCACCCGTGAATTTAATTTGTAAGAATGAAATAACTGCAATGATAGTTGTAACAATATATGCTCCAGCTGAAGCTAAGCCAAAATTAAATGATCCGAAGGCTTTTTCATATAAATACAACATAACTGAAGTTGTTTCGTTACTTGGACCTCCACCAGTGAGGATTAAAGGTTCAGCGAATAATTGTAATGTGCCGATTGTCGATAAAATCATACAGAATAGTAAGATTGGTTTTAACATTGGCAATGTAATATGGAAGAACTTTTTTACTATTCCAGCACCGTCTAAATCAGCTGACTCGTAAATATCTTCCGAAATATTTTGTAACCCCGACAGAATAATTACACAGTTATAACCCATCCAGCGCCACGTAATTACACTGATAATCATTATTTTTGCCCAAAATCCATCTGTTTTCCAAGGGATTGCATCAATTCCAATGAATCCTAGCAGGTGATTAATCAATCCGTTGCTCTCATTAAATAATAAAGAGAAAACAATGGAATATGTAACTAAGTCAATTAATGCTGGTAGAAAAAACGCAACACGAAACAAATAATTGAATTTAACTTTGTTAGAATTAATGATGACTGCTACAACTGTTGATAACAGAAGCATAAAAGGTACTTGGATAATTAAATAGATTCCAGTATTCTTTAATGACTTCCAAAATAAAGAATCAGTAAATAGTTGTTTGTAATTGTCCAAACCTACAAAAGTCATTTCTCCAGCTGTCCAACTATTAAAGCTAAGAACTAACGAATAAATAATAGGATATAACATAAAAACGCCAAATAATAGAAAGAAAGGAAGAATAAATATATAGGGACTGAGCTTAAGTTTATTTAACTTAAATCTAGGTTGTTTAGCTTCTTCCACCGGTGATCACCTCTTTAATAGAAAAATTGTTCCCCAGGTATTTATCCTGGGGAGACCTGTATAAAAATGTTATTAATCAGCTATATCCAAGCCAGTAGAAGATGAACTTCTTTCTTCGGCATTTTTTAATGCTTCTTCGGCATCCATGACATCATTCATTACATTACCGTAAGCATCAAGGAGTTCGCTGTGGAAATCCATATAATAAGGACCAAAGTCTAATTTTGGAATATCTGTTGAAACGGAAGCGAAGAAATCGGATAATTTAAAGCCGAAGAATTCGTCTTCTTTTGAAAACCCTTCACTTTCGTAGTATGGCTGCCAAGAAGGGAACAAGCCATATTTCATTTGGACATCTTGACCTTCATTTGTTAATAATGCGTATTCAATAAATGATACTGCCAAGTCTTTACTTTCTGAGTTTTCAGTTACCGCAAGGACACCGCCACCTAAGTTTGCTTGATGTGGGCCACCTTCTTCAAATGCAGGTAACTTCATCACATTCCATTGTCCTGCTTGGTCACTCGCTTGTCCGCTGATTGTTCCAGCTAACCAAACTGGTAAAATAACTGAAGCGGCATCTCCGTTTGTAATTGTTCGAACAAGTGCACTCCAGTCCCCGGAATCATACACAATGCCTTCATCCTTGAACTTTTTAACCATTTCCATAGCCTTAATATTAGGTTCATTTGCAAAATTAATGTTTCCTTCTTCATCATTATATTGTCCGGATAATTGATTCATAAGGATCATCCAAGTACTAGGGTTGGCATCGGAACCACTTGTGTCAAAAGTAACCATTTTTACTCCATCCACTTTTTCTTGTAGCTGTTTTCCTGCTTCGATAAAATCATCCCATGTTTCAATGTCATCCGGATTAATTCCAGCTTCTTCATAGTAATCTGCACGGTACCATACAGCTGCTGGACCTAAATCCCATGGAACACCCAAAACTTTATCGTCTTTTTCAACTGCTTCCCATGCAATTGCAGCAAATTCATCTTTTCTCTCACCAATTTGGTCTGTTAAGTCCATAAATTGACCATCGAATTGTCTTAAAAATGTTTGGAAATCCCGTTGCTCAACGTGAACGATATCAGGTGCTCCCATTCCTGCAGTTAATGGAGGAATGATGTTCTCATACCCATGTCCAACACGTTGGATCGTTATTTTTGCATCTGGGTTTTCTTCCATATAATTTTCTGCCGCTTCTTCTAACGCATCTGCTGCTGCAGCCCAGGAAGCAACGGTAATTTCGCCGGATGTCCCATCACCCGCACTCTCGGAATCATCAGTTGTTTTACTACTATCCTTGGAGGAACAAGCAACAAGTAATAGACAAGCTAGAGCAAAAGCCATCATTTTGAGGAATAATGATTTTTTCATTTTACATAATCACCCTTTTTGTTTTAGTAAAATTATAAAACGCTTTCAGATTGCTAAATAAATAATTGAAGGTACAATGAGAATCTTGTGAATCACATTTTTAGCAGAGTAAGAAAATCCTTTCTTACTGCATAAGTGCAACTAAGACTTTCGCCGTAAGGCTTGCACTCAAGAGCATAAGTGCAACATCACCTCTGTCTTACGCCATTCGGTGTGTTTTCTATAACGATAAGCCAAGTTTTCTAAAAAGAATAACTGTAAAATTACTATTTTGCTGATCCTCACCACCTAATAAGTTATATGTAAAACTTGTAAAACTAGCAATCTTACTTAAATTTTATAAAATTTGATTATTAATTAAATTAATTAACTTGATTATATGCTCATTAATAAAATGAGTCAAGCTGTTTTCTAAATTTATTGAAATACAGAATTGAGCTAATAATTTGGTGAAAAGATAAAAAACCAACTTGAATTTTATATTTTTTTAAGATATGATTGCATTAACTTAATTAAATTAATTAATTAAGTGTAGGAGGTAATACATATAATGATTGAAAGACTACAACAAGAATTTATGAATTTATATTCTACTGAAAGTAAACCTCGAGTTTTTTTTGCTCCTGGAAGAATTAATCTAATTGGAGAACACATTGATTACAATGGAGGCCTCGTTCTTCCTGCTGCAATATCTTATGGAACATATGCTTTAGTTAAAAAGCGAAATGATTCAATAGTTCGTTTCTTCTCAAATAACTTTAAAGAGGATGGAATAATTGAGGTTGACTTAAATGATGTAAAGTACGATTCAGCACATACGTGGGCAAACTTTCCAAAAGGTATGATTTCTATACTAAAAGATCAAGGTTTTATGATCGATACGGGGCTAGATATTTTATATCACGGTAATATACCTAATTCGGCTGGCCTTTCTTCTTCAGCATCGATTGAAATGGTAACGGGAGCTTTATTAAAAGAATCACTTGATTTATCTATTGATTTAGAAACATTGGTTAAGTTGGGGCAAGTAGTAGAAAATGAGTATATAGGTGTAAACAGCGGCATTATGGATCAGTTTGCTGTCGGGTTTGGAAAAAAGGATCATGCTATATTATTAGATTGTAAAAATTTAGAACATGAGTATGCTCCTATTATTTTAAATGAACATGTCATTATGATCATTCATACAAACAAGCAGCGAGCCTTATCAGAATCTAAATATAATGAACGCAGACAACAATGTGAGAATGCATTAATAGATCTCCAGGAACAATTGGAGATTAATAACTTATGCATGGTTGCACCTAACCTATTTGAAGAAACGAAACATTTAATCAAGTGTGAAACCAATCGTCTTCGAGCCCATCATGTAGTGTATGAGCAAGCTCGAACAAAGAAAGCTTTTCAACGATTGAAAGCCGGCGATTTAAACGCATTTGGAAAGTTAATGAATGATTCCCATTACTCCCTTAAACATTATTATGAAGTAACTGGAATTGAGCTTGACACCATTGTGGAAGCAGCTCAAAGTCAGAAAGGTGTAATAGGTGCACGCATGACAGGAGCGGGCTTTGGTGGCTGTGCGATTGCGATTGTAAAGAAAGCGCAAACAGAACAATTTAAAGAAAATGTAAATAAGATTTATTTAGAGAAAGTTGGATATGAAGCATCATTCTACGAAGCAGCAATAGGCGATGGGGCTAGAGAATTGAAAGGAGTGGAAATTGGATGAGTATATTAGTTGTTGGAGGTGCGGGGTACATAGGTTCTCATGCTGTGTATCAATTAATCGAAGAAGGAAAGAAAGTTGTAATTATTGACCATCTTGAAACAGGTCATATAGAGGCAGTTCACCCGGAAGCAACGTTTTATAAAGGTGATATTCGAAAGATTGATTTTTTACGCGATGTTTTCATGCAAGAAAAAATTGATGCTGTTATCCATTTTGCGGCCAATTCTCTTGTCGGGGAATCGATGGAAAATCCGTTAAAGTATTTTGATAATAATGTTTATGGAACGCAAGTTTTACTGCAAGTCATGAAAGAATATCATGTGAAGCAAATTGTTTTTTCTTCGACAGCAGCTGTATATGGGGAACCAAGCCAGATACCGATAACTGAAGAGCTGATTCCTGCACCTACTAACACGTATGGAGAAACTAAACTAACGATGGAAAAATTGATGAAATGGATGAATATCGCTCATGGGATAAACTATGTTTCATTACGATACTTTAATGTAGCTGGAGCAAGGGGCACCGGAGAAATTGGAGAAGATCATGAACCGGAAACCCATCTAATACCAATTGTTTTACAGACGGCATTAGGCCAACGTCCATATATAACGATATTTGGTGATAATTATGATACGGAAGATGGTACCTGTATCCGGGATTACATACATGTGGAAGATTTGATTGACGCACATTTATTAGCTTTAAATTATTTACAGAATAATGGAGTTAGTAATGTGTTTAACTTAGGGAGTAATGCGGGATTTTCAGTCAAAGAAATTATCTCTACCGCAAGATTAGTAACAGGTAACGAAATTAAAGAGCAGATCGGGGAACGTCGTAAAGGAGATCCAAGTATTCTGATCGCCGATTCCAGTAAAGCGAAAAAGGTATTAGGTTGGAATCCAACCAGGTCTTCTATAGAAAGAATGATAGAGGATGCTTGGAATTGGCATAATGAAAACCCAAATGGTTATAAAAGGAGAGGTATTAATTGATCTTTAATCATATTGCTAGTTTAGTAGAAAAGGCGATTGAACAAGAGCTCATAGAAGAAACAGATCGAATGTATACCCGCAACCAAATTTTAGCTCAACTAAAATTGGACACATGGCCGTCAGATATATGTAATATTTCTAACGATTCTATCCCTCATCAATTAGATAAGATAATTAATTATGCGATTGAAAATAATATTATAGAGAATGTTTTTGATGAAAAGGAGGTATTGAAGGCTAATATAATGAATTGTTTTATTGATTTGCCTTCTACAGTTAATAGTAAATTTTATCAAAAGTATAAGATTTCACCTAAGGAGGCAACAAATTATTTTTATGAACTAAGTAAAAATAGTAACTATATACAAATGGAACAGATTAAGAAAAATATCCATTTTATGACGAGTACCAGTTATGGAGACATTGAAATTACTATTAACCTGTCAAAACCCGAAAAAGATCCCGAACAGATAAAAAGAGAACGTGAAATGAAGCGTCTACAAATTGAATATCCCAAGTGTTTGCTCTGTATTGAAAACGAAGGTTATGAAGGAAGAACAGGATATCCAGCACGAGCGAACCATCGGATAATTAAAGTACCACTATTGGGTGAAAATTGGTATTTACAATATTCGCCTTATATTTATTACAACGAACATAGCATACTACTATGTGAAGAGCATCGGGATATGAAAATTAATCGGGACACTTTTGAGCGCTTGTTATTATTTGTTGAAAAGTTTCCTCATTATTTCATAGGGTCTAATGCAGATTTACCAATTGTAGGTGGATCAATTTTAAGTCATGATCATTACCAAGCTGGCCATCATTCATTTGCAATGGAGAAAGCGGAAACCATTTTGACGTTTGGATTAGAACAATTTGAAGGTATTGAAGGGGCTATATTAAAGTGGCCACTTTCCGTTATTCGAATAAAAGGTAAAAACAAAAATGAGCTTGTGGAAGCGAGTGAGGCGATTTTAACCGCATGGCAAAATTATTCAGATGAAGAATCAGGGATTATTGCTTTTACAAATGATATACCTCATAACACAATAACGCCGATTGCTAGAATGCGAGATAGTGAATTTGAAATGGATCTTGTATTACGAAATAATCGGACTACAGAGGCATTTCCTTCTGGGGTATTTCATCCTCATGAAGATGTCCAACATATTAAAAAAGAAAATATTGGTTTAATTGAAGTAATGGGGCTTGCAGTATTGCCTGCTAGATTAAAAGAAGAATTAGAGGAAATTAAAAAATATGTGTTAAATAAACCGTGCGAAGTACCGGCTTATCATCAAAAATGGGCAGAACAGTTGAAGGATAATTACGTTGCACACATGGATGTTACTCAACTGATCCAGGAAGAATTAGGGTACAAGTTTATAAGAATCTTAGAAGATGCTGGAGTATTTAAGCAAGATGAAAAAGGAATCAGAGCCTTTGAGCGATTTATTCGTACTATATAAAAGTGAGAAGATGAACATTGATAGATTTGAAAAAAGAGAAAATAAATGATGATTGGTATGAATTTACCTTATCGAATCATTTTATGAGCATTAGCTTTTTAAATTTTGGTGGTATCATTACAAAAATTTTAGTTCCCGATAAATATGGCACCAAAGAGAACATTGTATTATGCTACCAGGACTATACTCATTATGAAACAAACCCATTGTATTTAGGGGCGATTATTGGACGAGTTGCTGGAAGAATTAAGAATGCTACCATCCAAATTCAGAACACGGAATATAAATTAGATCAAAATGAAAGTTGCCATCATTTACATGGCGGTAAAAAAGGGTTCCATAATGTTTTATGGGATTTTAACACTTTTCAAGAGGAAGACGGAATTGGTGTAACATTTACGTATACGAGTCCGGATGGAGAAAGTGGTTATCCAGGAAATGTGAACGTAAAGGTTACATATCGATTAACAATAAATAATGAATTTTTGATTGATTATGAGGCTACAACAGACAAGGAGACCGTCTTAACACTTACAAATCATTCTTATTTTAATCTAAGTGGGGATTTAAAAAATACGGTTTCGGATCATGAAGTTACAATTGATAGTAGCAGGATCCTCAAATTAGATAAAGACTTAATTCCCTTTGATATAGTAGAGGATGTTAGTGAAACAGAATTCGATTTTAGAAGAGGTAAATTATTACAAGAGGGGTTTGTATCACATAATGAACAAAACCAGTTGGTAGGATGTGGGTATGACCATTATTTTTTATTTGATCAACAAACTGCAAATCAAGTAATAGTAGCCAATAATGATAGTGGAAGAATAATGAAAATAAAAACGAATCAACCAGGAATGGTAATGTATACAGCTAATGGGATGCAAGAAGGTATCAGATTGAATGAAGTAAAATCGAAGAAATATTTAGGTGTATGTTTTGAGACACAAGCCCCTTCAGCATCATTATGGTTAAATGATTTACCTTCCATTACTTTATTACCAAATGAAACATATAAAAAACAAACGATATTTTCATTTGATATGGTAGAGAAGAAAAAATAATTTAAAATGCCCGAAATTAGAAATGTTTTTTCTGATTTCGGGCATTTTATTAATTAAATTGGCTCAAATAGTTCTATCAATACTAAGGATATTGCACCTAAAAGAGTTGCATCTTCACCGTGTGATGAAATGACTACTTTTGTCTTCATAGCATTGTCTGTTAATCCACGGTTTCGTATTTCTTCTTTTATCGGGTTAAGCAAAAACTTTTCTGATTTGGTTACTCCCCCACCTAAAACAATGAGTTCTGGATTTATAATATGTATTAAGTTCGTTAAACCAATGCCGATTATTCTTCCGGTCTCTTCTAGTATAGTAATATAATCTTGCTTCCCACTTTTAGCTAAATTATAAACTTCTTCTCCAGACTGGATTGGTTCATTTGACACTTGATTCGCTTTTTTAACTATTGCTGAACCTGTAGCAAATGTCTGTAAACATCCTTTATTCCCACAATCACAAATATCTCCATTGATATCAATGGTCATGTGACCAACTTCTCCTGCCAAGTCATTGGCGCCGTGGTATAATTTCCCATTAACTACTACCCCAGCTCCGACACCGCTTCCAATGTTCACCACTAGCATGCTTAAGGGATTGTCATGTTGTCCAAACCAAGATTCTCCTAAAGCCATCGCCCTAGCATCGTTTTCAACTTTAACTACAAGGTCAAACTCTTTTTCCAATTCTTCTTTAATTGGTATATTACTTAGCTTTAAATTTGGCGCAAATAAAGAAATTCCGTTTTCCACATCAACAACACCGTGCATAGCTATCCCAATACCAATAATTTTTTCTTGTTCGGAAATGGATTGAATAATATGGTGGATAATATCCTTTAATTTTGTGAGAAATTTTTCATTCGTTAATTCGCCGTTTAATTTACTGGACGATCGTTCTAAAACTTTTCCAGACAGATCAGTTATTAAACAGTCAATTGTGTTAGGACCAACATCTACGCCGATCACATAAAAGCGATTACTATTAACTTGTAACATGGTTGGTTTTCTGCCACCCTTTGATACACCAAGATCGCTTTCCTTAATGATTTCCTGCTCAAGTAATTCTTTAACAATATTACTTACCGTTGGGGGTGTTAATTTTGTTTCCTTTGCTATTTGTGCTCTTGAAATTGGTTGATTCGTTCGGATTTTATTTAAAATTAATGATTTATTTACTGATTTCATCATTTGAAATGTACCCCGCTGCTGCATCTCTCCGCCTCCAATACAATATTCTTTTGTTATTATAGCATAGAACAATTAACTTAATTAATTAAATTAATTTATGAGATAAAGGCCTCAGCTCAGATAGCGATTCAACTGTAATTATAATCCAAAAAAGAACAAAAAAACATTACTTGTATATTTTCGTTAGGTAACATATAAACAAGAATTTATTAAACGTCATTAAGGATAGAGATGTTTCTATTAGTGTTATTTCAAAGAGGGAACCGACAATTGCTTTTTCTGCTCCTTTTATATTTTATTTTGAACAATGATAGTTTTATAATCTTTATTTAATAAACATTGTATAAACTATATATAGTATCTTGAAATGAATTACACTACATATTACCATTAATAGCATGTTTTATTCTGTCCCACATGAATTAATAGGAACGGACCCCCTTATTGACAAGGATTAAAAAAGTAAGTATGATAGCCTATAATTGTCATATTTACATTTATAGGTAATTTTATTAAATAGTAGATTGAGAGAAGTAAAAGGAGTTATTCTATGAAACGCATTGCTGTATTTCTTGCCACTTTAATGATCTTAGCGTTAAGTATTGGCATCTATCTATATGAAAATCAGAATCCTATTTATTATCCAAAACCAACTAATCCAATTGAGACGGTTGAACCTGCTGAACAGGAACCTGAATCATTCGAGCCACTAACTGATGAAGCGATTAGTTATACGTTACAAAATGATGAGTTGAACATCACTTATAATGGCGGCGCTGACTGGATCAACGTTCCGATTGACAAGGAATTATTGTTTCATGGTGAATATCATGGGAACGGGACAGAATTGATTGAAGACAGTTATATATTAACTGAAAATATTGCTGCTTTTATTTACGGTGAAGAAACGAATCAAGAATATGTTGAAAAAGTGTTGTTAAAGTATTCGTATGATCGAGGGGAGACGTGGCAAGATGGGGTCATTGCAGAGGCTTTGTCAGGGGTGCGTTTCAGAAAGGTCGATTTCTTAAATGAATCGTTCGGATATGTCGTACTGTCAGGCGGCCGGACAATGTCACAGGAATTTTCGATTGTTTATCTGACGCATGACGGTGGGGCGACGTGGGAGGCAACCGCTGAACCTCCGACAACTCGGCTAATCGCCTTTGGAAGTTTTATCGATGAACAGACAGGGTTTTTATCGTATGGAACGATTAATCCTGAAATACCAGATGTGTTTGTGACGCAAGATGGAGGAAAAAGCTGGAAGCAAGCACAGTTTAACATGCCTCCGGAATATGTGCGGGTTTTTGTCCAAGCGGAAGATCCAGAAAAACACGAAGACTATTTAACTGTTCTTCTTAATCAAGGTCCTAATGGTGATTATGAAGGCGGAAAAGTGAAAGGTGAGTTTAGGTCAGAAGATAACGGATTAACATGGGAGTTTTTTAGGGAGGTGCAACCTGATGAACAGGGATAAAATACTCCTTATTCTAAAATGGCTGCTGTTTTTATTTGCAATTGGTCTTTTCTTTGTTCAAATGGGTTATTTGCTTCTTCAAGATCGATTGCAGATGGAGTATGTGGATAACCGTTTATTTTATATCCTAAATATTTTAATAGTAGTCTGTTTATATGTCGCAATTATTATGTTATTTTCGTTCAAACGAAACTTCCATATTATTGGAGCAAGTCTTGTTAGTCTGTTTATCATTTTGAACGTTTTCTTGTTAACTGAAAGCAATAAAGAAATTAAAAATATTGTCAGCATCTCGCCGAATTTAACCCATGTTTTTTCGATTAAAGAGGATCAACAACTGGACGAGGCATTGTATTATAGGTCTTATTACCGAATTGTTTCCCGTCCCAAAGAGAGATTGCCATCTCCGATTACCGGTGATTATGATGTTCGGTGGCTTACTAATGATGTGGCAGTTTTTACGTATGAGACAACCGGAGACAAGAAGCAGGCATTTATCGGAACTTACGGAGATCGAAATGAGGGTGTTGCTTACTATTATGTCGGTGCAGAAATTCAAGGGGTTTGGGAAAATGAGGATGTAAGTGTCGTCAGTAGCCCAGACGAAATTCAAGTAATAGAAAACGGCAACACTACCGTCTATGACTGGGATCAAATCCATCAGTTTGGAACGCTTGCTATCGTTTTAGAAAAAGAGCAGGAAGCTGATTGGGTAATTGCATTAGGTAAGGATTTTAAATTGCGTTCAGTAGAGACGGGAAATTCACCGGCCGGGAGCATTATTTTATATAAGGTTGGTATTGAGAATAAAGAAGTAGATACATTAAATTATAAATCACTCCAATAACATTTTTTGATAATTTATCATATAGCTATGAGAATTAAAAAGATTAGTGAAGATAAAATAGTATTAAAAGGTTTGAGTTCTATTGAAGGTCGCTCATGTGTCTTGGAACGGATTGGGAATGAAGAATAAGGTTTAAAGGGTAAAGGAGTTTTGCCGTAGATACCCTTTGAAATAGTAGTTATACAAGAAAAACAAGCGATTGTTTCTATCAATAAATTTCAACGTAGTTCAGGACACGAAATTTTTAACTTTTTATGGATCATGATGAAGGAGGTTTAACTAGATGGAGGTAAGTATCTTAAAAAAATGTGATTTCGAGGAAATGAAGAAACTATTTCTAGATGTATTTTCGAATGAACCTTGGTTTGATAAATGGAATAATGAAAAACAGTTAAATTTATATATGAAAGATTTGACTGAAAATAATAACTCGCTCTCATTAGCTCTCTATGATGAAAAAGGTGAGCTCATTGGTTGCTCATTAGGTTATATTTTTAACTGGTGGGAAGGGCGGGAATATTTCATCAAGGAATTTTTTATTTCAAGAAAAAAGCAAAATCAAGGAGCAGGCAGTACTTTTCTTACTCTAGCAAATAATATATTGAAGACTAAAGAGATTAAGCATATAACATTAGCTACTGAAAAGACTGTCCCAGCTTATCATTTTTATCAAAAAAATGGATTTTCAGTTTTGCAAGACTCGGCGTACCTAGTAAAAAAAGTCACTGAATGATTACCGAAGTGAAGAGGGATGGCGTTTATCTTTGGGGTCGGGAATTAGATTATTAAAGGGTGGCGATCACCAATCTTTTTATTTTTTCTTCGACCAAAAGTGAAACTTGCTGCAGAAGAAAAAACGTGGCAATTGTCAACAGTAAATGTCTGACTGGAGTGATAGCGAAAGGAATTTAAGGAGTTAACAATTTCGCTATACCCGAACCCTCTTGGCTGATGATGAAACGAGAGTAACATTATCTGAAAATGAAAAACTATTAAAGTTTAACTTTTAATGGAGAAAGTGGAACTAAATTTTTCTGTATAGTAAGTAGTGAGAGGCGCTGAGTGAACATGTGTTGCAAGAGAATGGAGAGAGTTGGAATAACAGCATCATAGTAGTAAAAATGCCATTAACGATCAAATTTCGTTAATGGCATTTTTTATCTGTGTTTATGTAAATTAGAATATTTTCCTTAATTTTTCTTCCTCATTCCGCCCCCTTCTCATCCTATATATGCACTCAAAGGTTCGCTGCATTTGTTTATCTAAAATATGATGAGAAATGTTAACACAAAGTTCGATACCGTTAGAAAAAGTGATAATTGTCTTGGTTGGATGTTGGGTACATTCTTTAATTTTAGCGATATGTTGGTACGCAAACCATTTATTGTAGATGCTTGTGGGTGAATGTGTAGGAAAGAAATAGCTTTCCGTTTTCATGTTGACTAGAATTGGCACTTTTCGCTTGAAGTTTGTATGATAAATAGCTGCTTTGCGCCTGCCGTTGTATGTAGTCCAGTCATCAAAGCAAGCTTTCTTTATAAGTTCGAGCGCAGTTTTACGAACCTTTATTTTACGTTCTTTTTCGATAACGATGGTGTCAAAGTCGATTTCTTGAGCAGGTAACAATGCAATGGTGTTTTCATTGATACGATACTTTTTTAAAATCATTTACTCTTCCTCCTATTTTGGTAAGGTATACGTATCTGGAGGCAAGATAGCGAGAGATCGCTATCTTGTTTTGTTATGAAGGGACTTTCGTAGATTAATTGTTTTGTTCATACTTGATAAGAACGTCATTTAGTTCTCTTAAGTAATCTTCTGCACTTACTTGTAGCTTAAGTTGGATTAGTGACAACATTAGACCTTTTGGTACTTGCTCACCCCTTTCCATTCTGCCTAAGTGTTCAGTAGAACAGCCAATAAGTTCTGCTGCTTGTTCTTGGGTCAAGTCCCACTTAATTCTGCTTTTCCGAATTTGTTTGCCAATAATATTACCAAGCATTGCATTCAAAAATTCTTCTTTTCGTTCATCCATGTATACCCCACCTTTTAACTTAATTATTGCAATATTTAAATTAATATAAAATAACCTTGAGGTCCCTTCTATGTAATTTTATGCAATTTTATAGTTATATTTAACTATTTTTACAAAAGATACCGTCTTGAAATGGGTAATTAGAATTATTCAAAGTGGAATAAAATGATTTTTAAAAATAGAAGCATTTAATAGGTTGTTGGTATATTTAATAAAAAGGCCTTTATTTCCCATACTCTTTGAAGTCCAATAAGTTTCTATACTAAAAACATATCTTTTCTCTAGAGTAACAGGTAGGTTGCAACGAGTTATGTGTAGATAGTGAATGTGCAAGACTATCAAGACCCTCTTATGATGATGTTACTGGCTCGAGCGGTAATACATTATCGGGGGATTAGGAATGAAACAAGATTTTGACGCTTTTTTTAAAGCAAATGAGCGACGAGTTCATTATCAAATACATCGATTAGGAATTACTGGAGAATGGTATGAGGAATTTTATACGGAGGGTATCGTCGCACTTTGGCAGGCGTATAAGGAATTTGATGAAGAGAAAGGGAAGATCGGAACGTTCTTGAATTACCGTATTCGGTTTAGGTTAATTGATTTGGTTCGGAAAAAATCTCGTGAACAGGAGGTTTTAGAAGATTTAAAAAAAGAAAAATCCATTCAATTATCTGATGGAAATAGACATAAGGGTTCTGGTATGCCACTAGTAAAAGTAAGTGGAATCGTATTAGAAGATCATGCGTTTTGGGAAGAAATTCGCAGTAAGTTAAGTAACAATCAGTGGAAGTGGGTTAAGTATTTTATTATCGCAGAGTTGACAATAAAGGAGATTATGGAACTGGAGAGTGTGACAGCTGACGCTGTAAAGGGATGGGGGCAAGCAGTGAGAATAAGCTGAGACGACGGTTGGAGGAGATGATGTAAGAATGTGCTAGGATAAAAAGGCAAGGGTAATACCCCTCTATGGCAATTAAATTTTATCATAGAGGGAATTGTCATTTTGTAATAGATGGCTTGTTAAAGGAATTGTAAGGGCTAGGAATTGATATCGTACAACTCTCCTTATGTGCAATTAAAGCTAATTTGAAATTTGCTAGTACAATTGGATGTTGATATCAAACTAAATCATTAAAAAAATCATACTTTTCGATGATCTCCCTATAGGTTCCTCTATCCTTAATTGGCAACGTTTCTAACGTATAACAACGTTGATGGAGAATAGTATTTGTTTCATCGAGAAACACTTGATCCCTATTCAAAAAATACCTTTGACATCTTGGACATCTGATTCGATCGAAATCATTTTTAGTCAGTTGAATTTTCCCCTTTTAATCAAAATTAATCTAAATCTATAATAATGTTTAAACTCCTTCTGCATAAAACTACATATATTGCAGAGGGAGTTTTAATACGAGAATTACTATAATTTTATATAATATTTTCTAATCTTTCAACAGTTTATGGAACTCATTTAGTTTAATTCTTGCTTCAGGCTTTAGATTTTTTAAAGTATCAAAAGGTTAAAGCAAGTCTTCAGACATATTCCGGAAAACTTTGGAAAAAAGAGTAAATAAATTGGATTCTAAAGCTTGTAGAATTTTTTTTCTAGCATGTTAATATCCGGCATTGCCCGACCGTTTTCAAATCTACTAATATATGATTGAGAAACATTAACTCTCCCACCATGATGGTTAATGTACCGTTCTCCGCGCCTGGTTGCCCTCCAGTAAACGTTCCTACCGACTTGATGGGGATGCGGATTTTCTATATGAAGAAGGTTATCTTGAAATTCCTGAGAAGCCAGGTCTTGGAATAGAAATTGATGAAGAGTTTGTTAAGGAAAAAGCGAAAGAAGGCCATTCGTGGATAAATCTAGTATTGCGTCATGAAGATGGATCAATAGCGGAATGGTAGTAATAATTGATAAAAATATTAAGATAGTAAAATGATTGAAAAAAATTGTTAAATCTCTACAAGCTGTATATTCAACAGCTTGTAGTTTTTTATTAGTGATAATATTTATAGGGTCTTGATTTGGAACTAAATAGTGCTATTATATATTTTTTGATAAATTAATATATTTAAAATGACAAAATAATATACGATTTATAACGGTGAATGCTAATAATTATATAAAAAATAATTAAAAACCACCTTTTTATTGATTTTTTAGCAAAAATCTATTGACAACCACTATACTCATTGATATTATTTACAGAAATAATATATTATTTAAAATTTTTTATATATTATTTGAAGGAGGGTGAATATGGAGGAGCAAGGTCGTGGGATGGTGGCAGACACTGTATATGATCTACTTAAGGAAATGATTTTCGATTGGAGATTAACACCTGGACAAAAGATTAATATTAGCAATTTGTCAAAGGAAATGAACATTAGCTCCATTCCTTTGAGGGAAGCGTTGTCTAGGCTTCATTCAACGAAGTTAGTAATTTTTGAGCCGAACAAAGGATATCGAGTAAGTGAAATTTTAGACGATAACGAGATGCTTCAACTTTTAGAAGCGCGGATTTTGATAGAAAAACATGCAGTGGTTAATATAATCCGTAATAAATTAACCCATATTACCGAGGAACTTATTGAGATAACTAAAGAAATGACGGGGTTAGACGTAAGTAAATCATATAAAGAGGTATTAAAATTTGTACATTTGGATCAACAATTTCATTCAGCATTATTAAAAGAAGCAAATAATACTTTTTTGCTCGAAGCATATGAAGGTATGTATAGTCATTTTCATATAGCAAGATTTTATCGTGTACGAGGTGGTGTTGATCAAACAGAGGCTACGGAAGAACATATGGAAATAGTAGAAGCCATTAAAACTCGGGATATATATCGTGCCGAGATGGCTGTAAAGAATCATATTAAAGATGCAAAAAATCGCTTATTAGAGAAAAAAAGAGATAATATTTACTCGTTTTCTTAAGAAATGGAATTGGAGAGTGTTTACGTTGAAAGTGACTAATGAGAAATTAAAACAATTAATAAAAGTAAAACTAAATAATGCGGGGCTTAGTGCAGAACATGCTAGTGATGTTGCCGAAGTTTTAGTTTTTGCGGATGCAAGAGGAATACACTCTCATGGAGCTATAAGAGTTGAATATTATGCAGAGAGAATTGCTAAAGGTGGAATAAATGTCAATCCAGAGTTTTTATATGAAAAATCATCCGAAAGTACAGGTGTGTTTTATGGAAACAATGGTTCAGGACATGTAGCTGCAAAGAGATCTATGGAAATAGCTTGTGAAACTGCTAAGGAAACAGGTGTTGCTGTTATAGGGGTAAAAGGAATATCACATAGTGGTGCACTTTCTTACTATGTTCAGCAAGCAGCGAAAGAAGATTTATTAGCTATATCAGTTTGTCAAGCAGATCCAATGGCAGTACCTTATGGAGGTGCAGAACCTTATTATGGCACCAATCCAATCGCATTTGCAGCCCCAGGTAAAGATGGGAAAATGATTATCTTCGATATGGCCACAACGGAAAAAGCTTGGGGGAAGATATTGGAGGCACGTGCTAAAAATGAGGCAATACCTGGAACTTGGGCAGTTGATAAAGATGGTAGACCAACAACAGACCCCTTTAATGTAAGCGGTTTATTATCTGTATCAGGTTCGAAAGGATACGGGCTAGCAATGATGGTAGATATTTTATCAGGAATTCTATTAGGATTACCATTTGGAAATCGTGTTTCTGCCTTGTATGGTAATCTATCTGAGGGAAGAAACTTAGGTCAATTACATATTGTTATCAACCCCTCATTCTTTACGGATTTAGAAGATTTTAAAGATCGAATTACTCAAACGATGAACGATTTAAATAGTATCAAACCCGCGCCCGGTTTTGAACAAGTGTTTTATCCTGGTCAAAGAAGTTCGCAAAAAGAGGAAATAAGTATGGTAGATGGTATTGAAATTGATGATGGAGTATATGACTATTTAATCTCTGATATTATTCACACTAATAAGTACAGTAAACAAGACCCTTTTGGCAATTAAAAAGAAAGTGGAGGAATTTTAAATGGAAGAGTATGGTCACTTTATTAATGGAGAATGGATTAAAAGTGAAGCAACAATAACTGTTTTCGATAAATATACGGGTGCCGAACTTGGACGAGTTGGTAGAGCATCAAGGCGAATAGTTTCTCAAGCAATTGAAAGCGCTTCAACGACCTTTTATACAAAAAAATTATCTACAACAGAGCGCTACAATATCTTGATGCGGACTGCCGAAATTATAAAAGAACGAAAGAGTGAGTTATCAAATATATTAATTGCTGAAGTCGGTAAAGTAAAAAAAGATGCTGATGCAGAAGTAGATCGTGCGGTTCAAACATTTATAGCTTCAGCCGAAGAGGCTAAACGAATTGCTGGTACAGGAATACCTTTGGGACAACCAGGAAATGAAAATAAAATGGCGTTTACAGTCCGTGTACCAGTAGGTGTAGTGGTTGCAATAACTCCATTTAATTTTCCATTGAATTTAACGGCACATAAGCTGGGTCCTGCACTTGCGGCTGGGAATGCAGTTGTATTGAAACCAACACAACAAACGCCGATCATTGCTTGTAAATTAACAGAAATATTAACGGAAGCAGGATTACCCGCAGGCTGGTTGAACTTAGTTAATGGAAAAGGAAGTGAGACAGGGGAATATTTATTGGAAGATGAAAGAATATCTCTCTTTACCTTTACAGGTAGTCCACAGATTGGTAGACAAATTAAGAGTAAAACTGGTATTCGTAAGGTTGCTTTAGAACTTGGAAATAATTCACCTAACATTATATATAAAGATGCACCAGATCTAGATAAAGCGGTAGAACTCTGTATAACTCGAGGTTTTTCAAATGCTGGTCAAGCATGTATAGCTGTACAAAGAATATATGTTCACCAAGAGGTATATGATACATTTTTAGAAAAGGCTGTACAAGTGACGGAATCATTAAAAGTAGGGAATCCAGAATCTGAGACTACTGATATTGGCCCAATGATTTCAATATCTGAAGCGGAACGCGCTGAAACTTGGATTCGAGATGCTGAAAAAAATGGTGCTAAGATTATTACTGGTGGAAGAAGAGACGAAGCAATTCTAGAACCTACTATTCTAGTAGATGTAAAAGAAGACATGAAAGTAGTATGTGAAGAAATTTTTGCACCCGTTATTAGCATTATTCCTTTTGATGATATTGAAGAAGCCTTTAATCTAGCAAATAATTCGAATATGGGTTTACAGGTCGGAATATTTACTTCTGACATAAATTTGGCTATGCAAGCGACTCAAAAACTACATTTTGGTGGAGTCATAATAAATGACGTATCTACATTTAGAGCTGATGTAATGCCTTATGGTGGTGTAAAAGATAGTGGGATTGGTAAAGAAGGACCACACTTTGCATTAAAAGAAATGACCGATGAAAAGTTAGTTGTAATTAATTTATAAAAAGGATGTCGAAAACATGAGAAGCACATGGGAATTTATTACTCCACAAAGAATTGTATTTGGGAATGGATCCTTAAATAAACTTGATTCTATTTTGCAAGATCTCGATGCAAAAAATGTATTGTTAGTTACTGATGAAGGGATTAAAAAGGCTGGTATTGCAGGACAAGTTGAACAAATGTTATTAGATAGGGGCTATAAATTAGTAATTTATGATGAAGTTGAACCAGAGCCTTCTACTAAATCTATTTTACAAGGTTATGAATATGTCAAGGGACAAATGGACACTGATGCAGTGATAGCTCTAGGCGGAGGAAGTAGTATAGATACCGCCAAAATAATTTCTTTATTAATTGCTCATGGTGGCCATCCGCTAGATTATTACGGGGGGGAAAATAAAGTACCAGGTCCAATTTCTCCGTTAATTGCTATCCCGACAACTGCCGGTACAGGGTCTGAAGTGACTTCTGTAGCAGTAATTACAGATGAGAATAATGATTTAAAGGTTGGTATTTCGGATAATCAATTGAGAGCTACTGTGGCGTTAATAGATCCAGAATTGACACTTGGCCTGCCTCCTTATATTACAGCTTGTTCAGGTATAGACGCACTAGCTCATGCTATAGAAGCTTATACAGCAAAATCTTTTAAGTATATTGAAGCTGGTGAAAAAATTGTATTTCAAGGATCTTTTCCATTGGGGGATACTTTTGCTTTTCAAGCTATTGAATTAATCGCTAATAATTTAAGACTTGCAGTTCAACAGGGGAATAACTTAGATGCTCGCTCCAATATGTTACTCGGGAGTCTTTTAGCCGGGTTAGCTTTTTCGAACGCAGGTACAGCAGCTGCACACGCTTTAGCATATCCTATTGGGGCATTAACATCTTCCCCTCATGGTGAAGTTACTGGATTATTGTTACCTTATGTTATGCAGTACAATACATCTGTTGAAATCGAAAAAATGGTTAAAATCGCAAGTGCATTTGGTGTAAATGTGAACAATTTGACAACAAAAGAGGCAGCGAATGCTGCACATAAATCTGTATTAGAACTTATTGATGATATTGGATTACCTACCCGGCTGTCATCTATTGGAATTAAGGAAAGCGATATTTCTGTAATAGCTCAAAAAGGGTTAGAGATTGACCGACTTATTCGCAATAATCCTAGGGATCCAAAACTTGAGGATTTTAAAAGTCTATTGGCAAAAGCGCTTTAAATAAATTAAGAAATACAGTAAAGCAATTCACGACTTTATGCGGTATATTCTAAGCTCTTTAATATAATAAATAATTTGCTTAGCCCTTTATAAGGGGGGATGATATTGAACCAAAATATATAATATTAATTGTTTCCTGTTAACCAAGTGATCTAAAAAATGAGGGGGAGTTTGTAATATGAATAGGTTTAAAATTTTCACTATTTTAACAGTTATCGGAATATTGTTACTAATTATGGGGTGTTCAAATGATAAAACAACCAGCAGCACGCCTGATCAAGCTGAATCTAGTAGTAAAGACGGAAAGATTTTATTGAAGGTAGTACATGATGTGACTGAAGATCATATAAAAGGTGTTGGTGCTGATCTTTTTAAAGAGCTTGTTGAGGAACGTTTAGGAGATAAGGTAGAAGTTGAAGTATATCCAAACTCCACATTGTTCGATGTTGAAGAGGGCACAGAAGCATTACAAGCAGGTAACGTCCATGTGGTAATTAGCGCTAGTTCTAAATTGGTAGGATTTGATCCTGCCTATCAATTATATGATGTTCCATTCCTATTTAACACGATTGAGAGTTTTTATAATTTTGATAATGGTGAGGACGGTCAGAACCTTAGAGGAAAAATTGAAAATTTTGATTTAAAAATCTTGGGAACTTGGGCAGGGTCCTTTAAGCAAATAACAAATTCTAAACATCCTATTACCAAACCTGAAGACATGAAAGGATTAAAGCTTAGAGTTATGGCAGGTGGATTATTAGAAGACCAATACACCCAATTAGGGGCGGGTGCAACAGTTATTCCGTTCAGTGATCTTTACATGTCTTTACAGCAAGGGATGATTGATGGACAAGAAAATTCATTTTTAGAAATTGCAACAGCCAAGATTTTCGAAGTACAAGATTATATGACTATAACAAATCATGCACCTACAACCTATCCAATTCTAACGAATAAAAATTTCTGGGAGAACGAACTACCTGAAGATGTCCGAAATGAGCTAGAAGCAATTTTAGAGGAAGTTAATGAAGGGGTAGCTGCAAAAGCAAAAGAAGTAGAACAAGAAGCTTTAGATACCATTAAAAATGATGGTGATATGGAAATTTATGAACTTTCTGATGATGAGCTAGCAGCCTTTAGGGATGCAATGCAACCACTTTATGAAAAATACAGTGAAGTTATTGGAGAAGATCTAATAAATAAAGCGCTCGAAAGTCAATAAAACAAACAATCTATTCCCTCTTCACGTGTTGAGGAGGGGAGTTGATTGGAGGGGAACTTATGATGAAAAAAATAGTTAACATTATTGAAGCTATCGAGGATTGGTTATCAGGATTATTAATTATAAGTGGACTGGGCATTCTGATTTTACAAGTAGTATTTCGGTATATATTGGAAATCCCCACGACTTGGCAAGATGAAATTGCTCGTTACTTTATAATTTGGGGAGTATTAATTGGAGCCTCAGTTGCCTTACGCGACAACACTCATATACGAGTTGAAATTTTCTATCAACTTTTTACTGAAAATAAGCAAAAATGGATTAATTTATTTGCCAATATTGTTGCACTTTCATTTTTTATTTTTTTAGTAATCTATGGTTTCCAAATCGTTGAGCAAAAATGGATGACTGGACAAAGATCTTCTAGTAATTTCCCGCTTTGGCTAGCCTATTCTATTTTACCTCTTTCGGGAGTCATTCTTTCATTACGTACCCTAATAAAAATATACAACTATAAAGAAGACGGTAAAAAGGAACAAGAAACTTTGATATAAGGGGTGATTAAACAATGGTCTGGTTACTAATGGGAATTTTCATTTTATTTCTTTTATTACGTGTGCCAATAGCATTTTCTTTGGCCATGTCATCTCTAATTGTATTAGCTTTACAAGGTTTTAATTTAGTTACAGTAATTGAATCGGTATTTTCAGGAATGAATAATTCATCTTTAATAGCCATCCCTGGCTTTGTATTGACAGGGGTAATTATGATAAAAGGTGGTATTTCAAGGTATTTATTAAATTTTTTAAAAGCTTGGATTGGGCATCTTACGGGAGGTATTGCAGTAGTAACCATTGTCGCTTGTATGATTTTTGCAGCAATCTCTGGTTCAAGTGTTGCGACAGTTGCGGCCATTGGTGCAATTATGATCCCAGCTTTAGTTGAATCTGGATATGATAAAAATTATGCGATGGGTTTGGTGGCAACTGCAGGTACATTGGGAATTCTTATTCCACCAAGTATTTCGTTCATTATTTTTGGAACCGTTACGAATACGTCTGTAGGTGACTTATTTATAGCCGGGGTATTACCAGGTCTGTTTTTTGGATTTACTCTAATTGTCACTGCTGTTGTTTACGCTCGTAGAAAAGGCTATGGAAAACTGCCATCTACCCCATGGAATGAGAGGTTCAAAGAAGGGTATAAAGCAATTTGGGGTTTGCTTCTACCAGTACTCATTTTTTATTTGATTTATGGAGGAATTGCAACTCCAACAGAATCATCGGTTATAGCGAGTTTGTATGCTTTACTTATTTCCGTTTTTGTTTACAGGGAAATTAAATGGAAAGATATACGTTCCATTTTAAGAGAAACAGTGCAAACAACTTCTATGGTATATATGATTGTTGTGGCTGCTTCCATATTCGGTATGTTTTTAACAATAAATCAGGTGCCACAAGATGTAGCGATGTGGATTTCTGACTCCGATGCAAATTTCTGGACATTTATGCTTACAGTGAATTTATTTTTGTTTATATTGGGGGCTTTTTTGGAAGGAGTATCCATTATTTTAATAACCGTTCCAATTTTGTTACCGATTTTAAACTTAATGGGAATAAATCTATATTACTTTGCAGTAGTTCTAGTCGTGAACCTAGAATTAGCGATGATCACTCCGCCGGTCGGCTTAAATTTATTTGTAACTAGTGGAATTGCCAAAGAACCGCTAGAAAGGGTAATCAAGTCTGTAATCCCATTTATTTTTATTATGCTATTTGTTTTGGCAGTAGTAATTGTATGGCAAGATCTATCACTTTATCTTATCCCGCATCGCCAGTAATAGAAGAGTGGAATATCATGGTGAAAAATTAAAATTGTGGATAGGAAACGATCATTATTTTGCAAGCGCATGAATTTTAGCTAGGTAAAACCGTTTTTATGTGAGGGGAAGTGGAAGTTATGGTACATTTTAAAAATGAAGAGATTTTAAATGATACCCCGGTTGTTGTTCTTGATTTTGATATTTTGGAACAGAATATTGAATGGTTAAATAATTTAGCTGAGAAATCGAATATTAAGCTACGTCCACATGTAAAGACACATAAAAGTACATATATCGCCGATTTGCAAATAAAAGCCGGAGCAACTGGGATAACAACGGCTACTCTGGGAGAAGCAGAAGTCATGGTAAATTCCGGCATCAGGGATATTTTGATTGCCTACCCCATAATTGGTGAAAAAAAATTGAAGAGATTTGGTAAACTCCTTAAACATGCCGATTTAACAGTGGCATTGGATGATATTATAGTTGCAAAAGGTTTGAGTGAGGTAGGAAAAGCAAACAGTAAAACAATCGATATTTATATAGATATTGATACAGGAAATGAGCGAATGGGAAGGTCACCTCAAGAAAGTATAAACGAAATTTTAGAGATAGCGGCTTTGCCTTTTATAAATATAAAAGGACTAACAAGTCATCCAGGTCACGCTTATGCCGAAAGTGATGTGGAAAAATTAAAGCGAATTGCTATCGATGATGCTACGGAATTATATAAAACGAAGATGTTATTGGAAAAGGAAAATTTGCATATTCCTGAAATTAGTGTTGGAGCGACTGCTATTGCTAGATTTACTGGTGAAATTCCTTATGTCACTGAAGTAAGAGCAGGCATGTATGTGTTTAATGATAGAAATGTGATGGCAACAGGTGGTGCGACAGAAGATGATTGTGCTGTTACTATTTATTCAACTGTTGTGTCTCGTCCGAGTAAAGACCGTTTGATCATTGATGCGGGCAGTAAAACATTGGCACATGATCCTAATATTGAAGGTGGTTTTGGAAGAATTAAAAATCAAGAGAATTTAGTTATCAAACGCTTATCCGAAGAACACGCAATCGTAGAAATACAGGGAAAGTGTGATCTACGCGTTGGTGATATTGTCGAAATTATCCCCAATCATATTTGTCCGGTAATTAATTTAACGGATGAGGTATATGGCTTTAGAGGGGGAGTTTTCGAAAAAACAGTCACCATTGATGCGAGAGGGAAAAATAAATAATACACTAATAATTTGATTATGGAGGTCTTTCAGATGTATGACATTATAATTAGAGACGGTAAATTATTCGATGGGAGCGGAAATCCTTGGACAAAACTAGATATTGGTATTAAAGATGGAAAAATTAAAAAAATAGCAAAACTTCATAATGAATCGGCACATACAGAAATTAATGCGGAAGGTATGGCAGTTGTCCCGGGATTTATAGATACACATGTACATTCAGACCTTCTATGTACAAAACCAGAAATCCATAAAATCAAAGTATTACAAGGAGTAACTACCGAATTGTTTGGACAAGATGGAATATCCGTTGCACCGGTATCAGAAGAGACAAAACCTTTATGGAAAAAACAGTTGGAAGGGCTAGATGGGAAGATAGATTCATGGGATTGGAACACAATCGATGAATATTTAGATTTCCTACAAAATCAGAGCTTGTTGGGAAATGTAACCTATTTAGTACCTCATGGGGCTGTTAGAACACTTGTTATGGGATTTGAGGGTCGTGAAAGTACAAAAGCCGAGATGCAAGAAATGCGTAAGTTGGTTGAGGAAGGGATGAGAGAAGGAGCTTATGGTGTTTCATCTGGTCTTATTTATCCGCCAAACTTGTATTCAAATAAAGAGGAGCTTATTGAAATATGTAAAGGTGCAGCTAAATACAATGGTTGTTTTGTAGTTCATGTTCGAAATGAAAGCACAAAAATCCTCGAGGCATTAGATGAAGTTATAGATGTTGCTAGGCAATCAGGTGTAAGGTTGCATGTTTCGCATTTTAAAGTCATGGGGATTAAGAATCGAAAAAAATATCATGAAGCCTTAGAAAAAATGGAAAAGGCTCGTAAAGAAGGCATCGAAGTCACATTGGATCAGTACCCTTATACGGCGGGATCAACTGTTTTTCATTCTATTTTGCCACCATGGACACATGCAGGTGGGCCGGAAAAAATGCTTGAACGTTTAAAAAACTCAGAGCTGCGTGAAAAAATCAAAGAGGACTTTGATAAAAACGAGGATTATGAAAATCATGTTTTGAATTGTGGCTGGGATGGACTCGTTATAGCAAGCACAGAGAATAATAGAGAAGTAGAAGGTAAAAGTGTAGCAGAAATTGCTCAAATGTGGAATACTACCCCGGAAGAAGCTGCATTGGATCTGCTTATTCAAGAAGAGGGAAATGTAACAATGACACTTCATTGGGGGTTAGAGGAAGATATAGTAAAACCTATGAAAAGTGAAATGCATATTGTAGGTTCGGATGGAATTTTCGGTGGAAAACCCCACCCAAGGCTTTATGGAACTTTTCCACGTATTTTAGGTCGCTACGTACGTGAACAAAGTGTTATCAGTTTATCAAAGGCTATACAGAGTATGACTAGTAATCCTGCTCAGTTGCTTAGATTAAATGATAGAGGATTTTTAAAGGAAAATTATTGTGCTGATATTGTTGTTTTTGATCCCGACACAGTGATTGACAAAGCTACTTTTGAAGATCCTTTACGAGAACCAGAAGGAATCCATCATGTTATTGTTAATGGAAAAGTGACGGTCCAAGATGGTGAATTAACAGGTGGATTTGGTGGTCAGGTACTCAGATATTAAGACCGGCTTTCAATTTGCATTTTCACTCTTTAATTATAATAAAAGACAAAAAGGAAGAAGAAAAGTTTTTAAAAAGCATTGCTGAAGAAAGGGGTTTCGCAATAGTGGAAAAAGTAATCATTAATGATCAAATAGTGAATCGAATTGATGCAAAGGTCGACATGAATGATCGTGGCTATCACTTTGGAGATGGAATATATGAAGTAATAAGAGTTTTTAATGGTGTATTGTTCGCGGCAGAAGAGCATCTTGAGCGCCTCTTTAAGAGCGCAAAAAAGGTGAATATAGATATTCCGTATAGTAAAGATAAAATTATCAATCTAGTAAACACTTTAGTAGAGCTCAATGATGTAGAAACAGGAATAGTATATTTCCAAATAACTAGGGGAAGCGCAATACGAACTCATGAATTTCCTACTAGCAAAACTGAACCTGTTTTTACTGCGTTTACAGCAAATGTAGAGGTACCTGAAAAGGAACTTGAAAAAGGAGTAGAAGTTATTACAACAGAGGATGTACGTTGGCTTAGATGTGAAATTAAGAGTTTAAATTTATTACCTAATGTATTAGCAAAACAGGAAGCGGCAGAAAAGAATTGTTATGAGGCTATTTTTCATCGTGATGAAATCGTAACCGAGGCGAGTTCTTCCAATGTATTTATCGTAAAGAACGGAGTAGTGATAACCCACCCTGTTACTAGCCAAATTTTAAACGGAATTACAAGGCAAGTTGTGTTGAATTTATGTGAAGAAAACAGCATTCGATTCACTAAAAAAAAGTATTCGGTCCTTGATTTAATGACAGCAGATGAAGTATTTATTACAAGCACTACAGCAGATGTCATGCCTGTTATAAAAATTGATAACACAGTGATAGGGACAGGTGCACCAGGTTCAGTTACACGAAACCTCCAGTCGTTATTTAGAGAAAAGGCTAATAAAGATACAAAATTAGTAGTATAGTAAGCATATGATTTTCGTTATCAGATTTTTTACTATTGGATTAGGACAGACATAAAAGTGACATTTGTTATGTTTAGTAGCGACAGAAAAGATTTATGAACGAGCAGCTCATCCTTATAAACATGCACTACTTTCAGCCATTCCCATACCTGATCCAGAAGTACAAAAGAAGCGTCAAAGAATAGTGTTAAAAGGTGACGTGCCAAGCCCAGTTCACCTTCCGAGTGGCTGTCGTTTCCACACCCGTTGTCCACTGGTAACAAATCAATGTAAAGTAGAGGAATCAGTCTTTGAAGAAAAGGATCTGGGGCACTGGGTCGCATATCATTATGGGTGAGGGATTTAATTACTTAAATTACTAATTTATTGGAAGTTCCCTTTAAGTAAGCGCGTTTTCTTGAAGGGAGCTTTTATATTTGTGCTTAAAGAGCTTTTATCACTTTTGATAGTTTTTCAAATGTTTTAAACTATTGAGAATAATATTTTTCGCATCTAAGAGTTCCCTAGAACGATTTCAACGGCTAGAAATACTAAGTAACAGAGTTATCATTATGCTTCAACGTGAATACAATAGTTCTACAAAAAAGGTGGCTAATCCTTCTTTGATTAACGCACCCGTTAGTTGAATAAAAAGATCTTAAAGTTTGTTATGGTCATTTTGTTGTACTTGCTGTTCTTTTAATTTCTTTCTAAGTATCTCAATCTTTTTTATTTTTTTAAAAGTTAACAAAGAGATTAGAGAAACTACCACATATTGAAGAAAATATATTTCTTCGTTTTTTTGTATAATCTTCTCCATTGAAACCCTCCTCTTTATTTATTATTTTTATGATAAAAGACACCCTTAATTATCTAATATTCGAAGATCACATGGTCGTGAAATAATTTCAATTAAGTTATTTTTTCTAATTCCTGCCCAACTGATATTTTTCTAACTCTCGAGGTCTAAATATAAGTACGAATTTCAGAAACTTCCTTCATAAATAATTTTACTTTTTTATAACCTTATATCCATATTCTCTATTAATTTTCCTAAGTTCCTATGTATTAATTCGGATTCATGTGACTCTTTGAACATAACCAAAATCTTCTCGTGATTTTCTATCTCACTTTCCAAACATGATAGCAGTTTTTTACTAGATAAGAGCTTTTTAAGTTTCTCTTTAGAGATGTTTATAGATAAAAAGACTCCTTTTTCAAATCTATATCTACTAATGAACTGATCTATTTTCTTGATGTCATCTAACATTTCATTATCATTTAGATTGGGGTTAGCTTTAACTTCTATAATTAAGTTTTGATTAGATACTGTGTGCGGTTCGTGAATGAGAAAGTCAGGAATATACCTTCCTTCCAGTTTAGATATCCCCATTAAATCTTCAACTTCATCACTTATTTGTTTCTTTTGAAGCTCTGCTTGTAAAATCACTTTCTTTTCTAAATCCCCTTGCTCTTTTTGAAGAACTCTTCGTAACTGATGGTATAGCTCATAACAGAAGACTCGTTCATAATGTTTACTTAGATGTGGAATGATTGTTTCTTCTAATTGATTCTTTGTAGGATTAAGGTCAGCTCCATTGATCATTGATTGAATCCATTTTTCATTTCCGTAATATTCGTTTCTAACTTGTCCTATAGCTCTTCGCAAAAACTTTATATAATCACTAGTTTTCAGTTCTCTTCCCATAAACTAATCCCTCTCCTCTCAGCTTTCTCTTATAGTACCAAACTCTTATAAATAACTTCATTCTTATTACATAAACCTGCCCCTATACTTCAATAAGAAGGGTACAATCTCCTTCTTGAAGAAATGCACCCATTAATTCAAGAAATATTATTTTGAAATATAAACAAAATTTCCCCAAAAAATATATGGCATTGTAGATCTTTTCTTTATTAACCCATTTAATTTTCTTGGTATCTATATGAATTTTTCTGTCAAATCAGCTTCCATCCAAGTAATTCCATCAATTTCTTCGGGAAAAGAGATGCTTATCTCCCTCTAGCTATTTCTCCATATTCTACTGCACCACCAGGAAGTCTTTAGTAAGATGAGTTTTGTTCCCTGTTTTTTACACTCTTTCTTGTTGAATTTGTTAAATAGGTAGAGATCGTCGAAGAGGAAAACTTCTGATAAAGGGGGCGTAATGTTTGAAAAGAGTAGATGTTGCGTATGTACTTTTGTTTGATGAAAATATCCTTCTTTGATAAGCACACTATATAATTAAAACAAATAGTAATCTAATTATTTAATTTACCATTTATTTGTTGCAAATGGTGAATATCATGTTTTAAAAAGATTTTTATAAAACTTTCACCTGAGAACTGTCGTTTTCCTTTTCCAATTGTAAATCTAACATCTTCTTCTATTTCTGAAATACTATCAATAAGTTCCTTTCGTGTTTCTATGAAAGCATCTATAATAGATTCTACTGTTTTGTCTCTTAAATATAAAATTGCTTCCTTATTATGCTGATCATGGTTTGAAAACTGTGGCAAGTTTACTCCGTTAGCCATTATTGGAACCATTTTTTCAAGATTATACTTATCCCAATAATATAAATGTCCTACAATTTCTCGAATTGACCATTTTCCTTTACTAATTGGTTCATTTAACTTAGATTCTTGTACATCTTTTAATTTCTTAATGGCATCAATTGTTTCTTCAAATTCCATTAGTATTTTCTTCATATTGCTTCCTCTACCCCAAAAAATAAGTATATTATGTATTTAAAATTATACACTAATAAACGAAAAGGGCGAACGCTCATTCTCTTATATTTATTTATTTATTTATTTTCATGCTGTTATTCAGCTAACCTGAGTGGTTTAATAACCTCTCCTAATTCTAACATAAACCCCATTAGATTCTGAATATTTAAAAAACTCATTTTACAACTTAGTGGTAAAGATGTTAATAATAATACTTTTGGGAGTGAGCAGTTATGTTATTGTCGGATGCTGCAAAGAGGTATGTCAATAAAATTTTTTTATGTAAAAGTGTGACCTTCACTTTCTAACACGACTTTTGCCTTTTCAATTGAATGGCTTTTAATAAGCAGGTAGTCCGTATTAAAGGTTGAAATAGCAAAGATACTTATTTTACTTTCAGCTAATGGATTCGCTAATGAAGATAATATTCCAGTTAAGTTAAAGTCTAAAACTCCCTCTACTTTTATACAGTTCCAATCATTTTCAACATCCTTAAATACATTATTCATCGGTAAACACTCGGAAGGGCATACGATAGACAGCTCCTCATCTGTTCGTGTAATAGAAAATATATTAGAGTTTAACGCCCACAATGGTATTGTTTCAGTTGGTAGAAATTTCACAACGGAAAAAGTTGAATCTAAGATTTTCAATTTCATATTTTCAGCACTCCTTTTTAGATGTTCCTATACTATTTTTCTGTCAAACTCTTCTCCCACAATACTAACATAATATTCCAAAAATGGTATTAGAAGTTTGTCCAAAAGAAAAAGGCGACCCTACTGTGATCACCTTCTTTAATGATGGAGTCGTTGGTAAATGGCATTAAGAAATCTAATGAAATGAAGGAATAATTGTTTCTCCATCTCTACAAATACATTTCCTTATTTTGTCTAAATGATGAAACCTAAACTTAGGCATCTCGTTTACGGTAAAATACAATAGCTACTGTAATAAAGATAAGTGTCCATAACATTGAAATACCTGTCCCTTGCATTGATGTAAGGACATTTATTTCAGCAGAGGAAGCAGGCATATACATATAAGATCCTGCCGTATCCGGAAAAAAATTTTTAATACGTGGCAGATAATCTCTCGACAATGGACTGACAATGAAATAATAACCAAGCAATACGACTAAAGCAGGAGTAGTTCTTCTGAGTAGTGCACCTATAGCTGCACTGAGAAGTGTGGTTAATGTTAGATAGCCTGTTGCACCTACCAGTGTTTTTATCATTGTGCCTATTTTAATCGCTTCTGCTGTGTCTCTCATCATAAAAGCATAAAGTACACCTGATGCCACAATAATAAAAGCGACGGGAATGGTCATTATTGCTAACGATAAATGTTTTGTGGATAATTGAAAACCACGCCAAGGTATCGTAGTTAAAGTAGTCCGGATCTGTCCACCCGTATATTCTGAACAAGTAGCTAAGATACCAAGAATAATGAACCCCGCTTGCAGATATCCCATAGAAGCAAGTCCTGTATTCAGTACACTTTCCGTTCCTGCTGTCTCTTGAAGAGCAGAATGAGTAAAAGCAGCGACTAAAATTAAGTTAAGAACGAATGTAGCAATAAGCGTACGCCATATCAATGGTAATGTAACCAATTTATCCAGTTCCGCGCCAAAGATTGATGTTATCTTTCTACTAGACGAGACAATCATGATGCAACGTCCCTCCTATGGAATACAATACCTGCAACAATTAAAAGGACAGCTACCCAAGCAAACATAATTAGACTGCCTGTAAATGGAGTATGGAATCCGTCGCTTATAAACATATCCGAGCCAGCTAGATCTGGTAAGTAAAACGCTAACTTTGTAACCTTCGTCAGCAGGTAAGAGACTGTTACAACAGATGAATTTATAATGAGCACAGCAAGCGGGATAATGCCATTCTTTGTTAGAATCGTAATCCCAAATGCCAAAAGAGCAGTAAATGTCCAGTAACAAACTACGCCGATAAGTTTCGATGTTTCAAATACAGGGGCGTATTCGCCAAGAATAAGATTTGTTACGGACACAGTTGTTAGAATAGCAACAATGGAAAGTAGTATGCTGATCACTGTCACAGCACCTGCTTTTGCCAATAAAAAATGGAGACGAGAGGAAACAGCGGTTAAACTCGTTGTAATCTGATTCCCTCCACCAGATTCACTGCTCTCTGTCAAATACTCACTGCTGACAGCCAGTACGCCAAGAATAATGATACCTTGCACACCAAGCGCTAATCCTATAAAGCCAACTTCCGATAGCCGCGTGCTAACTCCCGCAATAATATCCTTTTTTTCTGCCATGCTGTCCAAGGCAGCGATAGCCGGTGGGGCAAATGTACCAATAAGAAAGGCAAGCCAAATTCCCGGCAGGGAGAACAATTTAGATAATTCCGCGTTGAATGCTCTCATACAGCAGCACCTGCATTTTTAGATGTCAGGGCAAAAAATGCTTCCTCTAGCGTGGAATGGTTATCGATTACTTCTTCCAATGTTCCATCTGCAACGATTTTTCCACGATTAATAATCACCACATCATCAACAGTCTCTGTGAGTTCTCCCATTAGATGACTGGATAGTAACACCGTTTTTCCAGACGCAGCACGTTCACGTAAAAATGTCCGAATCCAACGGATTCCTTCTGGGTCGAGCCCATTTACGGGTTCATCCAAAACCAATATTTTTGGATCACCAAGTAGGGCAGCTGCCATTCCAAGTCTTCTCCCCATACCAAGGGAATAAGTTCCGACACGTTTCCCAGCTGCATTCGTAAGCCCAACTAATTCGAGAACTTCCTCGACACGTGAGCGAGACAATCCTGCGGCACGCGCAATCCAACGCAAATGCGCCCGTCCTGTTCGCATACGATGCGCTCCGAATCCATCGAGTGCAGCACCTACTGTTGCTAAAGGATTCTGTAATTCTGCGAATGGCACGCCATCAATGAGTGCACTTCCTGAGGTAGCGCGATCTAATCCAAGTAGGATGCGAAGTGTAGAACTTTTACCTGCCCCATTTGGACCTAAAAACCCAGTTACTCTACCTGGTCGAGCCTTAAAACTGACACCTGATAAGATTTCTTGATTTCCGCGATGTTTGACTAAGTTATGAATAGAAAGCAACCATAACACATCCTTTCTGTTATGGTTCTCATTATAAAGAAGCAAAGTTACATCTCGGTGATCATGTCGTTTAATTCTGGGTTAACTTTAGGTTAAGCTCTGCCAATAACTACTCTTGTGCCATTTTTAGTTGATATAAAGTCAGCTTTCAGCTTCATTTTTTTCAACATATAATTTGAAATCGATAAACCAATTCCCACCCCACCCTCATAGGAGGAGTGATCCATACCTGGACCTCTGTCTGCAATAATGATCCGTTCTTTTTCTACATCAACCACAATGTTTGCATATTTTCCCTCTGCTGCATGGCGAAGAATATTCTGAAATAAATTATCCAGAACCCGCGTCATCCATTTAGAATCTATTTCCCAATAAAAAGTCTCCTCTGTTGGTAATTTAACATCGAACTGAATTTCTTTTTCTTCAAATACAGGATACCACGCAGCAACAGATGCTCTTACTAAACGTCCAATATCTGTTGATGTGGGTTGAAAGGGATGTTTCCCTGATGTAAGCAGTGTATAGGAAAGTAAATCATCCATTAAATCTCCGACTCTTGTAATGGTATGGTTCATCTCTGCTAAGGAGTCATGTCCTTCTAAACTTATGGATTCTTTATTTAATCTGGTGACATGTGCTCTCAAAATAGTAAGTGGCGTTCGTAAGTCGTGAGATATATTCGCAATGAGTCGATGTCGTAATAATTCCTCTTCATATTCTCGCTTACGACTATCTTCAAGCTGCTGAATCATCCAGTTAAAAGTAATCCCTAATTGGTCTATTTCATCTAAACGATTCATTTGAACTGATACTGGTTCAGGAAATGAGCTATTATTAGCGGAGAATGACATGACTTCTTGTAAGCGAGTGAGACGTTTACGAAGTCTCAAGAAGAAAAACCAAGATATGACAACAAATGCGACAATAAGAAAACCAAACAAAAGTAGTATAACGTAAAATAGATTTAACGTATTCAGATTTTCTTCATTCATGCCGGAAAAATCAATAGACGCAAAGAAGAAAATAAGCACAATAGGCGGAAAAAAGATAAATAGAAAATGTCCCATTAGAAAACGACGAAATAATGATCTAGTCTGTTTCATAGTTTCACCCGATAGCCTATTCCCTTCAACGTTTCAATAATCTCTGGGGAATTTGGATACCGTTCCAATTTTTGACGCAGTCGATGGATATGCACCATTAATGTTTTATCACCAGTTATGTAAGTTTCGTTCCAAATCGCTTCATAAATTTGTTCTTTTGGTAACACTTGATTAGGGTGGCGTAAGAAATACATTAAAATTTGATGTTGTTTCCCTGTTAATATAATTTCTACTCCTGTGTGCTTGTCATATACCATTTGGATTTCTGGATCTACTTCAATATGATTTCCTAATGCAATTCGTTTGGAATGTATACCACCACTTCGGCGGATTAATACTTCTAATCTTGCAACTAATTCATCCGTATGGAATGGTTTCGTTAAATAGTCATCAGCAAATTGTAAACCATCTACCTTATCATCTATTGATGTTCTAGCAGATAACAGCAATATTGGAACGGCAGGAGCTGCCCTTTTTAATCGTTTTCCCACAGTAAATCCGTCTAAACCGGGTAACATGATATCCAAGATAACTATTTCATGCTGATTTACTTCTTTTTCGGCTCCTTCACCAGAAAGCAACCACTGAACTGAAAATCCTCGCTGTTCCAATTCTTCTTTTACCCAACTGCCTATTTTCTCATTATCTTCAATATATAATACGTTTCTTTTCAAGGAACATCCCTCTCTAAATTTCAAGAATTATCTTGTATTAAACATAGTAATCTAATTTCCAAGCAGAGTAATGAGCTTACTCATCCATAAACAATGTAAATATATTTGATACTAACTCTTAAGCCCTAAACTTGTTGATAATGTTGCTTGTTTCAGGATTTGTTTCTTACTTCTTTTCTCTTCTTTGATTCTTTTACATAATTAATATAGTTCCCTGTTCCTTCGATTGCAGAAACTGCAATAATAGCCCATTCAAGTGGAGAAACATCATTTAGCGATTCCTTACCATAAAATAATGTAACTACTGTGATAAATCCATATAGTAGGGCTTTACTAAAATATTCCCAAATCGGAGAATAATAATCTAAATTAACCCTTGCGTATATCTTATCTATTAGGAAAGCAATTACTAGAATTAAAACGATAGTAAAAATTAATTCCATTGTCACAGAACACCTCCAAGGAAATTCTAACATATTCCAAAACAGTTCTTTATATTTTGGCAGATTTTTTAATATAGTAGTGTTTTTTGGAAGAATACCTTTATTTAGGTATTGCCCTTTTTGTTGTACATTTTAAATTTATTATTATAACTTTTAGTTCAACTAACCTACTGATACAGAACTCCCATTTATACTGCCTATTGAATTAAACTGCCTCGTAGCTCAATAACCTCTTAAATTTAATATTAACATAATATATTCAAAACGAACTTCAATAAAATAAGACGACCAATTTTGATGATCGCCTTGCCCCTGCATCCAACGCTTTGCCTATATTCTAATACCGACACTTGTAATCTATCTATCTAAATACCCCTCTTTGACATGGGATTTATATGCCAGGGAACTGAACAGGAAAAGAAGCCAGCATGAAAATATATAAATTAGGGTTGAAAAATAAGGCATCATGACTTCATCTCCATATATTTCGAATAGTATCCGTGTTTTTACGTAGTCTCCACTGACACCGAGAAATGAAATTATAGCTGGGATTACATAGTACATATACGCAATCCATGTTTTAACTTTATCAAGTTCTCTATCCTTATCCGGGAAGACAATTGGTACTTCCGTTCGCTGATCTATTCTTGCTAAAAAGTATATGGCTATGAATAAACCGACTAACAACAATTGATACAAGACTTCTTCCTTCAACACTTTCAGTAATGGAAAAGTGAATAAGAGAAATGAGCCATACCATTGATAAGTGAGTGTCAATACATAAGCTTTCGCTCTATTTCTTGAAAAGCGGAAGACCAATACAATCGGCATAAGCAGCATTATGACAAAGACCGCAATAGTCCACATGGTGAACGTAGAATCATATGCTGGAGCAAAAACTGCCACCACTGCGGCAAATAGCAGCATCAAATAACACCACAACATTATTTTAAATGGATTTCCCATTGATTATGTCTCCTTCAATGTAACCAAACAACTATTTGATTAATTATTCTGATTAAAGATGCTGTTGCACCTATCAATAAATGCAAGAGCAACGCTTATTATAACAGCGTTGCTCATTTCAACTTCACAAAGAATTAGTTGATTTAGCTTAATAAGGGTAACACATTTATAATAGGTTCTTCATAAGGATGAATACTTCTAATTATGCTTTTTACCTCTTCAATACGTTTATATTTACATCTAAATTCCATTTTACATTCAGTTCCAAAAGAAATCTTCCCTTTAGTACCATTAAAGGGTGTTGACTCACTCAATGGTCTCCAATATCCGTTTGAGATAGAGTAGGAAACAACATTATCGTAATTTCCTACAGTTAAAATACCTACGACATTGAGCTCATCTCTTAACTTTTCAATATATTCCTCTGGTAACAGCACTTCAACTTTTACGAATTCAAAATCCATTTAATTTTTCAACGCCTTTTATATTTTATAGTTTTTTTCCAAAACAAACATGCTTCTTTAGTACCAAAAGAAAAAGCCGTTTTTTTGCAGTTGGATCTTCAACTATTGCACCCTTTACTTTAAGTGAATTTAATCACAAACTAAACATTATAGTATCCTACTAAAAGTATTTGGATAATCGACAACTAAACCATTTGAATCTACACAAATGATTGTTTCATACTCAAAACAACGGTATTGGAAATATTTTAAATCACCTTTCTTACGGATGTATTTATAAGATTGGGGTACTTTTTTTATTTCTAATGTAGGAACTGATATATAGACCATATGAAAGTGTTCTATCTGATTAATACTCCAATTAATTCTATTAATAGGTAAAGAGTTGGAAAAAGGAGTAGCAGAAATATCTATGTCAATCGCACCATTAAGACTGTTAATTGATTCTCCACCAGTATTAAACCAGTTTCCATCTCCATCAGTATGTAATTCTAAATTATTAATTTTATCAACATTGATACTAACCCTCTTAATTAGCCAATGTTCATCTAATTCCACATAATAAGTTAAATTATGAGCATTAGTCTTTTTTTCATCTACATAAATTACTGTACTTTGAACAACGAGACTTTCGGTATTTTCCTCAATTTTAAGGTACTCGCAACCATATAGTTCTTCGTTTTGCCATACTACTTTTACGGCCATATACTCTCCCCCGATTATATCTGTGTAATTTTACTATCACAACTCGGTTATTGAAGCTGCCGTTTTACTTCAGTAAGAAAGGGCAGTCTTCTAAAAGAATAGCACCCTTTAATTTAGGTGCAATCTCGCACAACCCTTTTTCTTATAATTATTTTTTTGCAAATCTTGGTTTACTAAAAAAAGCTGCTAAGAGTAGAAATAATAAAGAAATTAAGATTCCAGTAGCTCCTTTACCAAAATAAGCAAATATAGGAGTAGCTACGGCTGCAAGAATAAACATCAATTTCATCATTATATTTCACCTCATCATCGAATATCGGTAAATCTTTATTATTGTAAAGCACCACCATAGTTAAATAAGTTAGATAAGATCTTCTTTTATTAAGCTGAATACATAATGGTCAACGTATCTATCATATAACTTTGTACCAAATGCCAGCTTGAAAGCCATTATTATTTCCAAATTGTTTTAATGTTCCTTCAATAAACTCTTTTGAATTACTAACCTCTTTTGTGAAATCAACCCACGGCAACCATTCCCTAAGATAATTCCTTGATTTATCAGTTAACAAAAATAAATTTTCAGCATGCCTTGGTTCTAACAAGCGTAATTCTCAATCATCATCAAGTTTAAAATAAAACATAACTTTCACTCCTTGTATCCTTTTTTATAAAATTAACTTATATAAAGTTAAAGACTTTTTTAAAATGTTTCTCTTTGTACAATATCCTTCTTCAAGAAACCTGTCCCGTTAGTTCAATAACTTCTACCACAATACTAACATAATATTCCAAAAATAATATTAGCGGTTGTCAAAACGAAAAAGGCGGCCCTTACTGTGATCACCTTCTTTTATTAAAGTACCTGTTAGTAGAGTAAGAACAATTAAGGTATTATTGTCACTAAAGCAAAAAATACAATTACAGAAAACGGAATAATATAGATACATTGCTTTTTTCTTTTAGGAACAAGAAGTAAGATAATAATTATCATTAAAGCATATAATATTTCAGTGCCAATCATATAAAAATAGTTTCCCTTACTTATAAGAACATTTTCGTATTGCATGAATTCTTCATAATAGTTTACCGTAGAAAGATAGATTTTATATCCCTCAAATGCAATTAAAGAAATTGGTAACGTCGTAATAATACTGGAAATGAAGTGATTACCATGGGAAAACCACATTATATAGGCTGGAATCGTTGATAGTAATGCAAGGATGCACCAAAAAATAATATATTTTAATGGAAAAAGTTCAAGAAATAATATTGTATATGTGTAGTACGAGAGTAGTAATGAAACAAGGAATGTAAAAACACGTGTTGCTGCTAATTTAGGCGTGTAAGAATATACAGCTATTAAAGTGGAAATAAATATCTACATTCCCCAGTTACTTCCGATGTAGCCTAAAATTGAAACTTCATTAGGAATTATAGGTGAATCAAATACTTTAGCAACGATTCCCAATGTAAATCCAAAAATGAATGAAAATAAAACAGAATATGCTATTTGCTTTTTGCCTACTCTAATATTAGTACGTATTTTATCAGATTTTAAAAATACACTCATATTAACCTCGATTATTTTTATTTTTACAATGGATTGTTTAAGACGAGTTAAACATCGCTCTTCAACTAACCTTCTCCGTTAGTTTAATGACTTCTACCACAATACTAACATAATATTCCAAAAATAATATTAGCAGTTTGTCCAAAAGAAAAAGGCGTCCCTACTGTGATCACCTTCTATCATTTAAGCCCAGTTAATGAAATATCGAGTTATTCAAAACAGATAAATAAATTAATGAGAGGATTACCAAATTCTTTTTGCTTCTTGTAATTCACTCAGGCTTATTAGGTTTTTTTGCATTTGGCTCGGACACATTTTGTTGTATTTGCTAATTTTCTCATTAATAATTTTTACGTCCTGTTCAGTTTCGCAAGTATGCACTAACTGAGATATTTCTTTTTGTAACTGCAACCAGGGTGGTAAATATCCTGCATCTCTTGCTATCTTTTGAAAGTGCTGAAATGTGTCCATTTTTAAATACTCTTTAGATAACGGTTTGCCCTTTCCCTTATTGTTATAGTTATCTTTTTCTCCTGATGCTTCTAAAATATCTCCTATTAAATCATTATATTCTCTATCCATAAGATCTCCTCCAAATTTTTCTTCTCAAAAAACCACCAGAAACACCACTGCCTTATAGTTGAATCAAAATGTTTTTTACCTTAAGTATCCTTAATTACATCATTTATTTAACTTCTAAATGTAATTCTCCTTTATCGTTATCATCTTCTCGATAAATCTCTCCAAATGTCCTTTGTTAACTTCCTCTTTTCTATTAAGATTCCCCCTGTCTCCTTTTTTGGCTACTCATACGCTGACGCACTTTTTCACTTGCGATAAATGCATGTTTGAAGCAAATACTTGCTCGCTTATAAGCATGGAGTTCTTCATAAAACGCCGCCCATAACGGTGCATAGTACAAGGTTAATGAATAATACTCTTGCTCTGAGAAATAAGGGAAAACCAGCTCTTCTATGTCTTTTAACTTATTTAGCGTGTTGTCTCGATCACTTGCATATTTTAGCAAATCTCTTTGATATTGATGATGAAGCACATTAAATCGTTCCCTTGGATAGTGGGTAAATAGCTTATTCAATGTTTCTTCATCACCTTGTTGATAAGTAGCTCTCATCCAATTTATTACAATATGCAAATCTTCCTCAAAGCTATTTGCTCGCTCGTAATATGACATCGCTTCCTTGAATAAACCCTGGCACTCATAGCAATAGGCAAGGTTGTTGTAGAGAGAGCTCCATTGCCTTGGAGTTTGTATAGCTGAAACATTTCTCAATAAATCTAGACCTGCTTCAAATTCCAATAATGCTTCTTGAAACCTATGTAAATCATTCAAAATGACCCCCTTCATCGAATAAAGCTTCAACTGAAATAAAGGTTTGTAATGATGCGAGAACGCTTCAGCCGCACGATTGATGTAATATAGAGCTTGCTGGAATGAATAATAGCGATGGTGGGCAAAAGCTAAATGATAAAGATAATTCGCTTGTTCAAAACGATTGGCAGTATTCATATAATTGCTGACATGCTGTTGTTCTTCTCTTAAGATTATCTCCTCGAACTCCAAAAAAGATAAATGAAGATTCGTCGTAGTCGCAATATATATTTGCGTTACCCTATCTTGATGCCAAGTGATGAAAGGTTCAATTTTCATCAGTAGTTCTCTAGCTTCAGTTAGGGCATCAATGGACGACAAATACCGACTATAGACCAAGCCAGCTAGCAAATCGACTTCTTGTTGAAAAACCTTCGTTTGATAAGACTCTAACCTTGCTAATTCGTTTTGTGTAAGAGTTTCATTCGATAATAGTTTTACGTACATTGTTTCAAGAGTAGAATGTTTCAGCTCTAAATTGGCTACCTCATTCTCCAAGTCAATTCCTAGACGTTCTAAAAGCATTTCATATACAGTTTGTTCGGCAACCACGACACCATTTTCAATACGACTCAAATAAGAAGGTGTACAAATTCCCAAAGCTACATCATCCTGTCTTAAACCTTGTTGCTGACGATGATATTTTATCAGCCGCCCCCAGTTCTTTTCTTCATTATCTGTCATTGTTGTCACCTCTCCATTCATTTTAACAAATTTTCTTTATCATTTATTGTGTATATGGAAAGAATCATTATGGATTATCTTCCGATTTTCACCTGACTTACACAACAAGAAAAAGCCATCGTTAGCTTAAACAACAATGGCCTCTAATTTTCGGTAATAAGGTTCACAAAAAATACACCTATCAGGATTACCCTTGAAATTTACCAGTTATAAATACTTTATTGCATCTAGTCATATTCCGGCGTATCACCTTCAGTATTTGATAGGCTTACACTATATCGATCAACTTCATATGACAATTTCCAAGTCCCAGTTTCCATACCTTTCTCCCAATGTTCTGTAAAGGTAACTAGATAAATTTCTTTCTCAATTTCTTCTACGCTCGTTTCTCTTATAACTTTAAAGTCTCCTATTTCTCCTTCCCATTGCCCAACAGTTTTAGGAAATTCGTCTGTGACAGATCCTTCACCAGAAGTTGCAAAAGAAACAGCATCTTCTTTTGTAAATGGAGGCATATTTGGAGAGGTTAATTCTAAATAGCCCCAACATAATACAAGTGAAGCTATTGGTATAATCAAAAACAGTTTTATCTTCTTTCCCATTTTATTTCTTTTATATATCCACTTATCAAACATTCCATATATTATTGCGGCTATCATTCCGTAGATGGCAGCTGTTCCACTTTGAAACAATACACCATTACCCAGGCCGAAAATGCCAAGAATTAAAACATACAGCCAGTCATGCTCCTTAAACGATTTCCTTTGCAAATACTCTATTGCTATAGACACTACATTGCCATAAATTAAGATAATTAAGCCAATATACATGAAATAGACGATGAACCAACCGATAAATTGGTTCCCACGATTGTATTCAAATTCAAATCCACCATATAAAAATACAAGGGCGAACAGTATCGAAAGAAATACTGTAGTAACAAAGGTTACAACTAACTTTCTTAAGAGAAGGCTTTGCTTTTTAGTTTCCAAATGTATTTTACTCCTATCGGTAAGTAGTTAAGTTCAATTTTATTTTCCAAATAACCCTTATTTTATAATTTTTACAAAATATGTGATTATCGTTCTTTCATAAAAACACCCGTTTGTTGAATTGGATTTTGTTTAAATGTGTTTTAAAAAGTAAAGAGTTAAATCATCATCATTGGCACATTGAGCGTATTGCTCTAATAGTTGTCCTTTATACCACACCCCTGAACCATCTGGGATATATCCTCTTTTAACGTACATTCTTTGAGCGGAACCATAGCCATAATGTAAACCAACTGCCAGTGATACATAGTCACTATTCACTTTTGCAATTTTTTCTGCGACATCCATCATCTTGTTTCCAATACCGTTCTTCTGAAATTTAATGAACACGTTTAAATCAACAATCTCAGGTATATTTTTAGATGCAAATGGTCCGGTTGAAGAACTTGGTGAAAGTGTTACATATCCCGCAACTTGATGGTTTACTTCAGCAACTATTACTATATGTTCTTCTTTTTGCTGACAAGTATAGTAACCTTCAAACAATTCATTTGGTTTATGCCAATTCTGTTCTGCAAATCCTTTCATAATTTTTTCTATATCACTTCTTATCATTGAACGAATAATAAGGCTATTATTCTCATAATATTTCAATCGAACTTTCCCCCTGTAATCCTACCATCCTTTTCAACTAACCAGTCTTGATAGCTTAATAACTTCTACCATAATACTAACATAATATTCCAAAAATAATATTGGAAGTTTGTTCAAAAGAAAAAGGCGACCCTACTCTGATCACCTTCTTTCATTAACGTAGCCGTTAGTTTAAGAAGGACTTTTCAATCCTGCTAAGAACTATTGTTAAACTATTGAAAAAATTCATTTTAAATGCTATATTCAAAAAAAGCAAAGGAGGAGAGCAAAATGATTCGTTATCAAATGTGAAGAGGTTAATTGAATGTGTTTAAAAAAATGCATAAAATTTTTTCAAAAAAACACATTCAGGGGGAATTAAAAATGGATAAACAAATGAGTTGGAATAATCTAGCCAATAAACAACAGGAACTTAAATTTTCTGGAAGTATCCTTGTGCGTAAAAGTGGTCAAACAATATTTTCTGAGAGCTTTGGCTATGCGATCCATTCGGAAAAAATTGAAAATCAACCACACACTCGCTTCTCAATTGCATCTGGTAGCAAGATTTTTACATCTGTTGCAATTTGTAAGTTGGTGGAAGAAGGAAAAATCACATTTGACACGAAAATCATCAACTGCTTAGATATTGATTTTCCATATTTTGATGAAGAAATCACCATTCATCATTTACTAACGCATACATCTGGTGTTCCAGACTATTTCGACGAAGATGAAATAGATGATTTTGAAGTGCTTTGGGAAGCCCAGCCAATGTATCGGGTTCGTTCTGCAAAAGACTTTTTGCCAATGTTTCAGTATGAAAAAATGCAAGCCAAAGTTGGTAGTACTTTTAAATACAATAATACTGGTTATATTATTTTAGGCCTTGTTATTGAGCATATCAGTGGCATGAATTTCGTTGACTATATCGAAAAAAATATATTTCAAACCGCTGGCATGACTGACTCAGGGTATTTTTCAATGGATGAACTACCTGAAAGAGTTTCATTTGGATATATGGAAAAACCAGATGGTACGTGGAAATCAAATGTTTTTTCTCTGCCTGCAAAAGGTGGACCTGATGGTGGTGCCTATGTTACTGCAACTGATATTGGGGTATTTTGGGAAGCGTTAATGAATCATAGACTATTGTCAGAAGAAATGACTAGCATCTTATTGACCTCACAAGAAAATGTTGAAGAAGATATCTTTTACAGTTATGGTGGGTATATGGAGTTAAATGAACAGGGTGTCGTGAAATATATTCAGATGGGATATGATCCAGGAGTGAATTATCGTTCTGTACATTATCCAAATAAAGATCTTACCATCGTTGTCTGCTCAAATAAATCAGAAGGTGCTTATGAGATGCTTAAGGAAATAGAAAGTTTAATAGTAAATAAGTAAAGTGTGAATAAGGGCTAATTCTGCTATTAGCCCTTATTTTTCTTTAAAATGTTTTGCCAAAAAAGAGCTTAAATCAGTTCCTTTTATTATAGGCAATTACGGATTGTTGGTTCATTGATACACTTGCATATAAATTGCTTCATAATCATAACCAGCATCCATTGTTTGATAGGGGATATGAGAAAATGGTAAATTATCGATTACCTTCAAAAGCGGAATTGCAGCTTTACCGTCATTTAAATTTCCTAACGAAAAAAGGGATTGTAAAATATATTGGCTCGAGGTTCCTACTGCTAGATGACCTTTGTAACCGAACCAAAATTCATTTTTACCTTCGCTGTTTTTCTTCACGCCCCATTTTGCGTCTTGAGGAACTTCAGCACGCAGCTTAGATAAAGTTACATCAAGTTGGGCTTTGATAGGTTTTTCGTATAAAGGTTTGTTAGCCTCTTTTTCAGCTTGTTCTGCTAGCCATTTTTCTCGTTCTTCCGCCTTTTCTTTACGGTGAAGGAGATACTTAATGATGTTAGAATGGATGCCAGTTCTAAATATAATTTTATGATAGTCTGTTTCTCTTTCAACGTGATCACTCCTGATACTCCCCCTAATATCGCATTAAGGTTATTTTCTATAAAAAATGGCTCAGTTTTCAATTGTTATGGTGGCTCACTTTTAAGTTACCATATACAAATAGTTTTAAAAAATCGTTTAGTTTATAGTAAAAGAGGTGTAAATAAATCAAGATATGATAGAGTGAAAGCGTAGCTAAAGGGTGGATGGTTGTCACTCTTTAATCTTGGAAGGCTATCCTTCTATTTTATGAAGGTTTTTTCCGAACAATATTATATTTCTTTAATTTATAATTTAAATTCTGTCTTGATATGCCTAATATGTTACTAGCTTCTGTAATATTACCATCAGCTTCTTCCAAGGCCTCTTTTATAAACTTGGTTTCTATAAGTTCCAATCGTTCATTTAAAGGTAAATGAGATTCAAAGATAGAAGTCGGAGCAAGGGTAGATTCATTTTGATTGTAATCGTCGATAATTTGTTGTTGAAATGAATCTGATAAGTGATCAAATGTAATTCTTTTTTCGTCATACATTAAGTTTAGAGCCCCTTCGATAGTATGCTCAAGTTGTCGTGAGTTTCCTGGCCAAGAAAAGTTAAGAAAAAATTCCATCACATTATCTTCTACACCATTTACATCAATGCCTAGTGCTTTGGAGTGTTTATGTATAAAATGTTCGACAAGTGCAGTAATATCAATCTTTCTTTTTCGTAGCGGTTTAATATTTAAATTTACGACACTAATGCGATAATATAAATCTTCTCGTAATCTACCATTTTTGATTGCCTCTAGGGGATCTTCATTCATAGTGGAAATAACGCGCACATCAAAATCAACTTCCTTATCAGAGCCTAATCTTCTCACCCTTTTTTCCTGTAAAACTCTTAATAATTTCGCCTGAAGGTCCAAGCTAATCGAATTAATCTCATCCAATAATAATGTTCCTTTATGAGCTTGTTCAAATATACCTGCTCTATTCACTGCACCAGTAAAGCTGCCTGTAGTCGTTCCAAAAAGCAGTCCTTCTAAAAGATTTTCTGGAATTGCTGCACAATTTTGTGCAATAAACGTTTCGTTTTTTCTTGGACTTTCATTATGTATACTTTGAGCAAATAATTCTTTTCCTGTCCCTGTTTCTCCGACAACAAGAACATTGGATGAAAAGCGAGAGATTTTTTTTGCTTGTTCTACTATTCTACCCATCTCTCTGCTTGTAAAAATTATATCTTTAAACGAATAACGAGTATTGTTAGAAGACTGTTTATGTTGAAAGGACGTATCGTTATCGTTATTTAGCAGACGGATTGTTTCTTCAAGTTGTTTTTGTTTCGTAATATCTTTTAATATTTCAACGGCGCCTATTTTTCGGTTTCCGGTCGAAAGTGGATATGTTTCGGATAAAATTGTCATTTCCTTTCCCGAATCTGTGAAATGTGTTTCTCTATGATTTAACGGTTTTTCTAGGCGCAATGTTTTGAGAAGTTTGCTATTTTCTTCTTCTAAGTTAGGAAATGCTTCAAATATAAATTTGTTTTTAATGAAGTCGGGCTCACGAGAATTAATTTCGCCAATTTTTTTATTGTAAAAGAGAATTTTTTTATCTTCATTGATGACACAAATACCTTCATCTAATTTATCTAAAATAGCATCATAAACTTTCATTTGTTCCTTCATATTTTCTAGGTCATATTTAATTTTTTGTTTTTTTGTCATGTTTTTAAACACTAATAAAAAATGAGTCTGAAGAGGTGTAATAGTTAGCAATAGATCGTTTGTACCAAAAGAAAGAGATATCCCTGTGGACTTGTCTTCAAGAGAGAAATAGTCTTTTAAATCATAAGGAAATAATTCGAATATAGACGTATTGTTATATTTTGAGGTATTTAATGAAAACAATCGTTTTGCGGCATTATTTACTTGGATGATTTCTCCTTCTTGATTCGTTACGATCATGCTTTCGAAAAAATTATCCCAGACTTGATGCAACAACACATTTGTCATTTATTACTCCCCCTTAAAAAATATCACCATTTATTTTTGATAAGTATAGCATAAATAGTTTAAAGAAATAAATTTTTCTGAAAAATATTTTTCACTGAAAAAATATTTTCTTCTGTAAAGAGGGAAAGTTCGCAAATTATCTACCAAATCTTCTAGATTGCTTTTAAAAAAACTTGGCATGCTTTTTGCATAATGTATTAGTAAGAAAAAAACTAGGTTTATTCGAGTTTACATCAGGGAGGGCTATCGATGAGTATAGATTTAACAAGAGTTAGAACGATTGATGTTCACTGTCACCCGTTTTTACCAAATGAAAGGCCTTACTCGGAGATTGAGTTTTTAGAAGAATTATCTTTATCCGTGAGGCCAGGAATGTTTGATCAAAAAATTAAAAGCAAAACAGGAATGATGTATTCAGGATTAAATATGTATATGCAGATTACTATTCAGCGACTTGCAAAATATTTTTCATGTGAGCCTACGATTGAGGCAGTGGTAAGAAAGAGAAATGAGTATGCTGGGGATTTTTCCAGCTATACGAAGGAATTGTTTAACAATGTAAAATTAGAAGGCCTATTAGTCGATTTTGGGTATCCGACCCCAGCTATTTCAAATAAAGTGTTTGAAGAAATCACTGGTTTTCCTTCTTGGGAAGTTTATCGAATAGAGCCAGTAATGGATCACCTTCGAGATGAATGTAACCGCTTCACCGAATTTGTTGAAGCTTATCGTAACGATCTTAGAACTGCATTAGAAAAAAAAGGTGTTTTAGGGCTTAAATCGATTATTGCGTACCGAAGTGGATTAGAAATCGGACCAATGAATGAAAAGGAAGCATCTATACAGTATGAATCGTTTAGAGAAAATAAGAGAGCGACAGTTAAAACATTAAGAGATTATTGTCTACATATTGCAATGGAAGAGTGTACAAGAGCAGACAAAGCAATGCACATTCATACAGGGGTAGGAGATGGAGAAGTATTATTACATAAAGCAAGCCCTAGTCTTTTAGTAAACATGCTTCGAGAAGACAAGTATATGAATACAAAAGTTCACTTAGTCCATGGCGGGTATCCTTGGATGGAAGAAGCCGCATTTATATGCAGTGTATTACCAAATGTTTACATGGATATCTCTTTGCAAAATCCATTTGCTGGCCATGGTGTGAAACGAATCATTTCGCAAGTATTTGAATTTGCTCCATTTAACAAAGTCATGTATGGATCTGACGCGTTTACCATCCCTGAAACAAACTGGCTAGGAGTAAAATTATTCAAGGAATGTTTTACCGAGGTTTTACAATCATGGGTGGAAAAAGATTACATGAGTGAAGAAAAAGCGCAAACGATTGGCGAGTTGGTCTTGTTCAGAAACTTTGAGGAGGTTTATAAAAAAGATATTGAACATATTTAATGAAAGAATAAGAGGTGATGATTTGTGTTAAAAACAGAAACTTCCACTATAGAAGCAGTATTGGAGAAAGTAGAAGAAAAAAATATTGAATTTATTCGAATAGAGTTCCTCGATTATTCTAATGTCACGAGAGGAAGGACGATTCGAAAAAATAATCTAAGAGATGCCATGGAAAAAGGTGTTAATTTTAGTACGGCGATTATGAGTTTCGATGTCTTTGATACATATGTTCCAAATCCAATGTATGGTGCGGAAGATGGCGATTTTTTTGCATTACCAGATCCCAACACTTTTGCAATTTTACCTCATCGTAAAAATACAGCTCGGATGCTTTGTGATCTAGTAGATGAAAACGGGAATCCTTGGAATGGTTGTCCTCGAAGTACATTAAAAAGATTGTTAAACAAAGTTGAACAAGTTCTTGGAGGCAAGCTGCATATGGCTTATGAACAAGAAGCATATCTACTTAAAGAAAAAGAAGGAACGAGAATTTCTGCTGATCAAAGTCATTGTTTTTCTACTGTAGGAGTCGATGTACAAGAAGATTTTGTTCAAGATTTTGTTTTTGCTTTAGAAAAAATGGGGGTAGTTACAGAACAAATATCAAGTGAATATGGTCCAGGACAACTGGAAGTTAATTTAAGATATGCTAATGCATTAAAAGCAACGGACGATCAAGTCACTTTTGCCCATCTATTTAAGCAAATTGCCAGTGATCATGACATGATTGGCACATTAATGCCCAAACCATTTGGTCATTTAGCAGGTAGTGGGTTACATACACATATTAGTTTATTTAATGAGAATGGTGAAAATTTATTTAAAGATGTTACCGATCAAAGAGGTTTGGATATGTCTGAAGATGCTTATTACTTTATTGGCGGTTTATTAAAACATGGAAAATCGTTAGTTGCTATCGGAGCACCGAGCTATAACTCATATAAAAGAATGCAACCAGGGTCTTGGGCTCCGGCACATATTTGTTATGGAGCTAGAAATAGGTCCGTATTAGTAAGGATTCCAGAAAAAAGACGAGATAGAAGATTTGAATTTCGAGGGGCAGACGGAACATGTAATCCATATTTGTTGAGTACGTGTCTAATAGCTGCAGGATTGGATGGAATCCAAAATAAAATTGATCCCGGAGATCCTATCGAAGAAGATGTAAGCTTAATGGATGAGTTTGAACTGAAAGAAAAAGGCATAGAGTGGGTTCCTCGTACGTTAAATGATGCCTTGGATAGTTTATCAGAAGATACAATTTTAGCTGATACGATTGGTCGCAATATATGGTCTGAATTTATCAAAGTGAAAAGAAATGAATGGAATAAATTTTGTCAAAATGTGACAGATAAAGAGTTACGAATTTATTCAGATATGTATTAAAAGGATGTTTAAACCATTTGGAGGTGAGATATGTAAGGGATGAAATTTGACAAAATAATAATCAACGGTGGTGATCATTTGAGAGTACATGCGTTAATTAATTATTCTATTGCGGATTTAGGAATGATAAATGAATGGATCGACAGTAAAGGGCACACTGTTACAACGACGTCTGTCTATGAAAACCAGAACTTCCCTAATATGAATGAATTTGATTTATTAATCATTTTAGGAGGTGTTATGGGAGCCTATGAAGAGGAACAAAATCCGTGGTTACTCCATGAAAAACAATTTATTTTAAAAGCGATAGAGTGTAAAAAAGCTCTTTTAGGTATTTGTTTAGGATCTCAATTAATTGCTGAAGTACTTGGAGGAAAAGTGTATCCGCATATCCATAAAGAAATTGGTTGGTGGCCTGTCCGTTTTTTTAATGAAGTAGAAAATTTTTCGCTATTTAATGGATTGCCAAAAGAGCTGTCGTTGTTTCAGTTTCATGGGGATACATTTGATTTACCAGAAGGCGCTACTAGGTTAGCAGAAAGTGAAGCAACTAGAAATCAAGCATTTATATATAGTGATAGAGTTGTCGGACTTCAATTTCATCCAGAATTTAGCGAGGAAAAATTACATGAAATAGTCCAAATTCACGGGGATGACATTAAACCTGGTCCGTATACTCAGTTGCCAGAAACGTTTTTACGTCAACTTGAATATGTTCAAGAAGCGAAAGCATTTTTATTTACATTATTGGACAACTTTGAACTATTAACTAGGAGGAAATAAAAATGACTGAAAACTGGGAAAGAAAAGTCGAAGAATGGATGACTGAAAACGAAGAAACGCTACTGAATTTATTGAAGAAGTTAGTGAGTTTCAAAAGTATCAATCATAACTTTCTAAAAGATCCGTCAGAAAGTGAAGTTGATAAACTTCAAGAATACTTGGAGAAATATTTAAATGATCTCGGACTTGTGACTGATAAGTGGGATGTTTATGAAAATCAACCAAATCTTGTTGGAGTTTTAAAGGGTAATAGTGATAAAAAGAACACTCTAATATTGAATGGTCATATTGATGTCGTTCCATTGGGAGATACATCAAGTTGGTCTTATGACCCGTGGGAAGCCGAGATAGATTCTGGAAAAATGTACGGTAGAGGTACATGTGATATGAAAGCAGGGGTAGCTAGCAATGTAATGGTAGCAAAATTTTTAAAAGATTTAGGTATTGAATTGGATTCCGATTTACAACTTCATATTGTGACGGATGAAGAAGCAGGGGGTGGAGGTACGAAGGCAGCAATTGAAAGGGGTTACACAGGTGAAGGAGTTATAGTTACCGAACCTACAGACGGTATTATCGATCCAGTTGAAGGTGGGCTAGAGTGGGTAAGAGTAACAGTGAAAGGCTCTGCCGGTCACGCTGGATATAGATATAGTCATATTTATCCCGGTTATGGTACAAGTGCTATAAATGCAATAGAAAAGGCTCAAGTAATTTTAAATGGAGTATCCAATTTAGAAAAAGAATGGGGTAGAAATAAATTTAATGAACTATTGCCACCTGGGATTACAACAATTAGTCCTGGAGTGATGATGGCAGGAGCAGGGGAAAAAGATGGCCTTCCAGCCACTACTACGAACCCGGCAATGGTACCTGACCATTGTATTATAGACTTTGATTTAAAGTATTTACCTTCTGAGAATAAGGAAGATGTTCGAAAAGAATTTGAAGAACATATATATAATGTTTGTCAAAGTGATGATTGGTTACGTGAGAACCCTCCAAAAATAGAATGGGAACTTTATGGATTACATTTTCCAGCAGTAGATACGAACCTAGATCATCCACTTGTTAAATCTATAGAAACGAGTCAAAAACAGTTAGATGTTCAAACAGAATATGGTGGTTTTGTAGCTGTATGCGATGCTGCATTTTATGCTGGAAATAATATACCGGCGGTCATTTACGGACCTATTGGTGAAAGGTTGCACGGTCCCGATGAAAATGTGGATGTCGAATCCGTTTTTGAAGTAACAAAAGTGCTGATTTTATCTGTCTTACAATGGTATGGAATTTTCACTCCAAATAATAATCAAAAATCCATTTAATGAGTGGAGTGTTGAGCTTCTACAAAAACATCAGAAAGTTTGTGGAGGCTCGACACTTAAAAATTAGCTAAAAGATGAACATTTCTCAAAAAGGAGTGATAGATATGAGTCTATTAAAAGAATATGGTATTAAGGAAGATGCAAGATTTAAACAGGCTAGAAAAGAAAGCTTAAGAATTATGTATCTAGTAATTTTTGAATTTATTTGGGTCTTTACCTTTGGCTATATCGGAACTAAGACTAATCCAAGTGATTATTCCTACATTTTTGGCTTTCCAACGTGGTTCTTTTGGGCTTTTGCTGGAGCAGGAGTTATATTTCCAGTGGTTGCTATTATACTATCAATTAACATAAAAGATTGTAGTCTAACGGATGATATAGAATTATCAAAAAGTGATAGGAAAGTAAATGTTCAGAATACTAAAACGGGAACGGAACATTTATAGGATTTAACGTTGATGGACAATAGATAGCAAAAAATAATCTTAATAAACCAAGCAACGAGAGGTGTAAATAATGACAATAGCTGTTTTTGCAATTTACTTTATTGCTATAATCTTACTAACTTTTTACAGTAGTAGAAAATTATCTAGTCAAACGACAGATAATTTTTCAGAAGAGTTTTTTGTAGGTGGACGTAATCTTGGTCCTATAGCTTTGGCAATCCTTGTGGCAGCAGGCGTAATGAGTACAGGAACCTTTGTAGGAACCCCTGGACTAAGTTCACAATATGGACCTGGCTATATTGTACTTTTTGCTATGGGACAAATACCACTAACCGTATTTGTGTTGGGGATATTTGGTAAGAAAATAAATATAGTAGGACGTAGAACTAAGTCCGAAACATATATAGATATTTTTAGACATCGATATGAAAACTGGAAACCATTAATAATTATTCTTGTAGCGGCTATTTTACTTGCTTTAATTTCAAGTGCAGTTGCTGAATTCATTGGTGGCTCTAGGGTAATACAGTCAATGACTGGAATCCCATTTGAATACTCCTTAATTGCTTTTGGAGTAATTATTACACTTTATACTGCTCTCGGTGGATTAAAAGGAGTAGGTATTGTAGGAGTTTTACAAGGATTTGTAATGACTGTTGCTTCGTTGATACTTATCGTTGGTTATATTAGTTATAACAAGGGTATCTCTCCAATTTTTCAAGGGTTAAAAGAGATAGATCCTAACATGCTAACACCCAACTATGGGGGCACGTTTCCACTAATAGAAATGGCAACTTACTGGTTTACCTATAGTATTCTTCTTATCGGATTACCATGGGGAGTTCAATCAGCTCTTGGCTATAACTCTACAAAAACAATGAAACGAGCAATGGTTCTTGGCGTAGTATTTATCGGTATATGGACTATATTTGTAAGTACATTTGGAGGTGCAGCAGCCAGAATATTTTCACCTGATTTAGAAGTAGCTGATGCCGCTATACCTACGTTGGCACAAGGAATATTGCCGGAGTCTTTAGCAGGTCTTGTGTTAGCAGGAATTGCTGCTGCTGGACAATCAACTATTGCTGCTTTATTTATTTTAGCAAGTGGAAGTATTGTAGTGAATGTATATAAAGCATTTTTTAATCCTAAAGCTTCAAATCACCGGATAAAGACCCTTTCTATAACAGTCACTGTTCTAGTGGGCTTTTTAACTGTATTACTTGCATTAAACCCTCCTGAGTCTTTACAAGTAATACTGACATTCTCCATAAGTGGTGCTGCATCATCTTTGATTGCCCCTTTAGTATTGGGATTGTTTTGGCCTAGAGCTAATAAATATGGTGCGCTTGCAGGGATTGTGGGAGGATTATTAATCTATCTTTTCTTTAATCAAGTTCATTTAGGAATAGATCTTTTGCAACAAGCTACAATATTATTTGCGGTACCTTTGTCCTTTTTATTAACAATTTTTGTAAGCTTGTTAACTACTAAACCTTCAAAAGAGACTGTTCAAACATTTTTCGGAGAAGCTTCTTAAAGATTATATAGGTTTGATGAATTTGAATGTTCGATTAGAAGATAAAGGGTACTTTAGTGAAGGCGAGTAAAATCAAATTTCAAATAATTAAGAAAATTGGTAATTTTTAACGTGGCCTATACTTTATTTTTTAAAAGGGGGGGATGTACAAGTCTACTAAAATAAAGATGATGAGAAAACTAGTTTTCAGTAAATCTCGTAGAGCTATACCGAATATCCAAGAAACAAAGACATTTTATTAACAACATTAGATTACTTGGAAAAGTAAAATTATGAATAAATAGATTCATAAAAAAATAAAAAGGGGAGTTAAATAATGTCTAAAACTCAATTACTTGAAATTGAACCAATACGAAATCTTAAATTTCGTCATTTATGGGCTTTGGGTGTAGGAGCAGTAATTGGAGATGGAATATTTCTTTTAATTGGCGAAGGGATTGCTGTGGCAGGTCCAAGTGCGATACTAGCTTATATAATTGCTGGGTTGTTTCAGTTTTTCTTAATGATGGCTCTTGCTGAACTTGCAATTGGTATGCCTAGTGCTGGTGGTATGGCTGTATGGGTAGAACGTTTTATGGGAAAATGGTGGGGCTTCCTATCGGGGTTTGCTTTCGCAGCTGGTTGGGTAATAGGTGGTGGGGGAATTAGTATGGCGTTAGGAACGATCACCTCCTGGTACTTCCCGCAGCTGAATAGCGGTGTATGGGTCACTATCTTTGCTATAACTTTTGTTACCATTTTCGCATTACTAAATATTTTAGGAACTGCAATCGCTGCAAAAACACAGCTTTATTTAGTACTAATTTTAACAGTAGGTATGTCATTGTTTGCAATTATAGGTGTTAAAGATGTTAATCCTGCTAACTTTAGTGAATGGTTTCCGCATGGTGCTTCTGGGTTCTTCAGTGCAATTCCAATGGGTACATATGCATATTTAGGAGCAATTTCAATCGTTACGGCTGGTGCAGAAACGATAAATAGAAAAGATTTACCAAAAGCATTAATTTGGTCTAGTGTTACATTTATTTTAATTTATTCAGCAGCTCAATTAGTTTTACAAGGAATTATACCTTGGAATGAAGTAACGATGGATAGTTCTCCGTTTACAGAAGCTGCAAATGTTGTTTTTGGCTATGCTGGAGCTTTTATTATTAACTTTGTTGCTTGGATTGCGGCTGCTACTTGTATCTTAATGGGTACATTTTATACAGCATCTCGTATTTTTTACGCCCAAGCAAGAAGAGGGTATTTGCCTAAATTTTTTGGTTACTTACATCCAAAAACTCGTACGCCGGTGTATGGAATCTTGTTTATTTGGGCAGCCTCTGTACTTTTCATCATTATTGGAGCATTCAGTCCTGATTTAATCTATGTTGAATTCTCATTACAATTAACGTTGGCATGGGTTGTTTCTTGGACGTTGGCTGTATTTGCAGCGATCTTATATAGAAAAAATGCAAAAGAAGAAGTAATGGCTTTGCCTTGGAAGCAGTGGTTCTATCCTTTGTTCCCTGTATTAGGATTAATAGGTATGGTAATTGTCTTTTACGGGACATTTTTAAATACTCCAATGACTTTGGTAAGAGGCCTTGTTTGGATAATCGCATTATTTATTTTTTATAAACTCTATAGTGAAAAACGAATTGTTGAAGAAAAAGAGATTAAGAAAGCGAATTAACAATGCTGGAAAAAGGGAGTGAACGTATGCATCTAGGAGAGTTAGGTCAAGTTTTTGTAAAAACATCTAAAGAAATGGAAGAGGAATTAATTACAATTAGGAGACATTTACACAAGTATCCGGAACTCTCTTTCCAAGAATATGAAACGAGCCATTTTATTGAAAAAAAATTAAATGAATTTGGTATTCCTAATGAAAGGGTTGGAGAGACCGGTATTAAAGCATGTATAAAAGGAGAAAAAGAGGGGGCATCTAGTTTTACGGTAGCACTCCGGGCAGATATAGATGCTTTACCAATTAAAGAGGAAACAGAGCTTTCTTTCTCATCAGTGAATGAAGGTGTGATGCATGCATGTGGCCATGATGGTCACACTACAATCCTTCTTGGAGCAGCACACCTTTTATACCAAAACAGAAATCATTTTAGTGGGAATGTGGTCTGTATTTTTCAACCAGGTGAAGAAGCGGATGGAGCAGCTACAGAAATGATCCGTCTTGGTGTGTTAGAGAATCCAAAGGTAGATATGATGGTCGCGCTACATTTATGGCCATATCTTCCTTTTGGGACAGTAGGTATTAGAAGCGGTAGTATGACCGCTTCCTGTGATGATTTTACAATTACAGTTAAGGGGAAATCTGGTCATAGTGCTAGACCTCATGAGGGTGTCGATGCGATTAGTATCTCGATGCGTATCATGCAAGCAATCGAACATTTAGTTTTGAAAATGAATAATCCACTTGATCCGGTTGTTGTTCATATCGGTAAAATAACAGGTGGTTCGGCGCGGAACATTATTGCTGAAAAAGTTGTTTTTGAAGGAACAGCGCGTGCTCTAACAATAGAAAATAGACAAAAAATAAAGAAAGAAATAAAACGTATTTCAAATGATGTAGCTAGAACATATCATGCGGAAGTTGAGATTACCTACATGGACGGGAATGCACCTGTATTAAATGATACGGAAGTAACATCTCTTGTTGGTAATGCATCCCGAGATCTATGGGGAGAGGATAAAGTTGTAGAGCTTTCCGATCCCTCATTAGGTGCAGACGATTTCGGCGAATTTTCATTAGTTGTTCCGAGCACGTATTTTCGTTTAGGTATTAACAAATCAAATGGTTCGATGTATGGTTTGCATCATCCGAAGTTTACCTTTGACGATACATTATTATCAATCGGTGCTGCGACATTTGCCTATACTGCAGTAAAAGCAATAAAACAATCATCGGAGGGGTATTAATGCTGACAAAAGAGAAAATTTTTGAACTTGTAGAGAAACATAATATTGAATATATTGATGTGGGTTATATGGATTATGCGTCATTATCAAGAGTTAGAACTGTGCGTGCTAATCAGTTAGAGAGTTTATTTGAAAGCGGTTTGAACTTTTATGGAGGCATGATGAGTTTTAATGGATTTGATGAAAAAATTGAAAATCCTACGTATGGTATTGAAGCAGGTGATTTCTTTGCGATTCCTGATCCATCTACGTTTGCTATTTTACCTCACCGTAAAAATACAGCTAGAATGTATTGCGATTTAATTGATGAACATGGAAATCCTTGGGACGGATGCCCAAGACAAATCTTAAAAAAGGTTTTAAAAGAAGCAGAGGATATTTTGGGCGGGAAAATGCATATGGCATTTGAGCAGGAAGCTTATTTAATGAGAGAAGTAGATGGAGAACTTGTAACAGCAGATGATACACACTGCTTTTCCATAGAAGGTTTACAAATGCAGGAGAACTTCCTACATGAATTTGTTGAGGCCATGGAGATGAGTGGTGTCGCTATTGAAAAAATATCTAGCGAATATGGACCTGGTCAATATGAAATCAATTTAATGCATAAACCAGCACTTAGGGCGGCGGATGAGCAACTAGTATTTATGCAATTATTCAAGCAAATTGCATTAAAGCATGACCTTATCGGAACGTTAATACCAAAGCCTTTCGATCATTTATCAGGAAGTGGATTACACGTCCATATTAGCATGACAGACGAACAAGGGAATAATGTCTTTGAACATTTACATGATCCACTTGGATTGACTGAACAAGCTTATTACTTTGTTGGGGGAATGATGAAACATGCAAGATCATTAGTTGCAATCGGTGCTCCAAGTATTAATTCGTATAAACGGTTATACCCGGGATCTTACGCACCGTCCCATGTGAGCTACGGAATTGGGAATCGGTCTGTATTGATTCGTGTGACAGAAAAAAGAAGGGGAAGCCGCTTCGAATTTCGTGGTGCTGATGGAACATGTAATCCATATTTGCTAGCTACCGCATTAATAGCAGCTGGACTTGACGGGGTAAAAAATAAAATTGAACCGGGAGAACCTGTAGATTTTGATGTTGGATCTATTACTGTTGAGCAAATGAAAGAAAAAAATATTGAGCTAGTTCCAAGTTCATTAGAAGAAGCGATGGATATTTTAGAGAATAATGATTTAATGGCCGAGGTATTAGGACCTATTTGGAGGGAATTCATTCACGTAAAACGATCAGAAGTTAAAAAATATTCTCGAATTGTCACCGAATGGGAAAGAAGAATGCTTGGCACGCGTTTCTAGAAGAAGTGTCGTTTAGTCATCAGAATCTAATCATAATGAGGAGGATAACGATGCAAAACAATAGCAGTTGGTTACGAAAAGATAACCAATATGTAGCTGATTCGTTGAAAATTAGATTTTACCCAGTCGCAATTAGGGAAGGGAAAGGATCAAAAGTAGTTGATTATGATGGTCGGGAATATCTCGATATTTCAGCCGGCTGGGCCGTAGCGAATATTGGCTATGGAAATGAAAAAATGGCTAACGCCTTGAAAGAACAGTATGAAAAACTCTCATTTTCAACCAATATTTCAATTCCAGATGAACAAATGATAACTTTATCTGAAAAGCTAACCGAAATTGTCCCTGGTTCGTTTGAGAAAAAAGTTTGGTACGGCATGTCGGGTTCTGATGCAAATGATTGTATTGCAAAGTTAGTACCATATAGTACAGAACGTCCAAGAATGCTCTCTTTTATGGGAGCATACCACGGACAAACGATGGGTTCCTTATCTCTTTCAGGACACACTGCCCAAGCACGTTTTATTAGCGGGGCAAACGTAGTAAAGGTGCCTTTTCCAAATCCTTATCGACCACTTTTTGGAACAGGTGAAAATTTAACCGAGCAAATTATTGATTATATTGAACATGAAGTTTTTACAACAATTTGTCCATCAGATGACACTGCTGGCATTATTGTCGAAGCCATTCAAAGTGATGGAGGAGTCATTATACCGCCAGAAGACTTTCTACCTGAACTTAGAAAGTTATGTGATCGTTACGGTATTTATTTAATTCTTGATGAGGTAAAAGTAGGCATGGGGAGAACTGGAAAATGGTTTGCATACGAACATGCCAACATTGTGGCAGATGCAGTATCCATTGCAAAGCCACTTGGTGGAGGAGTTCCTATTAGTGCAGTCGTTGCTAGAAAAGAAATTTTAGATTGTGGCCACGCATTACATCTATTTACAGCAAGCGGAAATCCGATAAGTTCTCGTGCCGCTTTAACAAATATAGAAATTATTGAAAATGATATTAGTATGGAAGACGTAACCAATAAAGGTGAATATTTTAAGAAGCAGCTTGAGGAGTTAAAGGAAAAACACACGATTATTGGAGATGTGCGTGGTAAAGGGCTCGTTCTTGGCGTTGAATTAGTAGTAGACCAAGTTACAAAGGAACCGGCCGTCAAACAAACAGCAGCTATTTGTTATCGGGCATATGAGCTAGGGTTATTAGTCTTTTATGTTGGAATACACGGGAATGTAATCGAAATAACCCCGCCATTAATTATAACGAAAGAAGAAATTGACCATGCCATTGCTATTTTGGATCAAGCATTCATTGATTTAAAAGAAGGGAAAATTAATATGGATGAAGTTAGTAAATATGCAGGATGGTAATGATTTAATGACTTAAGAGTTGGAGGGATTTTTATGATACAAACTAACCAATCAATAATAGATCAAACAGAAAAGTATGGGGCGAATAATTATTTGCCTCTTCCCATCGTTGTATATAAAGCAGAAGGCATCTGGGTAGAAGATCCTGAGGGAAATCGGTATATGGATTTATTAAGTGCTTATTCTGCCGTAAACCAAGGTCATCGTCACCCTAAAATTATTGCTGCGTTAAAAGAACAAGCGGATAAGGTGACATTAACCTCACGAGCCTTTCATAATGACCAACTTGGACCTTGGTATGAAAAAATTTGTACCCTTACTAGAAAAGAAATGGCTTTACCAATGAACACGGGAGCAGAAGCGGTTGAAACAGCAATTAAAACTGCTAGACGTTGGGCATATGATGTAAAAGGTGTTGCGGAAGATCAAGCAGAGATTATAGCTTGCGTCGATAATTTCCACGGACGCACGATGGCAGCCGTCTCGTTATCGTCAGATCCGGATAACAAACGTGGATTCGGTCCCATGCTCCCTGGTTTTAAAGTGATCCCATTTGGAGATGTGGAAGCGTTAAAAGAAGCGATTACTGAAAATACAGCAGGATTTTTATTGGAACCAATTCAAGGGGAAGCTGGAGTGAATATCCTGCCTGAAGGATTTTTAAGAGAGGCGTATGATATTTGTCAAGAAAATAATGTCTTGTTTATTGCCGATGAAATACAAGCAGGACTTGGACGAAGTGGTAAATTTCTAGCGAGCGATTGGGAAAACGTAGATCCGGATATTATTATTTTAGGTAAAGCTCTTGGGGGTGGCGTCTTCCCTATTTCCTGTGTAGTTGCTAACAAAGATATTCTTGGTGTCTTTGAGCCGGGTTCCCATGGATCTACCTTTGGTGGAAATCCACTCGCTTGTGCAGTTTCCATTGCCGCGCTTGACGTTTTAGTAGATGAAAATTTAGCGGAACGTTCTCAGGAACTCGGCGAGTACTTTAAATCCGAATTACAACTAATCGATAACCCGATCATTAAAGAAGTACGCGGAAAAGGTTTATTTATTGGAATGGAATTGACCGAATCTGCACGTCCGTATTGTGAAAAATTAAAGGATAAAGGCTTATTATGTAAAGAAACACATGATAATGTCATTCGATTTGCGCCACCTTTAATTATTAAAAAAGAAGACCTGGATTGGGCTTTGAAGCAGATTAATGACGTTATGAAGAGTTAAAAGATGGTATATATTTCATTCAGTTTTATTTCCCCTTTGGAAAGAAAAATTTCTAAAGGGGATTAGTTTGATGTCTAGTTGAGAGTGATCGTTATTCTTCCTTTAGGGTTTGGTTTTTTAGTTTCAATAATTGGAAGTGATAGACTACGATCTCGCTCGGGGAAACTAAGGAAATATAAGTGCTAGAAGTTAAAACAAAAAATGAAAATGACGAGCAACTTACTATACTTTGAAGTGAAATTATTAGGAACAGATGATATAGGAAAATAAAAAAGTGTTGCAGACTGAGAGGTGGTCTGGCAACACTTTTTTATTACGTGATATTCTCCATTTCATTCTTCCGATGTTTCATTTTCATCCCGATATAATACAAAATTCCTGTCATGAAAAAGGATTGTAGTAATGGCATGCCGAATGGGATGACATATTGTGTCAAATAACCGAAGGCAAACCCGATTAGCATTGTCCATGTTGCAACCCAGTTCCAATTCTCACTTTCCCTGTATTGTTGTTTTTGGATAATAAAGTAATCTGCAAACATAATTGCCGCTACAGGTGGACTTGTTAAGCCGATAATATATAGGAAGTTCTCCAATTGGGATACAACGTTGGTCATAGCAAGTCCTAAGCCTACAACAGTTCCTAACAATGTTAATATGGCTCGTCCCTTTCCAGAGTTGATATTAAACATATTTGCTAAAGCTAGTCCCATACTGTAATTATTCACTAATTGACTTGTCCACGTAGCTAAATATAAAATAAGAAAACCCCATACTGGAAAATTTAATGCTAACATGACGGTAACAATGTCTGCTTCACCAATGCCAATTGACATGATCGCCCCAACTAAAAATAGGGGGAAGCCTACACCAACAATACCTAAGGGAATAATTAAGTTATCTTTTACGACTGGTCTAGCATAACGAGTATAATCTGCGGAACTAATCCATTGTGAAATGTTCACACTAATGACGAGCGAAATCGCACCAATTACAGTCAACGTTGGAGTAGGGCTCCAAGAAGAAATACCACTCCAACCAATGTTTTTAATGGCAAGGTACACCCCAACGATCACTAATAGAAGGCCTGCGGGAACCGCGATATAATCGGTCCATTTCATCGATTCATATCCAAGAATAGACGGAATCGCAAATGTGATCCCTACGATTAAGACGATAATTCCCCATAAAAACGGGTCTTGCTCTTTTGACACCCCAACGATGGCAGCAATCGCATCACCTGCGACATGGGTTTGGAGACCCCACCAAAATAAACAAACGATTATAATATTTATCCCTACAACAAATCGGGCCTGAATGTTGCCGAAAGAAGATTTTGCTATGACAGTAGATGGTCTGCCTGTTTTTGCCCCCATATAACCGTTTAATGCATTTCCAATCCATGTGATGACTAAGGCGATCACTAGGATTAACGTCGTCATCCATAAACTGAAACTTCCAATTAGTAAGGCACCTGTCGTTAAAACGGGAATTGTAAATTCTAATCCAGCATTGACAGAAAATGGACCAATCCAATGACCTCGTTGTTCGAGTGGTACTGGATCAATAGCTTCGTCTCTCGTTACTGTATTATCTCTAATTATTTCATGTTGATTATCGATCATTTCCACCTCCACTTTGTTTTTGTAATTGTTTTCTTTCATCTGATATTTCTATTAAAGAAAAATTACCCGGGTCTAATATGACACCAAATATCTCTTTAGCATCTTTTAAGGCAATATAGCCATTTTTTACATCAGCTTGTATTTGTTCTATCGGACGATGAAGTGGACTGCCGTATCCGCCACCCGTTCCAGTATATAATTTAACAATATCACCTTTATTTAGTGGATATCTTGCATAAATACTAAAAGGACCTTTCACTGTCCCATCTGCTTTTTCTACATAAAATTCATTAGCAGAGCCATCTTTACCACCATTTACACCCCAAGGGAGAAATTTATTTCTTCCGAATGTAACAGATACTTGTTGCCCGTCAGACATAGCTTTATAAGAACGGATGACGCCTGAACCACCGATATTTGTGCCAGCACCGGCACCATCATTGCGGAGGGCATATTCTTCTACCATCACACCATAATTTGTTTCGGCTATTTCAACTGGAACATTATATGTTTCTCCGTCACCGATACAAAACTGACCTCTTGCTCCATCCTGATTTGTAGCTGCTCCCCAACCTCCGACAGAAGGTTCCACAATGAGAAAAGGTTCATCAGTTTCCGGTTTAATACCTGATAATGTAACGGCACATACAGATAAAAAGTGGCCAGCACCAAGTTGCTCAGGAAGATGAGGAGCTAACGCTTTCCAAACAAGATCTCCGCCAAGTGCATCACTTTCCCAATAAATCGAAGTTGGTGCAGGACGTTCTGCCGATACCACGGAACCCTGATCAACAATTACTTCTAAGGGACGAAATACACCATCATTTACGACATCACCGGAATTAGTAATACTTAAAAATACGACTCTTACGGCAGTGACTAATGCGGAATAAGAACAGTTAATTGGACCAGGAACTTGTGGATGACTACCGCGAAAATCACAAATAAATTGATCATCAGTAATCGTTACTTTCACTTTTACTTGAAATGGTCCATTGCCAAAGCCATCATCATCGATATAATCACTTGCTTCAAAGGTTCCTTTTGGAAGTATTTTCATTGCTTCCCGTGCTAATCTTTCTCCTTGATCTAGCAATCGATCAATTGATTGTAAAACAACTTCTGTATCATAACGTTCGCAAAGTTCGGTTATTCGTTTATGCCCGGTTTTTAATGTCGCAACTTGTGCCCATAAGTCACCAATTGATAAATCTGGCATTCGGACATTTGCCTTAATCATTTCAATCAAGGCGTCATTAACGACTCCTTTATTAATTAGTTTGATACACGGAAATTGTAACCCTTCTTGAAATACTTCTGTTGCATCATTACTAAAGGAACCAGGATCTTTTCCGCCAACCTCTGTCCAATGAGCTTTATTAGCGACAAATGCAACAATGTCCCCATCTACAAAAACAGGCATGATTAAGCCGACATCTGATAAATGCGAGCCTCCACCGACATATGGGTCATTAATAATAATGACATCACCGGGATGTAAATCTTCACGTGGGAATTTCTCAAGGGTGTATTCGACCATATGCGACAGCATACCGATAAAACCTGCAACACCATTTCCTTGTGTAAGTAAATTACCATGTCGGTCTGTAATACCACTTGCATAATCAAGTACTTCATAAATAATCGGACTCATTGATGTTCTAGCAAGCGTTTCAAACATTTCATCTCCAATAGCTAAAAGCGAATCTTTGACGATTTCTAATGTGAAGACATCTGTTTGTTTTGGCATGATTTATTTTCCCTCCCCATGATGTAATGTAATGATTAAATTGCCAAAGTCATCAACAATGAGTGATTGATTCGGATATAAAATTGTGGAGGATGTTACTTCTTCTACAATAGCTGGACCTTGAACTGTGTGTCCAAGAGCTAATAGATTTCGGTCGTATACATTAACAGATAACCAACCCTCTTCCTCAAATAGAACATTTCTTTTTTCGATAATTGGTGTCTTATCAGACTGGTGAAACGTCCGTTTTTGTAGAGGATCTTTTTTCAATTTACCGAAAGCTGTCAAATGGATATTGACAATTTCCATCTCATTATCGATTAATTTATAGTCGTATTTATTTTCGTGTAATTGATGGAATGTGTCAGAAATCTGTCGTTTTACTTGTTTATTCCATACCTCGGCCGGATAAGGGACTTTTACCGTATGTTCTTGCCCTTTATAGCGCATATCAACGGATTTCGAAAACACGATAGTTTCTTCTGAAAATCCATCTTCTATTAATGAGGAGGTTGCTACTAATTCCAGATCTCTCCATTTAGCATCAAAGCTGTCACTTTTGATGTTAGATAACGCGATATTAAATGTATGAATATAATCATTTCGTACATCTGTCATCAGCATGCCCCAGGCAGAAAAGACAGAAGATGCGATTGGAATGATTACTTTTTTAATGCCTAACTCTTTTGCCAATGCTGTTGCATGTAATGGTCCGCCACCGCCATAAGCTACAAGGGTGAAATCCCGTGGATCATATCCTTTTCTAACCGAGATAAGTTTAAGTGCTTGCAGCATATTCGAGTTGGCTAAACGAATAATTCCTAATGCTACGTCTTCTACCTCCATCGATAAACTATCAGCGATTTTTTCTTGAAAAGCAGCTTTAATTGTGGCGATCTCAGTTTTATGTTCAAAGTTGTCTAATGAGAGTCTACCAGTAAGCAAATTTGCATCAGTTGTTGTCGGGCTTTTTCCACCTTTTCCATATGCAATCGGTCCTGGAGAGGCGCCTGCTGATTTTGGACCTACTTTTAGCGCTCCGGTCTTATCAATTGAGGCGATTGATCCTCCACCATTTCCAATTTCGATAATATCGACGACAGGTACTTTAATAGGGTATCCAGCATTTTTATCATTTTTTTCAATATAATAATCAGAGTCAACCTTCATCTCTCCGTTATCAATGAGGGAACATTTCGCTGTCGTTCCTCCAACATCGAAGGCAATGATGTTTTTTTCGCCTATCATTTCGCCTAATACAGCGGCACCATACACTCCTGCTGCTGGACCAGATTCTATTATATTAATAGGGGTTTCCTCTGCATGTTGAAAATTGGTCGTCCCACCATTTGACTGCATGACATATTTATTCCCTTTTAAATGAATCTCGTTTAATTTATTATTTAACTTTTGTAAATAGGTAGAGGCAGTTGGTTTCACATAAGCATTTAAGACTGCAGTGTTTGTCCGTTCATATTCACGCCATTCTCTTGCTACTTCATGTGAAGCGGTTACTTTTACATCTGGAAGTAGTGCTTGGATGATTTCTTTCGTTTCTATCTCATGTTGAGGATTTATATAAGCATATAAATACGCAATGGCGACTGCTTCTACTTCTCGTTCTTTAAAATATGCTGCAATTTCTTTTACATTGTTTTTGTGTAGAGGTGTGATGATATTCCCTTGATAATCTAGTCTTTCTTCGACTTCTTGTCGTAAATATCGCTCCACAAAAGGGATTGGTTTTTTATATCGGAGATTAAATAAATCAGGTCGATTTCCCCGGGCTATTTCTAATACATCTCTGAATCCTTTTGTTGTAATTAAGGCTGTTTTGGCACCTTTTCTTTCTGTTAAAGTATTGATCACCACGGTTGATCCATGAATAAACATATCAATTTCTTTCGGATTAACACCTGAAGCTTGGATGACATTGATGACCCCTTGTTCATAATTTGGCACAGTAGTATCTGTTTTTATGGTTTGAATGTCACCTGTCTTTGATAAACTTACCATGTCCGTAAATGTACCACCTATATCTGTTGCAACACGCAATGCTATCTTCCTTTCTATTATTACAGTAATTTCGGTGTGACGACATTAATCATGTCAACGTCTTGATCGGTTCTGTTTTCAAAATTATGTGGTAAATGGGAAGGAAAGTGGATGGACTCTCCTTTATGAACCTCGTAGTCTTCTCCATCGATGATGAAAGTGATCGTGCCTGCTAATACATAATAGAATTCTTCACCGTGATGGGTAAATGACTTCTGCGATGATATTTTATTTGGCAACACGGTAATAAAATAGGGATCCATTTCTCTTCCAGTAAATTCTCCATTTAAACGAATTAACTTTTCATCAATCCCATCAATCTTCACCATTTGTTGGTCTGCCTTCTTTTTGATGTAACTATTACGTGTTTCTTCGGCAAAAAAGTAATTCATACTTATTCCATAAGCGTCAGCTATTTTCTTCAATGATGTAATTGCTAAATTGGTCGTCCCTTTTTCAATTCGCGATAAAAAGCTAATAGAGAGGCCTGTTTTTTCAGATAACTCTGCTAGCGTAATTTTGTTTTTCGTTCTTAGCTCTTTAATTTTTTTATATACAGATTCCATTCTATCTCCTTTTGCCTTTTATTATAATTTTTTGAATATATTAAAATTATTATACATTTTTTTTGTGTAAATGTAAAAATAAGAAGTTAGGGATGGATGGGTTTAGTTGGTTATTGTAATGGAATTATTTAGGGGAGAGGGTGGATGGGGTGGAAAAAGTTGCCGAGGAAAAATGGAATAAAAAAATATTATATGTTGTTACTTGGGTTGGTGCCGGCTTTTGGCACAAAATAAAGTAGAGACGATAGAAAATTTTAAAATCTTAAACTGTCGGTGTAACAATGTTTGGTGCTAGGGTGGATCTACGTCAATAGTTTCAGGTATTCTAGGTAGAGCAGGTGGTTGTTTAAGATTTTGAACAGTTCAAAATAGGGTAATCTTTTGCCACCACTTAAGGGCATTGGATGTATTGGAGAGATAGGATCTTACTTTTTGTATTTTTGTTGAAAGTGTTGTTTGTAAGAGATGAAAGTTATTATCGGTAACAAGTAATAGACCGTGCCACTAAATAGACACGATCTTCATATTAAACAAGGTATTTTTAACAAACCATTCTCAATAGTAAGTATTTATGTCTCGTCCTCAAAAAGTTCCACATTCGCTCCCTGTACCTGAACAACTTTAGCAGCGGCATCATTTCCCCATATACACGCTGTTTCTATAGATTGTTCATCTAGTAAGGCTCCGATAAAAGCAGCCGTATGCGTATCACCGGCACCGATTGTATCTACTAAAGGCACATTTCTGCCTTGACAAAGTTTTGATGTACCATTTTCTACATATAATGTTCCTTCACTACCGAGTGTAACTACTACTGGTTTATTCGTTTTTCTATTCATTGCTCTTGCAGCGGTTTCGATATCGTCCTGCTCGCTTAATGCTAAAAGTTCGTCTCGGTTGCAATGCAGAATGGTTCCTAATTCCAAGAGTTTGTTCAAGTGAGTCTTATTCATTTTACTGACTCGCGGAGATGGATCAAAGATAATATCTGTTTCCTCTTTTTTGTTTTGCAGTTGATTCAGCAACACTTTTGCTGATTCTCCTTCAAAAGAGTATCCCGATAAATATATATAATCATATTCTAGAAGGTTTACTTGTTCGAACCAGTCTTCCTGCCAGTCATTCTCTATCCCGGGAACAGTAATAAATGTCCTTTCTCCATTTTCTTCTACTATACATAAGCACCAACCGTTGTCTCCGTTAAAATCACTTAGCATTTGATCATGACCATCTAATGCAATCTGTTTTTTAATATGCACAGCATTGGGACCATTTCCAATTGGGATCATTAAATCATAGGATGCATTTAGCTGTTTAAGGATGTTGCCGACATTATATGCACAGCCGCCTACAATGACGTCCTGACTACCGGCAAACACATCATCACCAGTTTTCGGAAGTGCTGGTATGGTTACGATAACATCAATAACAGCACTGCCCAATATCAATGCCTTCTTCTTACTGTTTATTTGATGAAAGCTTAGTTTATGTCCAGTCATGAAATTTCCTCCTGATACTGATCGGTTTTACGCAAAACATTTGTGATATAATAAAGTCCTCCACTTATTAAAAACGTAACAAGTAGATCGAAGCTTGTAGAAGCGAAGAAGGTAAGAAGTAATCCAACAATAACACCAGCAAACCAGCTTACCACACCGCCTACATTTACTTTATTATACTCCGCATCTTCTAGCAGCCTGGAATCATAGCCTTGTTTTCTTCGTAAAAATATATAGTCAATGATGAAGATGGAAACCCAAGCGGCCAAACCAATACCTAGAAGCCCTAAAAATGCTTCAAAATAGCCAAGGAAATCTCTTGATACTACAAGTACATAAAGTGGGATCAATGTAATAATAATTGCATGAATCGTAATTGCAGTAGAATCCTTCATCTGTATATTAAAGGTCTCCATAATCAATCTGGAAGACTTTAAGCCAATAAAACACATAGGAGTAAGACCACCAAGTGCAGCGAAAAGATAAATGACGGTCATCCATTCTGGCAGTATTTCACTAATAAGTAAGATAGGGTTTTCTGCACTGGATAACTCTGGTGCGGACGTGGCTAGCAAGATTCCTGTGCCAATGATAAAAAATAACGGAATGAATGCACCTATTGTTACATTACCGATAATTGCTGAAGACTTGTTGTTTCTTTTTTGAAAACGGCTATAATCTGCAGATGCATTAGTCCAAGTTAAGCCAGTCCCAACGATAACAAACGCAAGTGCAGGTAAGAAACCAGTTAACCAAGGACCGCTGCTCATGGAAAAGAGCGCACTCCAATCTGTTTCAGGTATCAGCATAGCAAGAACAAGTAAAGTTAGTCCGCCGAACACATACGTGAAAAATGTTTGAATCGATACAAGCGTTTTATGTGAAAAAAAACTGGATGTAATAACCAGGCCAGCAAAAATCGCTAAGCTGATCACGATTAATAAGGTGTTAGTACTTATTCCAAAAGCGCTGAACAGAGCCAAAAGGGTTAATGTTCCAGTTGAAACGTTTACAGATAACCAGCCAACCTGTCCAGCCCAGCCAATAAAAGCGGGAATATGATTTCCTTTAAAGCCATATGCAGCTCTGGAAAGCATAAATGTGACAGCTCCACTATCCCTTCCAGCAAGGCTTGCATAACCTACAAGTGCAAAAGACAATGGTCCAAGAATTGCAACGAGGATCGATTGCATGAAACTTAAGCCATATCCTATAATGAGTGCACCATATACAATACCGAGTATTCCCATATTAGCAGCAAACCAAATGAAAAAGAGATCTCTTGGCTTACCTGTTTTCTCTTCATCCGTCAGAAATATTTTCTCTTTATTTTCCATGTGAATCCCTCCAATTTAGCCTTTCTTTTTCCAACATCCCAGCGTAATCATGTAACTGTACATCGTTATTTTGATCTATCATATAAATCCAATCTTTGTTGATTGTTTTATATCCAGACTTTGCCCCGCAAATAGCAGTGGCCATAGCACCAATTGTATCGGTATCTCCTCCAATATTTGCACAGAAAAGGGCACAACTATGGGGATCTTTGCAATAATAAGCGATTGCTAATGCAGCCGGAACTGATTCACTTGTTAAGGTGCCACAGCCTATTACATCATAAATCCGCTGAGCAAAAACTTCCTCATTATCTTTGTATGTTTCGGCAAATTCCATACCTAACTTTAGTCGCTCAGGAATAGATGCAGAAAATGTTTCTTCTCCTTCTTTAACAGCTATATCAAAAATACTAATAGTTGATTCCATTATTTCATTCCAGGATTTATCCTCTATTGCCAAGCTAACCGCATGTGCAATCATACTAGCACCAGCAATTGCTACGTCACTTGCATGTGTTGGTTGGCTGACTTTACGCACATAATTTACTAATTCAGCTTGTTGTGTGCTGGAAAAAAGTGTGCCAATCGGAGCAATTCTCATGGCAGCTCCATTTGTCAACGCTTTCTTTGTGTGCACAGAAGGATCTTCACCGACCTTAATAGCGTTTAAAGCTGCCTTAGAACTTGGTCCGAGAATGTTATTGTCAAAAGCGTTTGTGTCATTTGCCCAATTAATTAAAGCTTCTGCAATAAGTTTGTCAGACGGCTTAAAATTATTTTTATTGAGTGCATCGAGTATAAGTAATGCTTGAGCTGTGTCGTCGGTAAATTGTCCTTTTGTAAAGTTACACGCAACTTCATTCTCTGCAGGACCATCCAAGAAAGTAGTGATTCTGCCAAAAAATTCTTTTACCTTTCTCCTGCTCCATAATTCAGATGGCATGCCAAACGCATCACCAATTGCTAATCCATATAACGTTCCTAGAATCTTATCTTTCATTTTATACTTCCTCCCAACTTGTCCACTCATACGTATGAGTTATTTAAAGTATAAAACGCACCTAGTATATTGTCAATCATGTTAGATTAAAGTTTATAACTCTTTAAGTTAGTTTTTGGCTTTAATCTAACATGCTTCAAAGGAGCCTTATTGTAAAAGTAATATTTATGAATGGATGTATTGAGAAAGTTTGAACTTAAAATTTGGACTATAAATAATTTCGAGACGTTCTATTTCAATGTTACTCTCCGTCAGAACAATGCCGGAACCTTTTAATAGAGGTTGTTCTTTTTGTAACTCTAATCTTTCACATATGAGTGGTGTGCTCATCATTGGTTTTAAGTTTAAATTTGTGTAGTGAGGGTGGATGTTATAGGTTTCCCGCATTAATTCGTAGAGAGATATGGAGGAAAAGTCAATTGATTCTAGATTTGGAAATATTTTCAAAGGTAGGTGGGAAGTATCAATGGTCATCCAAGTTGTTGTTTCTTCCGATTTTAATCCGCGTAAACGAACCAGCTTTAAAAAATATACTCCATCTTTAGAATAGGTTTCCTTTTCCAATACTTTGGTAATTGGTTTTTGGTTATACCTTCGAGCTAAATCCGAAAACCCTTGGAAATTCCAAACTGTATCCTTTGTTTCACGAAGTCTAACATAGGTTCCCTTGCCATGAACCTGTTGAACAAGCCCTTCTTTATTGAGTTCAGCTATTGCTTTACGGATGGTTGTTCTAGTGATTTGATATTCCTTCATGAGTTGAGTTTCGGATGGAAGAAGATCCATCTCCTTAAAAACACCATTTAGGATTTGGGATCGAAGTATTCGTTTTAATTGAACATATAGTGGAATAACATCATTTTTATTTAGCATATTGGTCTCCTGTAACATCTTTGAAAGTAATGATTTAAGTATTGATCACTTTTTAATATATTAGTCATTTTAGCATCACATTAAAAGTATGATCCTAGTTTTTGAAAAACAAATAAAAAAGCTTAAGAAATCTGTACAACTGGATTTAATCAAGAATGATATAGAATGTTATACTTATAGTCTATAATTATAGCATATTTTATCTGAGGACAGTTGTAGTACGTTTATTGATACAATCAGTGCTGTTTCCATTTTTACACCTTTATTTTTACCATTAGTCCTTGCAGCTGGTATCGATCCAATTCACTTTTGAATTATTCTAGCAGTGAATTAAACAATCGGGATGGTTACCCCGCCTTACGTGTATGTCTATTTGTTACATCATCTATTGGAAATATTAAAGTCCTACATATGTTTAGATATTTAATACCACAAATTGGCGTATTAATTGTTGTGCTTCTTGTCGTTACTTATATGCCAAATATTCTACTATTTCCTGTTGATTATTTAATAATTAAATAGATGAAGAACTATTAAAAAGCTAATTTTATTTAATAGTTCTTTTTTTGTTTATAACATTTCTATCGAATCATTCTTCCATCTTAGCTAAATTAACTAGTTTATTATTGTAAAGTAAAAATTGTTGAATTAGCAGCTACAAAAGACTTATAAACAAGCAGCTCACCCTTATACACGTGAAAGAAAGTCAGTGATTAAATATAATAAGGATTTTTCCTTATAAAAAGACCAGCTCATAGGAGGACTGGTCTTAAATTTTTTAATGGGGGAAATGTGCGACATTCGCTATATAGTTTTTACTAAGCTTCGAGTATGCGGATTTATCTGCCGCACTATTTTCAACACTAGTAATTACAGACTGCTGAAAACAGTTGTCTTTAAAATTATTTTTTATCAAAAGTGGTCTAGCATTCAATTACTACAGTGACACACTGTAACGTATCACAATCTTTCATTTGTTTAGAAAGTTCAAGTTCTAGGACTTTTCAATAAGTAATCAGAAGTTTCAAAATTGCCTTGACAATAATTTAATTTTATAGTTTAATAAAACAAACAAAAAAGGTAACCGATGGTTATGTATAGCAACCAAGGGGGTGAAGGACTAATGGGTAAGTTAAGATCTGTTGAAAATGTTTTAACAATTATTTATGCATTGCGGGAGACTTCACAAGAAGAATTAGGATTAAATGAACTAAGTAGATTTACGGGAATTAATAAAGGTACAGTTTATAAAATATTACCCTCTCTACTTGAGAGAAATTTAATTACACAAAATCCGAATACTAGGAAATATCGATTGGGGGTTGGGTTAATACATCTCTCACAAAAGGTATATTCTGATTTAAATATTTATGAAATCAGTCGACCATACATAACAGACCTAGCAAAGGATACCGGTAAAACTGTTACATTGGGTATTAAGCAAAAAGATAAACTTTTTTTCATAGAAAGTATCAATGGAAATGAAAGCGCTAACTTTTATAATAAAATAGGAGTGGGTGAGTCAATACCATTTTATATAGGGGCCGCAGCAAAAGCATGTTTTGCATTTGAAGAGAAAAAGATATTACAGGAGTACATCGAAAAAAGTCATGATGAGCAAAAAGATGATATTAATAGATTTTTAAATGAAATCGATACTATCCGTTCTAATAATTATTCAGTAAGTGATGAGGAAGTTGATAAAGGAGTTTATGCTCTTGGGGCGCCATTATTCAACTATGAGGGGGTGATTGGAGGAATTGCGATAGCGGGTATCAAGCAAACGTTTTCCAGTGAAGATATTAAAAAAATATCACAACTAATTATAAATTGTAGTAAATCTATTTCTGAAAAGTTAGGGCATAAAAATTAAGTGATAGTAAGGAGATGAGGTTATGTTAAAGCAAAGAAAAAAGTTTTTGTTCATGGGATTGTTAGTAGCTACGGTTCTGGTATTATTTGCTTGCAATAATGGAACTAAACAAGAAGTGGCAAAAAGCGCAGAAAACGGTGAAGCAAATAAGGATGCTAGTGAAGAGAAGGTTGTTATTAAAATTGCTGATTCGTTTCCTACAAATCATCAAACATCTGTACTAGGGATACAACCTTGGATAGAGCGCATAGAAGAATTAGGTGAAGGTAAAATTGAAGTTGAATACTATCCTGCAGAACAACTAAGCAAAGAAGCTAGTTTACTTGATGCAGCTAAAAACAAAATTGCTGATATTACTTATGTAGGAGCCCAATATATGACAGATGAACTACCCTTAACTGCTATTGCTGGTAATCCTGGAATTGTACAAGATGCTATAAGTGGTTCAAAAGCATTCAATAAGTTGGTACAAGAGGACTTATATGAATTGGAGTTAAAGCCAAATGGGGTTAAGCCATTATGGGCAGTTACAACTAATCCATATCAAATCATTAACTCCACACACCCTATTGAAACGATTGATGATTTTAAAGGATTAAAGATCCGTACTTCTGGGGGCTTGCAAGAAAACCTTGTTCAATATTGGGAGGCATCGCCTGTTTCTACAACTGCTCCTGAAATATATACCGCCTGGGAAAGGGGTACGATTGATGGGGCTTTGTTATCGATTATAAGTTGGTCGGGGTATCAGTTGGAAGAATTAGTTAAATATTCAACTACGAATGCTGCTTTATCATCCTTTGGAATCATGTATGTAGTGAATGAAGAAGTATGGAACAGTTGGCCGGAAGATGTACAAGAAGCAGTTAGCCAAGCAAGTGAAGAGGCGATTGAGATGTTATCAACAGGTTATATGGATGCAGAGAAAGAGTTGATGCAGGAATATGCTGAGTTGGGAGTTGAATTTTATGATATTCCTGAAGAAGAACTGAAAAAATGGAATGATTCATTAGGTCCTTTAAATGAAGAATGGGCTAAGAATTTAGATCAGCGTGGATTGCCTGCTTCCGAAATCTTGGATAAATTTATTCAGTATAATAATGAATTTAAAGAGTGAATGTTATCAAAGGTTACTGAGGGATCAGTAACCTACTTTATTCGGTTATTTAGATTGATAGGAGGTACATTCATATGCGAAAAATAAACATGATAGTCGATAAGATTGATAGCGCTATTTTTTTTATAGCTCAAGTTGCTATGTTTATCATGATGCTCATTACTGCTCTCGACGCTTTCCTAAGATATGTTTTTAATAGCCCGCTTACGGGTGCTTATCACTTTTCAGAAAAGTATTTAATGGTCATTATCGTATTTTTTAGTATTAGTTATGTTATGCGGTTAAATGGTCATATCAAAATAGATTTATTAACTGAAAAGATGCCAGAAAAGCTTCAGCGATTCTTTGAAGTGATCTATTCCTTATTGGCGGCGGTATTGATGTTTTTAATTGGTTATAAATCGATGGGTGTTACGTATGAGGCATTCATAAATCAATATACTTCTTCTGGGCTTATTCCGTGGCCTACATGGCTTTCTTGGGTTTGGGTACCTATTGGTTCCTACTTATTCTGTCTAAGATTATTAATCCATTCGATTAATTCAGCATTGGGAATTAAGCAAGAAGTGATTGATATCAGTGAGCCTGATAATACTTGACATTGAATTATTTACCAAAAAAGGGGTGTTTCCATGATTGTTATTATCACCATTTTTATTTTACTATTATTTTTGATAACAGGAATGCCAGTTGCTTTTGCTTTAGGGATTACTGGGGCAATTGGATTATTTTTAATTGGTGGTTCGGAATTATTATTAGGAATTTTACAAAATACTCCATATGATTCGGTCTCTGTATTTTTATTTACCACTATCCCAATGTTTATTCTAATGGCTGAGTTGATGACGGCAAGTCGGATTACAAAGGACATTTTTTATGCTTCCAATAAATGGTTCGGACATCTTCCGGGTGGTTTAGGAATTGCTACGGTTCTTGCCGGAGCTGGTTTAGGTGCAGTGAGTGGATCTAGTACAGCTTCAGCTGCTACTTTAGCATCATCTGCAGTTCCTGAAATGAAAAAATTTGGTTATAAAACTAGATTTGCAATGGGAGTTACAAGCATTTCGGGCACATTGGCAATAATGATTCCTCCAAGTATTACCTTGATTCTTTTTGGAATATTGACAGATACAGGAATCGGTTCACTTCTAATAGCAGGAATTATTCCAGGTATCATTACAGCTTTGGGATATATTGTTACTATTTTGCATTGGGTGAAAACAAAACCGGATGTTGCACCCAAAACCCCATCAAAACCCCCTTTACGTGAGAGGATGCATAGTTTACAAAATATATGGCCAATGCTTGTTTTAATAATTGTTGTAATTGGGGGTATTTATTCTGGTTTCGTTACGGCGACGGAGGCCGGGGCATTAGGGGCGTTTGCCACTTTAGTTGTAGCATTGTTAATGAGAAGACTGAAGGTTAAAAATACACAGAATGCCTTTAAACGTGCATTAAGGTCAACTGCTATGATTATGACCATCATCTTTTGTGCAATGATTTTCGGATACTTTTTAACTGCTACCCAAGTAACTCAAAATTTAATTAATTATGTTGATGCATCGGGAGTTTCCAAGTGGACAGTTTTAGCTCTGATCATTGTTTTATATTTAGTTTTGGGAGTTTTTATGGATCAAGCAGCAATTTTAATTTTAACATTACCACTTACTTTTCCTTTAATGATGTCTTTAGGGTTTGACCCGATTTGGTTTGGAATCATAGTGACTAAGACTTCTGAAATCGGATTGGTTACGCCTCCTGTAGGATTGAATGTCTTTGTAGCATCAGGAGCTGCTGGAGTAAGTACCAGTGAAACATTTAAAGGAGTCACTCGATTTGTAATCATGGATTTAATATTGTTGATTATACTTATTTTATTTCCTGTATTATCTACATGGTTACCAGGTATGATGTTTTCTAGATAAATAAAAATAGTATAAAACAGGTGATAACAATGGAGAACAGATACAAAATAAATCACTTAGATGTTAAGAGGAAACTGAAAATCTTATCAGAGTTTATTGATGACAGTAAAGTTGGTTATACAAGAAGGCCTTTTACGAAATGGAATATGGAGTGTAGAGATTGGTTAATAAATGAAATGAAGAGCCTTAATTTAGAGGTGGAAATTGATGCTTCTTCCAATATTATAGGTACTTTAAAAGGAATAGATAGTAATTTACCACCAATAATGATTGGATCTCATACCGATTCAGTTGTTGGAGGAGGCATGTTTGACGGCCAAATAGGAGTTATCGCAGGTTTAGAAATAGTTTCATATCTTAAACAAAATAATTTCAGCTTGCTACATAGCTTAAAAATAGTAGACTTTACGGCAGAAGAAGCAAGTGAATTTGGAATATCTACAATTGGTAGTAGAGGAATGGTCGGGAATTTAACAAAGAACGAATTAAATAGAAAGGGTCCTGATGGAAAAAGTTTGAAAGAAGGAATGAAGTCAATTGGTGGCAATCCCGAAAAGATTAAAGAGCAGGCTCTTAAAGAGGGAGATATTTCTTTATTTTTGGAATTACATATTGAGCAAGGTCCCTTGTTGGAAAAAAGTAAAAAAGACTTTGGTATAGTAACGGGATTTGTAGGAATTCGACGGTATAGGATAGAAGTGATCGGCCAACCAAACCATGCTGGTACAACTCCAATGAGTCACAGAAAGGATGCTTTAACTGCTGCATCGGAAATCGTACTTGCAATAGAAGAAATCTGTAATCAAGATTACGATGCTTCCGTTGTCGGGACTGTTGGTAGGTTAAACGTCGAACCGAATGGGCCTAACATCGTCCCAGGAAGTGTATGTTTTGATGTCGAAATAAGATCGATTCATGATAAGACTTTGGATAGAATTTCTCACAAAATAAATCAAAAAAGTGCTGAAGTAAAAAAGAAAAGAGGTATAGAAATCAGCCTTGAGAATATATCAGCTGTTAAACCTATTAAGATAGATGATGCAATCATTGAAGGACTGGAAATGAGTGCTTGTAAAGTTGGAAACACATTGCGTTTAAGCAGTGGAGCAGGTCATGATGGCGTACAAATATCAAAGATAGCTCCTGTAGGAATGATTTTTGTGCCGAGTAAAGACGGAAAGAGCCACTGTCCGGAGGAGTGGACAGATTATGAGCAAGTTGCTCTTGGTATCCGGGCATTGCTCAATTCTGTATTTTATTTTGATGACAACATTGAGAAGTTACTTGAAAGGAGAAAAGGTATTGAAGATTATTAAAGACAATTATATTTACGCTTTTGATAGTGCCCATGAGTCTATTGCTCATGTAGATTTAAATGAAGTGTTTATGGTGGAAACACTAGATTGTTATGGAGGAAATTTGAAAACAGAGAAAGATTTGAGATCCGACTTTCCTGACCTTCAAACCAATGGATCAACCGGACCGATTTATATTAATAATGTAAAAAAAGGAGATACCATTGCATTAGATATTCTGCAGATTGATTTAGACGAACAAGGAGTAATGGTGACGCGACCTAATGGTGGATTGTTAGGAAATGAAATAACAGGATATGAAACTAAACTATTACCGATCAAAAAAGATCACGCGATATTGGCAAATAAAATCCATGTTCCTTTAAATAAAATGATCGGTGTGATTGGTGTAGCCCCTAAAAAAGGTTCAATCAGTTGCGTTGAACCTGGTTTTCATGGAGGAAACCTAGATACGAAGGATATTACAGTAGGGAATACACTTTATCTACCAATTTTTCATGATGGAGGCTTGCTCGCCTTAGGAGACTTGCATGCAGCAATGGGGGATGGGGAATTAAACGGTTCAGGGATAGAAATAGGAGGAAGAGTATTATTAAGAGTAAGAAAAGTAAATGAGGTAGATACGATCACTCCGATTGTCGAAACGGAAGATCGTATTAAAATAATTTATAGTGATCAAGATTTTTATACAGCTGTGCGCGAATGTATGAAGTATGTGATTACGCTTTTAATGGAGAGGCATAAAATATCATTTAACGATGCATATAGATTGCTTAGCATAAGTGGGGATATAAAAGTTTCTCAGCTAGTCAATCCAAAAGTAACAATCAGAATTTCTCTGCCTAAGAAAGTGCTAAACTTTTAAAAAGAAATTATTTAGTTTTCATAGATAACTTCCTCTTTGCAAAGTAAGTATGGAGTTCCGAATATGTTAGCAAAGCTGAACGGGTGACTTTCATGTTCCAATGAATTGATCAATAACTATCCCTTATTCAAAAGAGAGATTTTTGGTTAAGGGATAGTCTTCTTAAAACTATGATATTATGCTGTTCTGGCTAATAAAACAAGGAGAATGAGGAGTAGTTAGGCTTAACAGAACTATAATTAATCACGATTTTTATAAAGTTAGTGCTACGATGGATTCTTTAAGGAATGTTTTTTAATTTCTTCCATTATATAGGGATGTTTTACTCCAAATAGATCATGGATCTGCTTGTAAACTTCAAATAATTTACTATATTTTTTAACATTGTCTTCTATAGGTACATAAATTTTATTAAAAGGTTGCTTCATTTTTTGTACTGCTTCATTAAGACTAAGAAAAGAACCTCCAGCCACCGCGCCCAATATGGCTGCTCCAATACCGGAAGCATGGTCTGTAGCGGAAACATTAATTTTTTTATTAAGCACATCAGCATAAATTTGCATTAAAAGATCATTTTTTTGTGGCAAACCACCACAGGCAAACACTTCTTCAACGGCTAAACCTGCTTTTTCATATGTTTCAATAATGACTTTTGCACCAAAAGCGGAAGCTTCCAAAAGTGAGCGATAAATTTCTTCAGGAGTCGTATCCAAGGACATTCCTAAAATCATTCCGCTTAAATCGAAGTTTGAGAGAATAGAACGGTTTCCATTAAACCAATCCAAAGCAATTAAACTATTTTCACCAGGTTGGAGTGTTTTTGCTTTTTCTTCTAACAACTGAAAAGTAGTGATGTTTTTATCAATTGCTTCTTGTGTATAGGCTTCAGGAATTTGCTGGCTGTACCACCAGAATAGATCGCCAACTGCAGATTGTCCCGCTTCATATGCATACAATCCGGGAATAATTGCATCTTTAACTACCCCCGAAATACCAGTAACATACTTTTTCTTTTCATTTAACATTAAATGACAGGTAGATGTCCCCATTACCATAGTTAATTGCTTATCCTCGAAAGCACCAATTCCTAGAAGTGAAGAATGAGCATCAATAATTGATACTGCAACTGGAATGCCCGCAGAGAGACCAATTTTCTTCGCCATTTGTTCTGTTAAATTACCTGCCTTATTACCCACATTCATAATGTTCCCAGATAATTTAGATTTGATTGTTTTACTGAAATTATAATCAAGATTTGATAGAAAATCTTCTGGAAATCCATCTACTTCATTCCAAAATGCTTTAAAGCCAAGTGAGCAATTACTACGAATAACCTCGCCAGTTAAGATTGAAACAATCCAATCACCTGCTTCAATAAATAAATTCACTTCGTCATATAACTCTGGAGCTTTGTAGAATGTTTCCAAGCACTTAGGTAAAAACCATTCAGCAGACACATGATTACCATATGATTGAAGCCATTTCTCTTCACGACCATTTGCAAGGCTGTAAATTTCTTCTGCTTCTTTTTGTGCTCCGTGGTGTTTCCATAACTTAACCCAAGCATGAGGATTATTTTCATGTTCCTTATATAAACATAAGGGATTTAATTGGTTATCTACAGCCATCATGGTTGAAGAGGTAAATGTTATTCCAATACCAGTAATATCTTCACTTGTTATATTTGCTTCATCAAGGGCTTTTGGAATACCTTGATATAAAACATCTAAATAGTTATTTGGATGTTGCAAAGCAAAATCTTTCGGAAGAATTACGTCCTCATTAATAGGTAACTTTAAAAATAGACAAGAAAAGAATCCCCTATTACAGATGTAGTGAATCATTTTTTGAAAACAATTCAAAAAAAATCTACGAAAATAATTTCTATTCTATTAATAAAAATAAAAAAAATTTTCAAAATTAATTGATATATTACAACTAATTTTGTAAAATCATTTTAAGAAAGCGTTTTCCTAGATAAATTTGAATATATGGGGGAGGTTTTATTATAAATTGAAAACATGCTTATATCGATAATGTTTCAAGTAATTAAAACTATTCGAAAGATATCTTGTTTGGAAGTAACTTAACTTGATTTTAAAAGATTTTCTAGGCATCCTCCCACTTACAAAGGGAGGTATTTACTAGCTCATATTATTCTTATGAAAAAAGTACAAAAGCAAAAACAAATAATGCCTTGGAAAATCCATTAATCTAGTAATTCGCCGTACGCAAAGGAGAGGCTGCGGTAATTAGGGGAAGACTATAATCATAAAAATTAGGAGTGTTAACCATTGTTAAAAAGAATATTAATATTTTTTCTTTCAACAGTTATATTGTTTACTTCATTAGGTGGCATTTCATCCATAGAAGCAAAAGCTAACGATAATGCAAAACGAAACTTGATTAAAAACAAAAATATGAAAGCGCGTATTCTCTGGTATGATTTAAGTGCAAACCTTGAAAACCTGAACACTCCAGAGAAGGTTGCTAATATTATCTCTAAAACTGCAGATGCAAATTTTAACACGATTGTATTAGATGTCAAAAGTTCAACTGGCTTTGTGCCTTATCCAAGTGAATATTCACCACATTTGAGTACATCTAAGAATCCTAAATATCAAGGTTATCCAGCTGATTTTGATTTAATTGAAAATGTAGTGCGCGAAGCAAAGAAATATGACTTAGAAGTTCATCTTAACATCAATACATTTGCTGCAGGTAGTAATCAGTACGCTGAAGGTCCAGCTATTGAAAACCCAGAATGGCAGACAGTAGTTTACGATGTTACGCGTGTAGTTACCGATAGTGAAGAAAATAAATATTCTATAGCTGGTTTCGATATTACACGAAATAGTGATCAACTAATTATTTACACTCCTGAAAATAATACGATTTCACCCGCTAATCGTTGGGGGATTGAGGTAAAAGTTGAAAATGGAATTGTTACGGAAATTATTGACCGTAATACAATTGGAGAGCAAGAAGTGACTGTTCCTAAAAATGGATACTTGATATCTGCTCATGGAAAAGCTCGTCAGTGGGTACTGGATAATATTCAAATAAATGAAGAAATAGATATTTCACAAGTTCAATCAGATCTACGTCCAACTTCAGAGACAAATGCAACAGAAACCTTTATGAATCCGATTAATCCAGAGGTACAACAGTTTACATGGAATATTATCAGTGAGCTTGTAACCAATTATGATATAGATGGAATAACATTGGATCGTGCACGGTATAACAATATTTATACAGATTTTAGTGATTTAAGTCGTACGGAATTTGAAAAAGAAATAGGTCAAAAGGTTACTAACTGGCCAGAAGATATTTTTACAGTAAAATTTGAAGATAATAAGAAAGTGACTGTTCCCGGAAAACATTACAAGGAATGGATTAAGTGGCGTGCAGCTAATATTGAAAAATACTTCGAAGAAACTAGTAAATTGGTTAAATCACAGAATTCGGATGTTTTGTTCAATACTTATGTAGGATCATGGCATCCCTTGTATTATAGTGAAGGTGTCAACTGGGGAAGTAAGAATTATCAACCAGATTATGAGTGGGCTACTCCAGACTATCACGAAACAGGTTATGCAGATCATTTGGACTTTTTGATGACTGGTCTTTATTATGGTGATGTGACAATCGAGGAATCAGATGCTAAAGGATTACCATATTGGTATAGTGTGGAAGGGGCAGCTGATCTCAGCATGGAAGTAACGAACTATGAAACATTTACTTATGGAAGTTTATATTTACTTGATTATCAGGATCGACCAGAATCATTTAAAGAAGCTATTCGGATGACCGAAAGTAAAACACATGGAGTCATGCTGTTTGACTTGGTTTATATTGAAATGTACGATTGGTGGCCTTTATTAGAAGAAGTATTCACCAAAGAAACAGTTGCACCTCATACGATTCCAGGATTAAACTGATCATTCTAGATATTAGTTAGGGGATACTAAACAATTGTAAGGTAAGAAGCCGTGCCCGCGGAATGCATATCACATTTCGCGGAATAAACGGTAAGATAAAACACATTTTAGTTGTTCAGTAGCCCTTGTTAATCAAGTAAGAGTGATTTTAGTGACTGTGGAGAATGTTGTTATCATTAAGCTGTTTTTACATTAAATAGAATATAAAAAACTTAATTATCACAACACTATTGCTTTCACTTACGTCACATCGATAAAAACCTTCTGTTACTTAGTTGAAGGTAGGATTTCTTTTGGTTTTTGTAGGAAATAATTTTTAAAATTAAAATATAAATAAAAATAATTTTTAAAAACACTTGAAAAGTAATAAAGTTTTAAGTAAAATAAATTAAGGAAAACGCTTTCTAATATAAAAATAGAAATTTTTTTTAAAACAAGGAGGAAGGATTAGATGGGGAAAAGGGGAAAAATAACATTACTTAGTTTACTAATTGGGATCCTAGCGATTGGATTGATAGGTTGTGGCGGTAAAAAAGAAACGAGTAATGATAATACTCAAGAAGCGGATTCATCCGATGAACTTTCCGGTGAGGTCGTAATGTGGACAGCTTCTTTAGCGGGAGAACCGTTTGATAGTTATTTTGAAGATATTAAGAAAGAGTTTGAAAATCTTCATCCAAATGTGGACGTCATTATAGAAGACATTCCGCAAAACGATATAGAACAGAAAGTATTAACTTCCTTAACTGGGGATGATGTACCAGATGTAGTTAACTTGGCTCCACGTTACATGGTAAACATTGCTTCCCAGGGCGGATTATTGGAGTTGTCGGATTTAGTTACTGACGAAGCAAAAGATTCATACTTAGAAGGACCTTTTGATGCAGGGTATTTCGAAGACGGTCTTTATGCTTTACCTTGGTATTTGACAACAACTGTTAGCTGGTATAACAACGATCATTTTGAACAAGCCGGTATTACAGAAGTACCATCAAACACTCAAGAAATCTATGAAACTGCAAAATCGATAACAGAAAAAACAGGAAAACCTTCTTTTTACCAGATTATTAACGAAGGGGATACTGTAATGGAAAAGATGCTAACCCTTGCAGATGGAGAACCAATTGTTAAAGATGGGAAAACGGTTCTACAAGATAATGAAGATATAGTTGAATTCTTTTCATTAACGCAAAAAATGTATCAAGAAGGAATTATGCCTCAGGAAAATGCAGAAGGTACTTTCTCTACTGCTCAAGAATTATTTATGGCTGGCAATCTTTCATTAACGGAATCGGGTGTAACGTTTTTAGGACCGATTGAATCTGGAGCACCCGACATTTATGAAGTTTCTAAAGCTGGTCAACCATTGAATGACCTGGATGCAAGGATGAATGTTGCTGTCATGAATTTTTCAATTCCGGCAAAATCAGACAATCAAAATGCAGCAATAGCGTTAGCTGAATTTGTCACAAATGCAGAAAATCAGCTTGAATTTGCTAAGATTGCTGGTACAGTTTTACCATCAACAAAAGCTTCATTGGAAGATGCGTATTTTACAGATCCAGGAGACTCTCCGAAAGCATTAGGAATGCTTGAAGCAGCTAAGTCCTTAGAGCGTGCTGAATCACTCATTCCACCAATTGAAAACAGTGCAGAACTGCGGGAAGTTGTAAAAAATACTTATGTAGAAAACTTACAAGGTAAGTTAACTCCTGAAGAAGCACTACAAAAAATAGCAGAAAAATGGGACGAATCTTTTGAGAAGACAGATATTCAGCCAACATTTTAATATAAAGTAATGGGACTGGAACAAAATTAAAATGATCAAATCTAATGACGAACAATGCACGACATTAATCCGAGGAAATATGGGTAGAGTCCTGCGAGAGAAAAGCATTGGTAGACCCCTTAGTTCGCCTGTATGAGGTTGGTGACAATCGTCACTTCCTTTGATGTCATCGACCCTAGATGCCGGGAGCGTAGGAGGCTTACCAGCTGCCTTTGGATGCGAGAAGTATATTTTTGGAGCGGATTATTTGCGGCTGTTACGTTCAAGTTTTATTTGATAAAAACATTTTTGTTCCAGTCTTTCTAATCTTATAAGGGGGGATAAGGTGAGTAAAACTTCTTTCACACAAACTAAGAGAAAAATGATACGACATTTAACACCTTGGCTTTTCTTACTCCCGTCCATCATAGTATTGATGACTTTTCTAATTATACCGATTATTGAAGCGTTCCGCTGGAGTGTGTTGGATTATAAAATTATTGCCGATACGAGTGAATTTGTTGGTTTAGATAATTTTAAAGAAATATTTTCAGATGATATGTTTTGGAAAGCCTTTGTGAATACAATCCTGTTTGTCGTTATTGTGCTTCCAATGAATATTTTTCTACCAATGATTTTGGCGGTTCTTGTCAATCAAAAACTTAGGACGGTTGGATTATTTCGTGTTTTATATTATGTTCCAGTCGTTACACCAATTGTTGTTACAGCATTAATGTGGAAAATGCTATATTCACAAGAAAGTCTTCTGTCGACTTTAATAGTTAAACTTGGGATTGTTGATTCGCCAATAAACTTTCTTACTAATTCTACAACCGCATTGATTGCTGTGGCATTTATTACCGCGTGGAAAGGGTTAGGTTATTATATGATTATGTATTTAGCTAACCTTCAATCAATACCAAATCAATTGTATGAGTCAGCTAGTATAGATGGTGCAAATGGCATTCAGCAGTTTACTAAAATCACGATGCCGATGCTAACACCTTCCATAACATTAGTATCGGTCCTTACAATCGTTAATGGATTAAAGGTTTTTGAAGAAATCGCATTGACGACAAATGGTGGTCCTGCTGGGGCAACAACTACGTTAGTCATGTATATATATGATAAATTTGTCAATTTGGATGTTAGTATTGCATCCGCAGCAGGAATCGTTTTATTGGCATTAGCAATCATAGGATCTTTGATACAAATGAAGCTGACGAGTAAACGTGAAGATGATTTGCGGGCTTAAGGAGTTGAAAAAATGAAAACAAAGGCAGGTAAAAAAATATTCATCTATGTCGTAATGATTGGTATTACGTTGGTAACCGTGGGTCCTTTTATGTATACTTTGTTTATTGCTTTGAAGGCTCCAAGTCAAGGGATTTATGACGGTTTATTACCAACGGATCCAACTATAACGAATTTTATTGATGCATTTAATAAGGCAAATTTCGGAACGTTTTTATGGAATACGATTATCGTAACAGGAATTGCAGTTCCGTTAAATATTTTGTTTAGTAGTCTTGCTGGGTATGCTCTATCTAGAATTGAATTTAAAGGAAGAGGCATTGTTTTAACCATCATCATTTCTACGATGACAGTACCCTTTCAACTTTATATGGCTCCGCTTTTTCAAATTGCTGGGGATCTTGGACTGCGAAATACACACCTCGGTCTAACAGTCTTACAAATTTCCACTGCATTTGGAATTTACTTTATGCGTCAAGCGTTTTTAAATATACCAAAGGAATTAGAGGAATCTGCCTACTTGGATGGTGCGAATCGTTTTCAAGTTTGGTTTAAAGTGGCTATGCCTCTCGTTAAACCTACGATTATTTCGTTAGCTATTTATACGTTTACGTTTACTTGGGGAGATTATTTGTGGCCTTTAATCAATACAACAGAAAGTAGCATGTATACGTTGTCGATCGGGTTAGCACAAATGTCACAAAATTTTGATGGCGGAAACTTAAAATTGATTAGTGCTGCTTCAATTTTAACGACTATTCCAAGTTTGTTGATTTTCATTTGGTTACAAAAGCACTTTATATCTGGTGTAACAGAAGGAGCAGTAAAAGGGTAATGATATTCAGACCTAAGGGGAGTTTTGTTCAATGAGAAAATTTATAGCATTTGATATAGGAGGTACGTTAATAAAATATGGAGTACTTACTGATAAAGGTAATTTTTTAGAAAGAAATGAAACAGCTACTCAAGCAGAATTTGGAGGCCCAGAGGTTTTAAGGAAGGTAAAAGAGATCGGTGATGGGCTGATAAAGCGTTATTCGATCGGTGGGATTTGTATTAGTACTGCTGGACAGGTCGATTCTAAAAAAGGGGAAATTTTGTATGCATCCTCGCTCATTCCTGAATATACTGGTACCCCAATAAAAAAAGAGTTAGAAGCTTATTTCCGATTACCTGTTGAAGTGGAAAATGATGTTAATTGTGCAGGTTTAGCTGAATCTTGGATTGGAAAAGGAAGAGATGCAAAAAGTTTATTTTGTTTAACCGTAGGCACCGGAATTGGTGGAAGTTATATCATTGATAATAAACTACACACTGGTCACAGTTATAGTGGTGGTGAAATCGGATATATCCCTATTGAAGGGGACCAATTTCAAGAATTAGCATCCACTAGAATTTTAATAAAGAATGTGGCAAGAAGAAAAGAGGTCGCCGAAGAAAGTATTGACGGAAAAATCATTTTTGAGAATGCACGTAAAGGTGACGTCATTTGTATAGAAGAAATAGACAGGATGGTTTACTATCTTTCAAAAGGAATTGCAACAATTGCCTATATGATGAATCCAGAAATGATTGTCATTGGCGGTGGAATTACCAATCAAAGAGACTATTTATATCCGTTAATTAAGAAACAATTGAAGAAAGATATCATTCCAGCAATTTTAAAGAAAACAAAAATAGAAATTGCCGGAAACTTGAATGATGCTGGTATGATTGGAGCGTTACGCTTCTTCTTGCTACAGGAATCTATGCAGCCTTTTAATAAAATTACCACATTGATTGAATCGAACAGGCATAAATTGACAAAAGGGGAAAGAACGATTGCAACCTACATCATGAAAAATATGAATGATGTTCCTAATAACACCATTTCAGAAATGGCACAAAAGATCGACGTATCTGAATCGATGATTACAAGATTTTGCAAAAAGTTAGACATTGGATCTTATAGTAAACTCCGTCTAATGGCAAAAGAGACGATTATTGGTACTCGTATACATGATAAAGCAGATACAAGTACTTTGGTGGAAGTAAAACAAGGTTATGTTGATATATTAAATAGATTGGAAACATTGAATAATACATTAGATATTGCAACGTTAAAGGATCAATTTGCCTTATCAGATAGACTTTTTCTGTATGGTACTGGCGAGATGGAATATGTGAATCAATTGACCAAATATAAACTGATGCAATACGGTATCTCGGTAGATGCTTTTTCAAGTAAATATGAAATGGACATGTCTAAGTATATTCTAAAGCCTCAAACGATTGTTGTAGGGTTAAGTTTATCAGGATATGATAAAAGGATTATGGAGATGTTGAAATTCGCAAGCGAAATTGGATGCACGACGGTTGGAATAACTAGTCAGCAAGATTCACCAATAGCCAATATATCCGATTTATCCTTGCTACTACCATCTAAAGATGATGTTGAAAATTTTAAGGGCTCCATTAGTGAAGCCTCTATTTTATTTTTGTTAGAAGTTTTATTCAAGGAGTTACAAAATAATAATTATAAAAAAATTCGTGAATCTAGTAACGCTAAAGCTTAATATGTGACTTGGAATATTAGATTCAGGAGGAAGAATAGCATGAAAATTCTTTATGTACCCATTGATGAAAGACCATGTAATACCCATATCGTTGAGAGAATTGCAAATACATCTGAAGATATAGAGTTACTTTTACCACCAAATGAATTCTTTGGAAATAAAAAAACCCCTTCGGACACGGAAAAAATATGGGAATGGATTGATAACGAGGCAACTCGATCTGATGCGATTATCCTTAGTATTGACATGCTCATATATGGTGGTTTAATCCCTTCACGGTTACATGATTTAACAGAAGAGAAAGCAATTATGTGGATGAACCGTTTAAGGGATTTACGTAAAAAGAATTTGGATCTACCTATCTATGCATCGAACATGATTATGCGTACACCTAGATATAGCTCCAGTGATGAGGAACCAGATTACTATGAAGATTGGGGAAAGGAAATATATTTACAAGCTTATTTAAATGATAAAAGCAGACGTGTCCAACTGTCTGCAAAAGAAAAAGATCAATTAGCTGAAATTCAAAATACGTTACCCCAAAACTTTGTAGAAGACTATGAGAAGAGAAGACATTTCAATTCCAAGGTGAACGAATATGTCCTTGATTTAGTGAAGGAAGAGGTGATCTCTTTTCTAGTTATTCCTCAAGATGATAGTGCGGAATTTGGTTATACAGCAATGGATCAAAAGGTAGTTGTTTCTAAACGTGAACAATTGCGTTTGTATAAACAGGTATTAATTTATCCAGGTGCCGACGAGGTAGGAGCAACATTGCTTGCTCGTCTTTATAACGAGATGAAAGGTTATCAACCAAAAATTTATCCAATTTGGAGCAGTACACTTGGACCTACACTTATTCCAATGTATGAGGATCGACCTTTTGCTGAAAGTATGAAGTCTTATATTTATGCTGCAGGATGTCGATTGGCAGAACGTCCAGATGATGCTGATTTGATTCTAGCCTACAACGTTCCAGGACGAGTAATGCAAGAAGCTTGGGATCAGACTGAAAGAGATGTAACTTATTCAAGCTTTCGAAATATGTTGATATTTGTTGAGCAAATAAAAAAATATATTGACCAAAAAAAGCATGTAATCGTCGCAGATTCTGCTTTTGCTAACGGTGGCGATTATGAATTAATTAGGTTGATGGATAACGAAGGAATTCTAAGTAAACTGTTATCTTATAAGGGATGGAATACGAATTGTAATACGTTAGGTACAACTATTTCTCAAGGTGTCATTGGTCAATTTGGTCATTCAAATAAAATACAAGAAAATATTATCTATCATTTATTAGATGACTTTTTATATCAAACTGAAATACGTATGCAGATGGTTTCTGATTATTTGCCAAAACATGACCTGAATTATTTTGATCTTAAAAGTAAGGCAGATATTGTTAATCAAGAGAGAGATAAACGATTACAAAACTCTTTTAATAAGGAATTTGTTCATTCTTTTCAACATGTAAAAATAGAACAATTAAAAACATATGCCCCATGGAATCGAATGTTTGAATGTGGGATCGACTTAAAAGTGAATTTTGGCTAATTCCCATTCTCACCGTATAAAAAAGTATGGGCAAGGAGAAGTAAGTATGAAAAAAAATAATTTCTTAAATGAGATATATCACCATTTAATCGTATCTTGTCAGGCGCTTGAAGATGAACCATTACATGGAGCAGAAATCATGGCAAAAATGGCTCAAGCTGCAAAAGAAGGTGGAGCAAAAGCGATTAGATGCAACTCTGTACCAGATTGTATAGCCATTAAAAAACAAACAAATCTTCCAGTAATTGCAATTATTAAGCGTGATTATCCTAATAGCGAAATATATATTACACCAACTATGAAAGAAATTAAAGAGTTGCTCACTGCACGTCCAGAAGTTATCGCCTTAGATGCAACGAAACGAACACGACCTCATCGAGAGAAATTAAAAGATTTGGTTGATTACATTCATGAGAATAGTGATACGCTTGTCATGGGAGACATTGCGACACCTGAAGATGCAAAGTATGCTTATGAATGTAATGTGGACATTCTTTCTTCTACGCTTTCTGGTTACACAAAAGAAACAGAACAAAAGGATGGTCCGGATTTTGCTTTAGTGGAAGAACTTTGTAAAACATATACTATTCCAGTTATTGCAGAAGGAAAAATTAATACTCCTAATGAAGCAGAAAAAATGCTTGAATTAGGAGCTTGGTCAGTAGTTGTAGGAAGTGCTATTACGAGACCACAGTTAATTACGAAATCTTTTGTACAAGTAATAGAAAAAAAGGGTGATTGCTTTGCATAGGGAAAAAAGAGCAGATGTCATCGTTTTAGGTGGTGGTCTTGGTGGATGTATGGCATCTTTATCGGCAGCCAAAATGGGATTGAACGTGATTTTGACAGAGGAAACCGATTGGATTGGTGGTCAACTTACGAGCCAAGGTGTCCCTCTAGATGAACATCCATGGATTGAGCAATTCGGTTGTACAGCTACATACCGAGAATTTCGAAATAGAGTACGTGAATATTATAAAACAAATTATCCTTTAACTGATGCAGCAAAAAAGGATGATTTTTTAAATCCTGGAAACGCATGGGTTAGTCGCTTGTCTCATGAGCCGAAAGTAGCTTTAAAAGTATTAGAAGACATGCTTGCACCTTATTTAAATAGTGGAAGAATTCAAATCTACTATCACTACAAACCCGATTCCGCCAGTACAGATGGTGATTTTGTCACAACTGTAACGGTTCGTCATCTATCGAAAGGTGATAAAATAACGCTGTTTGGTAAGTATTTCATTGATGCAACTGAAGTCGGTGATGTTTTACCACTTGCGAATGTGGAATATGTAACTGGAGCTGAATCAAAGGAAACAACAGGAGAACCACATGCCTTGGAACAAGAAGACCCACTTGATATGCAATCCATTACATATGTGTTTGCAGTAGATTATTTAGAAGGTAAAGATTTTACCATTGAAAAACCTGAGCAATATGAATTTTGGAAGCAATTTATTCCTAGTTATTCAACATATCCTTTATTGAGTTGGTATGCAGTGAATAGCGAAGATACCTCTACGTTAAAGGAGTTTACATTATTCCCAAATGATAAAAACATTCCTTCTCTGTTTACTTATCGTCGTGCATTAGCTGTCGATAATCTAAGTGAAGACATATATGAAGGGGATGTATCATTAATCAACTGGCCACAAAATGATTATTTTTTAGGTGCAATTGTTGATGTTTCAGAAGAAGAAAGACAAAAAAATCTGAATGGTGCAAAACAGTTAAGTTTATCTTTATTATATTGGCTCCAGACTGAAGCCCCGAGGCTTGATGGTGGCAAAGGCTATCCAGGTCTACGACTTAGAAAGGATGTACTTGGCACCGAGGACGGACTTGCAAAATACCCATATATCCGAGAATCAAGAAGGATTAAATCCGTTTATACTATTACGGAAATGGATGTTAATAAACAATTTAGAGGGGAGAAAGGAATTCGCAAATATAAAGATAGTATTGGAGTAGGGAGTTACCATCTGGATTTACATCACACCGTTCACTCTAATCGAACCTTTTATCTGCCAAGTTACCCGTATGAAATTCCTTTAGGTGCTGTATTACCAATAAGAATGAAAAATATATTGCCGGCTTGTAAAAATATTGGTACAACACAAATCACCAATGGTTGTTATCGTGTACATCCTACAGAGTGGAATATTGGGGAATCTGTCGGTTTTTTGGCTGCATATGCCATTTTAAATAATATTACTGTTCATGATGTGCGTGATAACCAAGATCATTTATTATCCTACCAGAAGATGTTGGAGCAAAATGGTATTCAGCTACATTGGCCTGAAAATATCGATTTAGCCTAATTCATTGAGGGAAGGAAATTGTGTTTTGATGAAGAACTCAGGAATATTTTCCAGTAAAACATTAAAAATAAACTATGAATATATTATGTTAAAATCAGTAGAAAAAATAAAAGACGCTTATGTTTTGTATGTGCAAGATGGAAAGGACTATTTAAGATTAGGTGGAATGGAAAAAACGTTTGAAAAACTTCTTGCAAGTAATCCACATCTAGCAACCAAAATGATAATTGTTCTAATTCATCCGGGAAGTTCATTGGAAAGATGGCACTCTTATAGTAGAAGAGGAAATCGCTTTAAAAAATATATTCAATTTATGACAGATGAATTTATTCCTTCAATAGAAAAAGAAATAGAAGCGTTTAATATAAATATTGTAAAACGTGGGTATCTCGGAGACTCATTGGCTGGCAATTTATCTTATAATTTGGCTATGACGAATCCCGGAAAATGTACCCATTTATTGCTTCAATCAGCAGCTATATCTAAAGAAGACATACAATTGTTAGAAAGTGTTGACCATTTAAATTGGAACGTTTATCAAACAGTTGGTATATATGAGGATGATTTTATCTCCCCAATTACAAATGAAAAGATGAATATTCTATCGTATAATCGAGAATTAAATGATATGCTTACTAAAAAAGGTGCAACGATTCAATACATGGAACTAGAAGAAAACCATGAATGGGCTATTTGGAAGAGAGATTTGCCGAATGTATTAAATTATTTTATGATGAATTAAATTTATTGCTCAATTTTTACAGAGTCAGATTGACTGCGTTGAAAAAGTTGCAAGAAGCAGTGATGGAAAGAGTGGAAGAGAAACTAAAAGTATAAGTTATTAAAAACCTGAGTGGAAGAAATATCTTCCAATTCAGGTTTTTTAACGTAAGTATTAAAGATCTTCAACGTATTTTTCGTATCGTGTAAATTGGAATGTCCATTCCTCTCCTTCTTGCGGAGGTAAGGAACGTCCATTTGCTAACCATTTCATACTACACTACAAGTACACAACACAATATGTTGCAGAGATATATTAAATAACTAATTTTAGGTAAAAACAACATTATCAGAAACAAAACCTTTAATTCATAGCGTTCATGGTTGTCAATCTACTTTTATAAATTTAAATAAAAATAGTAGCTTCCCGAGTGGGAAGTGTATTGATAATGAATCCATTAGTTCTTTTGGAGAAATTAAAATGTGAAAATATTATTAAAATAAGTATGAACGCTTGAAGAGTGACTAGAGGCATAAATGGATACGTATATTTTTATAACCATGAATGACTACAGGGAAAACTAAATGGCCTTAGCCCTATTTTCATCGGGCTAAGGCCATTTAGATAATTATTTCTTACCAATTTTCGCTTAAGAGCGGCAGGTTAGAATGACATTTTTGAAATAAATTAAGATATATAATGAAAAGAAAATTTAATTTGCATTATTCAAAGACGATTGAGTATTTTCAGCTTTATTTTCAACAGTTTTATAAAATTCTTTTACATATTCAGTTTCTTCTTCCGATTTAGTTAAGAATGTTACAAGCACGCCCGTAATGATACTTAATAATACACCAATTGGACTAATTAAATGATATGGGAAATTATTTAATAATGCAATGGTTACATAGATGACACCAACTATTAAGGAATACAAGGCTGCTTGAGTATTAAACCGTTTCCAAAAGAATCCTGCTAATATTGGGAATGCTAATAGAGCAGTGTACACTGAAATATAAGTAAGCGCTAATAATATATTACCAACAAATGTAAGTGCAAATACTAATGTTGAAATTCCGAGTATAATAAATACTGTTCTGCTAGCGTTTATATAGTATTTATCAGTTTTATTTTTAGCGAAATACCTTTTCACAATATCGTTAATCACAATTGATACTGCTGAATTCCAAATAGCAATCATTGTACTAATACCTACTAATAAAAGTGTAACAAGTAGGAAACCTTGCAAAATAGTTGGTAAATAATTCAATACTAATGTAGGCAATGCATATTCGGCACTTTCTAAGTCTGGTAGGAGTGCGCGAGTGAACATAGTGGTTAATGCAACACATCCGTAAAGTACAACAATTAAAACAGTATTTATTAACATCGCTTTATAAGCGACTTTTTCATTTTTAGCTGAAAATATTCTTTGTCCATACCAAGGTGCTGCAATATACAGCAGTATATTTTGTAAGGCCCATGTTAAAATGGCTGCAAAACCGTAATTCTCAAGGTCCCAAATTGGTTCAAAAGATAAAAATTTCTGTTCATAAACAACTGATAATGAACTAAATCCTCCCGAAGCACTCCATCCTACAAAAAGTAATACAGGAATAAAAATAAGTATCATTATATAGGCCACAACATCAAAGGAAATAGCGGTTAATAGCCCGCCAGCAAGACTGAGAATTAAACAAATAATTGTTACTCCAATAACCATCCATAGTGGATTTACACCTAATAATACAGTTCCTATTACCGATAAACCTGCTAAATAAGTTGCAGGTGCTATCCAAGTAAAACTAAGTGTTACTAAACTTGCTAAAGCTCTTGTTAGTTCTGAATTTCTCCCTTTGAATCGTACATCAAAGAATTCTGCAATAGTAGTAATGTTAAGTCTTCTATATCTTTTCGCTACTGTGAAAGCATATATACCGAATACAGGAATGAAAATTAATGATGTATACCATACGCCAACAGTACCGTACATATACGCTACAGAAGCTCCTCCTATAAGCGTAGCAGTATTGAATTCAGCAGCACCTAATGTTGCCACTAAAGTTGGTAAATTAGTGTTTCTTCCGGCTAAGTTATAATCGGTGTAATTGTGTATCTTTTTATAGGATTTATAAGAGATAAATATTAGTATTGCTAAAAATATACCAACCATTACATATTTTTCAATCAAAATAAACACTCCATTCTTAAATAATTGAAAGCTCTTACATTAATATTTACAATCCTCCTTTGTAACAAAATGTTGTTTTATGTAACTTAATTTTACGTAATAAGTTTATTTTATCCTAAAAGTATTGATTGTCAATATAAATTTTAAAAGATTTCGATAATTATAAAACAGAAAATAACCATTATTAGTATGGAGATTACAAGTTTATCTCTATTAAAACCATCATTATTATTTGGCATATTTTCTTTGATATGTTATAACCGAAAGTAATAGTATTATTACAAAAAGCAAAATAATGTTACAAAAAACGTTTTAATGAATGGGATGATATAGTATACTATACATTAAAAAAATATGAAAACGGTTAAAAGTGGGAAGGAGAAAAATTAATGAAATCATCATACATTGTTTCTTTTGATTGTGGTACAAGTGCTGTTAAAGCTACTTTAGTAAATTTCCTTGGTGAGATATGTAGTGTATCGACAGAAAGTTACCCATTAATAAATCCAAAAGCAGGGTGGGCGGAACAAAACCCGGAAGACTACTGGGGTGCAGTAAGTATATCAGCGAAAAAGGCAATTGAGCATTTAGGAATACAAAAAGAGCAAGTAAGAGGAATCGTATTTGGAACACAATGGAAAGGTATAATTCCATTAGATGAAAACGACAACATTTTATATAATAATATTATTTGGCTTGATGGACGTGCTAAAGATCAGGCACAAAAACTTAATAAATTATTAAATACAAATGTCATGCATCAACAAGAATATTGGCCTAGATTAATGTGGGTGAAAGAAAATTTACCCGAAATATATAGAAAAACAGATAAGTTCTTAGAAGTTAATTCATATTTAAAGTTTAAGGCAACAGGAGTAAAAGCAGTAGATTTAACGAACAACTTTATTCATGCGGCAAAAGAAGGATTACAAACATACTATAATGAAATTGTGAAAGCTGCTGAATTAGATCTTAATAAATTTCCACCACTTGTACTCCCTACCGAAAAAGTTGGAGACTTAACGATAGAAGCGGCTGAACAATTAGGACTTCTTGCTGGAACTCCAGTATTTGGTGGTTGTGGGGATATACCTGCTGTAGCAATAGGTGCTGGTTGTAGCGGGATGGGAAGTAATCATATTTATCTTGGTTCCTCAGGCTGGTTTAGCACATTAACTAAAGAACGAAATAATAGAGAAGGGGAATTATATCAATCTTTTGATAAAGATAAAGAATTAACTATACATGCGATTCAATCAGCTGGTTTGACATATGATTGGGGAATAGAACAATTTTATAAGCTGGAACAAGAAAAATATGGAGATGAAATCTATAATTATATTACACAAGATATTAAGGAAATCCCTCCTGGTTCACTAAATCTAATTGCAACACCATGGATTCATGGAGAATTAAGTCCCTTATCTAAAAATGCTAAGGCTGTTTTCTTAAATATTACTAGTCAACATGATCGTAGACATTTTATGACGGCAATTATGGAAGGTATTTGTTATATGTTGCGTTGGAAAATTGAGAAATACACCTATGAAAGCGGACATAAAATAGATTCTATTCGGGTTGTTGGTGGGGGAGCTAGTAGTGATATTTGGATGCAAATGATGGCGAATATTCTTAAAATACCTGTACAAGTTCCGAATAACCCTCGACATGCAGGATCAATTGGAACAGCTTATTGTGCATTGATTGGATTAGGAGTTTGCCAAAATTTCGATGATTCAATGGAAAGAATAAAGATAGATAAAATATTTAATTTTAATAGATTATATGAGAAAAGATATGACAAGCTGTTTAATGTTTTTAAAAATATATATCCAGCTTTAGAAGATATTTATTTTACTTTAAATGATGAAGAGGTTTTAGATAAATAATTTTATAAATAAAGGAGATAGATTAATGAAAGCTGTCGTGTTAGAGTTTCATCAAGAAACAAATAGTTTTAATCCAAATGTGTGTACAAGAGACTACTTTGAACAAAGTCGTATTGCAGTAGGTGAAGAACTTTTCAGATTAATGGATAAACCATGTGTATTAGGGGGAATATTTCAAGCGTTACAAGAAGAGAATGTTGAAATTATCCCAGGAATTTCTATGTTTACAATGAGTGGAGGACGTGTGGATCAAAGAGTTATGGATGAATTTATTAATACGTCTATTAAGATTATTAACCAGCACAATCATGTAGATGCAGTGTTTATTTCGCTTCATGGTGCAACAGAAACGACAGTATATGAAGATTGTTCGGGGCAAATAATTGAATCTATTCGAAAGGTTGTCGGTCATGATACTGTGATTGCGGCTTCAACTGATATGCATGCAAATATTACCACAAAAATGGTGGAAAATTGTAACATAATCTGCGGATATCAAACGTATCCACATGTCGATCATTTTAAAACCGGATATAGAACAGGAACATTAGGGTTATCATGTTTATTAGATAAAAATAAACCTCGAATGATTCAAGTTAAACTACCAATGATTGTACCAGCTAGTGGTTATACCACCATGTCGGGCCCTTTCGCAGAATTAATGAATGAGGGTAAATCATATGTTGAAAAGGGAGAAATTATAGATTTCTCGATTTATCAGATGCAACCTTGGTTAGACATAGAAGATGCTTCTTCATCTGTAATCGTTATTGCGCGAGAAGAAACAGTAGCGGAAGAGTTTGCTTTATTACTTGCAAAAAGATTGTATAACCTTCGCGAAAACTTTAAGCCAAATCTCTACTCTATCGATCAAGTAATTGAAATTGCAGAGAATAATGTGAGCGATAAGCCTGTCGTCTTAGTTGACTCTGCAGATTCAACCAATGCTGGAGCTACAGGAGATAGTGTGGCAGTAGTAAAAAAATTGCTAGATAGAAAGTCAACTTTAAAAACAGCAATAGCAGTAGTTGATGCACCAGCTGCCAATCTTGCGCATAAAACCGGCGTTGGAAATAAAACAACTTTTTCTTTAGGTGGAACAAAACTACCCGAAATAAATGAAACTATAGAAGTTGAATGCTATGTAAAATCATTACATGATGGCATATTTATTCAGGAAGGACCTGCCGGACGTGGCATGACTAATAATATTGGACCTTCGGCGGTATTACAAGTAGGAAATATCAATATATTAGTTTGTCGTCACATTTTTGGTAACGGAGATCCACAATTATTCCGTGCGTTTGGTATGGAGCCTACTTTATACGAACTCCTAATAGTAAAAGCTTGCACTTCTTTTAGAGCAGCCTATTCTAAGTTTACGGACAAAATTTACGACACAGATACACCAGGGGCGGCAAGTGTTGATTTAATGAATTTGCCATTTAAGCGTTTACCTAAGAATTTTTATCCTTTTAATAGTCTAAATGAATACAAAATTGATGAGATTATCTATGGTAAACGTTAATTGAATATTGATGCTGATTAATAAAATTAAAAATGATATAATTTTTAATTAGTATTAAATTAATTCAATATTGTACAATTAATAATTTGTTTTTTTAAAAAATATGTAATTAATTTTAATAATATAATATATTCACGTTACGTTAGTGTAAAAAGTATAGCCTTCATGTGTATTGATTGAAATAAAAATATATAGAATTAGGTGAATATATATGTTACAACAAGAACGCCATAAAAAAATACTAGAACAATTAGAAAAAGAGAATACAGTTCGTATTTCAGAGCTATCCAAAACTTTAGGAGTGACAAGACAAACAGTCCGGCGGGATTTGAAAGAACTAGATAAGGTAGGATTGATAAAAAAAGTCCATGGGGGTGCATTATTAAATAGAACTAATATTGAACCATCCTTTTCTACTAGAGATAACACAAGTGTAGTTGAAAAGGATATTATTGGTAAAAAGGCGGCGGAATTTGTCGAGGATGGAGATGCTATTTTTATTGATTTAGGAACTACTACTTTATCTATGGCTAGAAATTTAACCACTAAAAAGGATTTAACTGTAATCACCAATTCATTACTAATTGCTATGGAACTAGCTAATATTAAAGAAATTAAAGTATTAATAAGTGGTGGTGAATTAAGAGGAGAAGAGCTATCCGTATCGGGACCTATAAGTAATAAAAGCATACAAGATATTTTTATTGATAAGGCTTTTATAGGTGTTGGTGGACTGTCTCTGGAAAATGGCTTTACTGACTTTCACTTGGGCGAATGTGAATTTCGAAGAATGATGATAAAAAATGCCCAAAAAAGTATCGCACTAGCAGATCATTCCAAAGTGGATATAGTAGCCATATATAAATTTGCTGATATTCATGAAATAGATGTTTTAATAACTGATATAAGGACTCCGCAAAATGTAGTAAGCCATTTGAGAGGAAAAGGGATGAAAGTCGAGGTATTGGATGTTAAATGATTATGATTTTTTCGAATTATATATTTAGATAGTCCTTTAAAGATGATTTTTGTTTACAAAATGAATTAATAATTAAAAGTTTTTTAGAACCAACCGTTTAAAATTATTTATTATTCACTTTTTCAATGGATTCTTCTGTAAATTTAACAGGATTAATAATTCAACTAATTGTAACTACTGAGAATATTTAATAACAAAAAGGATATTATTTTACTATATACCTAACTATTTAAAAGTGTTTACTTACTATGATGTAATACAAAAGAAAATTTCAAGCAACTTGTGATATGATTCATATATAATAAAAAAATAAATCACATAATTTAACAGAAAAATGGTTGAATTAAGGAAGGGATTCATTTGTTAGCACAGGAAAGATATAGAGTTATTCTTGAAATGTTAGAAGTAAACGAGATAGTAAAGGTACCTGAATTATGCGAAAAATTCAAAGTTTCCATAGAAACTGTAAGACGTGACTTGGAATTTTTAGAACAGGAAGGACAATTAAAAAGAATCTATGGTGGGGCTGTATTAAATCGACAGTCTTCTAAAGAACCTTCTTATAATACAAGATCGACTAAAAATGCTAAAGAAAAAGAAATGATAGGTAAAAAAACAGCTGAACTAATTTCTGACGGGGAAACCTTAATGATAGATCTAGGAACAACTACTTTAGAAGTAGCACGTCACCTTAAAGATAAAAAAAATCTTACAATAATCACAAATTGTATGACAATCGCTCAAGAGTTAGTTGATATTCCTACTTTTCGTGTTATTTTACCGGGTGGAATATTACGACCAAATGAATTAGCTCTCTCGGGTTTTATCTCCGAACAATTTATGAGAGAATTTAATGTTGATAAAACAATTGTTGGCGTGGGCGGAATTACAATGGATAATGGAATTTCAGATTATCATTTAGAAGAAACGAGAGTTAGAAAAATCATGATTGAAAAAGGTAAAGAAATTATTGCCGTCGCTGATCATAGTAAATTTGGTATAAAAGCATTAGTTAATGTGTGTGCAATTGATGAGATAGATGTCATTGTGACTGATAATAAGCTTAAAAAATTCATTGCTCAAGAATATAGCGATCAAGGAATTAAAGTACTGGGATATGGAAAATAAAAAATTCTATTCTTCATGTGAAGAGTAGAATTTTTTTTATTAATTTATGACTACTTTTTGTGTAATGTTTACGACTTGACACATGTTTTATGTGGTATTATAATTATTTCATGGGGTTATACCTGTTTTTTATGGAAAGGAGAATTGACTGATGCAGAAAGAGTTAAAAGATGTAGTAGTCATTGGTGGTGGAGTAGTAGGAACTGCAATACTAAGAAAGTTGTCTTTATATAATTTATCGATTGCTCTAGTAGAAAAACAACCTGATTTATGTGAAGGGGCTAGTAAAGCAAATAGTGGAATTATCCATACAGGGTTTGATGCACCACCAAATTCATTGGAAGCAAAATGTTTAAAGCGTTCTCGTGAGTTATGGTCTGACTATACTGAACAATTAAAAATTCCGTATATTCCTTGTGGTGCAATTATGATTGCTACAAATGATGAGGAAAAAGAAATTATTGAAAATAAATACATACCGAACGCTGAAGCGAATGGTGTTCATGTTGAATGGCTAGATAGAGACGAAGTGTTAGAAATGAACCCAGCAGTTACAGATGAAGTTATTGGAGCGCTTTCTATTCCAGGAGAGGCAATATGTGATCCATTTACTGCGACTCGTTCTTATGCAGATTTAGCTGCAATTAATGGTGCTGAAGTATTATTAGGTTCAGGCATTGTGAAAATTAATGAAGCAGATTACGGGTTTACATTATATTTAGATAATGGACAAGAAATTAAGACAAGATACATTGTTAATGCGGCTGGAGTTTATTCAGATCAAATTAGCCGTATGATTGGTGATAATAGCTTCACAATTACACCTCGAAAAGGCCAGTTTATTTTAACGGAAGAGGAAATTGAAATATCACAAGTGATATTACCAGTCCCAACCGCTAAATCAAAAGGTACTCTAATATCTCCTGTTGTTTTTGGCGGATTTTTACTTGGTCCAACTGCCGAAGATCAAGAAGATAAGGAAGACAATTCTACTAGCGCAGAAGGTATTAACCAAGTATTAACTAGTTGTGAAAAATTAATTCCTGAAGCAAAAAAATATGAAACAATTCGTCAATTTGCGGGTATTAGAGCCGTATGCAGTACAGGAGATTACGTTATTAGACCATCTGAACAAAACAAACAATTTATCCATGCAGCTGGGATTCGTTCGACAGGATTATCAGCATCGCCAGGCATAGCAGAAGAGGTTGCTGAACAATTAGAGATTGCTGGGTTAAAATTGGAAAGAAATGATGCAGCGAAAACGGAGACTCCAAACTTATTTGATGACTCAGATGAGAATGTCGGGGAAATAATTTGTTTATGTAGAACGATTACAAAAAGTGAAATCACAAATGCACTTGAAGGCCCTATACCACCCACAACAATTGATGGTGTAAAAAGAAGAACAGGTGCTACATTAGGAGAATGCCAAGGTAATTGCTGTATACCAAAAATAATGGATATTTTGAATGAGTATGATTTAAATCATGAGCTTCCTCTAAAAGGATTAAAAGATTCCCCAATAGCTGTTAAAGGAGGAAGATAGGAATGAAGTATGAATTAGTTATAATTGGCGCGGGTTTAACAGGTATTGAAACAGCGCTCCAAGCATACGACGAAGGATTGGAAAATGTATTAATCGTCGATTATAATAATCGGTTTGGTGGCTTTAATAGTGTTTTATTTAATGAAATAGAATTTGATACAGAAAGAGAAATGGTGGAAAAGTTTATTAATCTCCCTTATGAAAAACTAACGAATGCTACGGTCACGGGATTGTTTGAAGCATTTGGAGAAAGCAGTCATGAAATTAACATCCAGACACCATCCGGTACGCTAGATGTTGAGGCTGAAGCTATTATTATTTGTTCGGGAGCGCTGGAAAAGCCGAGGGAAGCACATAAAATTGGTGGAACAAGACCGGCGGGGGTGATGACTCCAATGATGGCCGTGGGTTTATTGGAGAGGGGATATATTCCGGGTGAAAAAGTTCTTCTTTTTGAAAATAGTAAAACTTCAAGATTTCTATCAACCTATTTATCTAATAAAGGTGTCAATGTGAAAGGAATTAAGGCGGAAGATCATCTTGTTCACATGATTTATGGTAAATCTAGAGTGGAAAAAGTTGAAATAAAGAATAAGAACAATGAGCAAATTGAATCCTTTGATTGTGACACTTTAATTTTTAGTGAAGGCTTTATACCATCAACTTTCTATTTAAAAGGGACAGGTATTGAATTAAATGATGAAAACTTTATAGTGACTGACAATGAAGGAAAAACAAGCGTTGACAAGATATATGCTTTTGGATGTTGCACTACCCAACCTAAAACTTCAACCGAACAAATTAAGAAATCTTTAAAGTTACTATTTCAATAAATAAAGAGAGGAACGATTTTTTTGAAAATAAATGATTCATTTACTATAAACGCAGCAAAAGATGATGTATGGACTGTTTTTATGGATGTTGAAAAATTAGCAAGTTGTGTACCAGGATGTAATGATCTTGTAGCACTGAGCGAAACAGAATATGAAGCAGATATGATTGTGAAAACCAAATTTATGACCATTAAGTTTAAGGCTAATGGAATATTAAAAGACGCAATTGAAGGTGAAGAGTTAAAGGTAGAGATGGTGGGTAAACCGATGAAGTTGGCAGGTTTGTTTAAATCAAAAATGAACGTTCAGCTTGAAGAGGTGTCAGCCAATGAAACCAAGATACTATATGAGATGGACTTACAAATGACTGGTCGTTTAGCTACGTTAGGAGATATACTAATGAGAGGAACAGTTAAAAAATCGGCTGATGAATTTGCAGATAATGTGCAAGAACTATTTGCAGAAGTTCATTAATGACATTAAGGACTAAATATATTAAATGGAAAGTAAATAGGAATAGAGCAGACAGGAATACAAGATTTCTTTTCTGCTCTTTTTAAATAGTGTTCACTGTTTCTTTTAATTTATATATTAAGCTTGTTCGGTTTGAAACACCCAGTTTCTCGTACATATTTCTTAAATGTTTCTTTACAGTGTTGATACTAATCCATAGTTCTTCAGAGATTTGTTCGTTTGTATATCCTTTTAACACAAGGTCAAAAACTTCAAGCTCTCTTTTTGATAATAACGCTTTTAGATCATTACTTTTCTTCTTTTCTTGAGGATAGAGATAGATCGAATATTTCTTAGATGTTGGGTTTTGTCTCATTTTAAGAGGGATTACTTTTACTTTCCACCCATCCATATCGATAATATTTTCTTCTTCTGACAAGTGACTGTTAAAAGAGTTGTGAAAAAATTCTTCGACAGAAGTATTTGGACAAATTGTCGCAATGATTTTTTGGGCAGCATCGTTATAAAAAGTAATATTTTGATTCCCATTTACGATAATGATTCCTGGATTCTCATTAATCTTTCTTCTAAGAAATACATTTTCAGCTTCTATTTCATCTAAAATCATTGAAGTTTTAACTAAGTGTAGAAGATGAGTAGATAGTGTTTGAAGTGTGTGCCTTTCTTTTTGAGTAAAAGGTTTATCTCCTGTTTGTCGAGTAAATCCAATTCCTCCGTAAATATAATTATTATCTGTTAGGTAAACAACCATTACATCAATGATTTGATGTCTTTTAAGAAAATGGTAATATTCCGATTTAATAAAGGATGACGGTGTGATAGTTTCATTTACCTTTAAAATGGATTGTTTGTTCGTTACATTCTTTATTTGTTTCTTAGGATGCATGAGATCTTTATTCATATAAGTTTCCGTGTAATCCCAAATGAATTTATCAGCAAAATTAAAAAAGTTTAAATTATACATGTTACTTTGCTTATCCGCTAACCAAAATAATGATTGATGAAAGTGGAATAAATCTGAAAGATAAGATTGAACTGTTATTGAAATATTAGATGGATCAGAATAAGTGTTATTGATAAAATGCATTATTTTTTCGTAGTCATTTTTAGATAAATTCATCATAATTCCTCCAGTTAATTCGCATCTTCCAATACTTTATGCACTTCTTTACTTTAGTTTTATCGTTAAATAGCCCAATAATCTGATAATTCAGAGCCGAAAATAAACTATCCTTTTGTGTAATTGAGATTTAAGTAAGCGTTTGCAATAATGATAATACAAACTTTGAAGGAGGAAGTCAAATGAAGAAAACAGGATTTATTTATGATGAAAGTTATTTTTGGCATGATAACGGATCCGGTGCATTACATTTAGCCTCTGGTGGTTGGGTTCAAGCTCATACTTATGGAGAAGATCCTGAAACGAAAAGAAGATTCAAAAATTTACTTGATATAAGTGGATTCACTCCTCAATTAAATTCAATCGCTCCTCGACCGGCAACGCGGGATGAAATTGAATTATTTCATATTCCTAGCTATGTAGATAAAGTAAAAGAGTTAAGTGATGCAAATGGTGGGGATGCAGGGCAGATTGCAATAGTAGGAAGAGGTTCATATGAAATTGCTCTGTTATCGGCAGGCGGAACAATTACTGCCGTTGATGCAGTAATGGATGGACAAGTTGAAAATGTCTATGCATTAACAAGACCACCTGGTCATCATGCGGAAGCACAGGAAGGAATGGGTTTTTGTATATTTAACAATGTTGCTATAGCAGCAAAATATGCGAAAAGAAAATATAATTTAGAACGTATTTTAGTGCTTGACTGGGATGTACATCATGGAAATGGAACTGAACAAGCGTTCTATGATGATGATAGTACCTTGTTTATTTCACTCCATCAAGATAAATTATTCCCGGCAACGCGTGGGTTTGTGGAACATTGCGGTGAAGGAAAAGGGGAAGGGTATACAGTAAACATTCCTTTACCTGCGGGGACAGGAAATGCTGGATATATGCATGCATTTGAAAATGTTGTTGAACCAATTGTTGATCAATTTAAACCAGAGTTAATTATTGTATCAGCCGGACAAGATCCAAGCTTCTTTGATCCTTTAGCGAGAATGATGGTAACAGCAGATGGGTTTTATAGATTCGCAGATTTTATGAAGAAACTAGCAGAAAAACATTGTGATGGTCGTCTAGTTTTGTCCCATGAGGGTGGATATAGCGCAGCTTATGTGCCATTTTGTTCACTAGCGATCGTTGAAGCAATGAGTGAAATTAAAACAAAGGTCAACGATCCCTTTATGGAAAGTTTCAGCGGAGTCCCAGTCGATACATTATTTCCTCACGAGGAAGAAGCTGTACAAAAAGTAATTGAACAACAGTCTAAGTTTTGGGACTTAAGTGCTCAGAAGGCAGTTAGATAGTTTTATAAAAATTTAATATTACTGTATGAAGACCAGTTCCTTTAGTAATTAGATGGGGCTGGTCTTTTTGAGATTGAAATGGCTTGGTTGAATTCCACATCTAGTCAAAGATAACAAATTTCTTACTGTCACTTTATTTATAACACGTGTAATTCTTCTCAGGGATATCTAAACCAAAAAGAAGGATAAAACAGTAGAAAATACAGAGAAATTTCTAGAAATTAATTTAATGTAAGAAAATACAGTTGATTGTACGTACAACTTATATTAGAATAAAGACATGAACAGCAACTTATACGTACATTATAAAAAAGAAAGGTGGCGATTGACATGCTTGAGGATTTGAAGGAAAAAGTATTAGATGCGAACTTGGCACTGCCAGCACATCATTTAGTTACTTTTACATGGGGAAATGTAAGCGGTATCAGCAGAGAGCGTAATTTAATAGTTATTAAACCAAGTGGTATTCCTTATGAAAAGTTAACAATTGATTCGATGGTTGTTGTTGATTTTGATGGCAATGTTGTTGAAGGAAGCTTGAAACCGTCATCAGACACACCGACACATATTGTCTTGTACCGTAATTTTCCTGATATCGGTGGAATCGTGCATACACATGCACCATGGGCAACAAGTTGGTCACAGGCAGGTAAAGAAATCCCTGCTATGGGTACCACACATGCAGACTACTTTTATGGAGCAATCCCTTGTACAAGGTCGATGAGTGAAAAAGAAATTAAAGGCGATTATGAACGTGAAACAGGTAATGTCATTGTTGAAACGTTTAAAAATCGGGATCCAAATGAAGTTCCAAGTGTTCTAGTGCGTGGTCATGCTCCATTTTCTTGGGGGAAAGATCCAAAAGAGGCAGTACATAATGCTGTTGTTCTTGAACAAGTTGCGAAAATGACTTTACAGACATACCAATTGAATCCTGAACCTAATCACTTAGATAACGTACTGTTGGATAAACATTATTTAAGAAAACATGGCAAAGAAGCATATTACGGACAAAGAAATTAATAGAGGGAGAGCGAGAAGATGAGTCAAAAATATGCCATTGGTATTGATTATGGCACGGAATCCGGTCGTGCTGTCCTTGTTTCATTACAGGACGGAAGAGAGATTGCGGATCATGTTACGCCTTATCGTCATGGTGTTATGGATGAAATGCTGCCATCTGGTATAGCATTAGATTTTGATTGGGCCTTACAACATCCACATGATTATATAGAGGTATTGGAAAAGTCTATTCCAAAGGTAATAAAAAATTCTGGTATAAGTCCGGATGATATCGTCGGGCTAGGAATTGATTTTACGGCATGTACGATGCTGCCAATTGATAATACAGGTGAACCGTTGTCTAATCATCCAGACCTAACAAATAATCCTCATAGTTGGGTAAAATTATGGAAACATCATGCTGCACAAGATGAAGCAAATAAATTAAATGAAATAGCCGAGCAGAGAGGGGAAAGTTTTTTACCAAGGTACGGGGGGAGAATTTCTTCTGAGTGGATGATTGCAAAAATTTGGCAAATTTTAAATGAGGCACCAAATATTTATGAAAGGACAGATCAATTTGTTGAAGCGACTGATTGGGTAATTTTCAAATTGACTGGAAACTTTATTCGGAATAGTTGTACAGCTGGTTATAAATCGATTTGGCATAAGCAAGAAGGATATCCGAGTAGAGAATTTTTTAGATCCCTTGATCCGAGGTTGGAAAATTTAGCGGAGACAAAACTGCGTGGAAGCGTCGTTTCATTAGGTACAAAAGCAGGGGAATTAACCGCCGAAATGGCAAGGGTCACTGGTTTAAAGGAAGGACTTTCGGTTGCTGTTGGCAATGTGGATGCACATGCATCTGTCCCAGCGATGGGAGTTGTCCGTCCAGGCAAGATGGTCATGACTATGGGGACATCCATTTGTCACTTATTGTTAGGAGATGAAGAAAAAGAAGTCGAAGGAATGTGTGGAGTTGTGGAAGATGGGATTATTCCGGGTTTTTATGGGTACGAAGCAGGTCAATCATCTGTAGGAGATATTTTTGCATGGTTTGTTGATCAAGCTTCTCCAGCATATGTGGAAAAGACTGCAAAGGAAGAAGGAATGACTGTACATCAATGGTTAGAAAAGCGAGCGGCTGCATATAAACCTGGTGAAACAGGACTGTTAGCGCTAGATTGGTGGAATGGTAATAGATCTGTTCTCGTTGATACGGATTTGAGTGGTGTGTTACTTGGAATGACATTACAGACAAAGCCGGAAGAGGTTTACCGAACACTTCTTGAAGCAACTGCCTTTGGTACAAGGAAAATTATCGATTCATTTACACAAAATGGTTTAGCGGTGGATGAACTTTATGTTTGTGGTGGATTACCTCATAAAAATAAACTTTTAATGCAAATCTATGCGGATATTACGAATCGAGTAATCAAAGTTGCCGATTCTATTCAAACGCCTGCACTAGGAGCGGCAATGTTTGGTGCGGTTGCGGCGGGTGGTGAGAAAGGTGGATATGACACGATTTTAGAAGCGGCAAAGAATATGTCTCGAATTAAAGAGGAAGTTATTAAACCGATACCAGAAAATGTGAATATATATAACGGTTTATATAACGAATATGTGAAGCTCCATGATTATTTCGGTCGTGGTGAGAACAACGTAATGAAACGGCTACGTGGCGTCCGTTCAGAAGCTAATATAGAAATTGTTTAAATACAGGGGGAATTTATATGCTAAAAATGAAGCCTTATGAATTTTGGTTTGTAACTGGGAGTCAACATCTATATGGGGATGAAGCATTAAAAGAAGTCGAGCAAAACTCCAGAGAAATAACGAACCAATTAAACATAGTTGGAAATTTACCTTATCAAATTGTATACAAAACTGTTTTGACTAATGCGAAAGATATTAGCAAATTGATGAAAGAAGTGAACAGCAATGAACGTTGCGCAGGAGTTATAACATGGATGCATACGTTCTCTCCTGCAAAAATGTGGATTGCAGGATTGAAGTCTTTGCAGAAACCACTTTTACATTTCCATACACAATATAATCGTGATATTCCTTGGAAGGATATCGATATGGATTTTATGAACCTTCATCAATCAGCTCATGGAGATCGTGAGTATGGATTTATTGGGACTCGTTTACATATTCCGCGTCGTGTCATTGTTGGTCATTGGGAAAATAAAGATGTGGTAGAAAAAATGAGTAGCTGGATGCAGACTGCAGTGGCGGTTACCGAAGGCAAGAATATTAGGGTGGCTCGGTTTGGCGATAATATGCGAAGTGTAGCAGTTACAGATGGCGATAAAATAGAGGCTCAAATTAAATTTGGTTGGACCGTTGATTACTATGGTATTGGTGATTTGGTAGAAGAAATGGAGAAATTCTCTGACGGTGATGTAGAAGCATTATTTGAAGAATATAGTGCATTGTATGAAATTTCGGATGAAGCCAAAAAGCCTGGACCGCTTAAAGATTCCATCTTAGAACAAGCGCGAATTGAACTTGGTCTTACATCCTTTTTATCACGACATCATTATACAGCGTTCACAACGAATTTTGAAGATCTCCACGGAATGAAGCAGTTACCTGGCTTAGCAGCACAACGTTTAATGGCAAAAGGCTATGGCTTTGCTGGGGAGGGGGACTGGAGAACTGCCGCATTAGTAAGGATCCTAAAAATTATTTCAAATAACCAAAAAACATCGTTTATGGAAGATTATACGTACCACTTAGAACCAGGAAATGAAATGATTTTAGGATCACATATGTTAGAGATTTGTCCTTCCGTATCAGGAACGAAACCGAAGATTGTTGTTGAGCCACTTGGAATTGGTGGTAAAGAAGATCCGGCTCGTCTAGTATTTGATGGTCTTGGTGGAACTGCGATCGTTGCTTCTCTTGTGGAGTTGGGTGGTAGATATCGACTTATTGTAAATGAAGTGAAAGCAGAACAACCAACAGAAGAAACACCACAATTACCAGTTGCAAAAGTATTATGGAAACCAGAGCCGTCCTTAAGCGAGGCGACTGAAGCTTGGATTTATGCCGGGGGAGCGCATCATACTGTTTTCTCCATGGCAGTAACGGTCGATCAACTGTATGACTTTGCTGATATGGCAAATATAGAATGCGTTGTCATAGATAAAAACACTGAAATAAGGGCATTTCGTAACGAGATGAAAACAAATCAATTGCTTTTTAGATAAATCAATAAAATTTAACTAAAAATTCAAAAAACGCTTGCAAAAAGGTGAAATTACTTTATAATATCTTATACGTACATGTCTTTGGTGGTTTTAATAAACTGTTGTACGAATATATGCTGAGGAGGTAAAAGTTTTTCCACGTATAAAAATATAATAAATAGTCGGAATTTTATAAAACATCCTAGCTATGAGAGTAAAGGTGGTTTAGTTATTAATGAATATTGAATGGAAAAAGGTGGAGTTACCAGATTTTGATGTAAAGGATGAAATGCCAGAAATACCAAGAAGCATTTACGAAACAAGATGTGAACAATTATACCGCGCATGCAATAGTAAGTGGGTAGTCGTTTATGGTGACCGTGAACATTTTGCTAATATGCATTACTTCACAGAATTTGATCCTAGATGGGAAGAGGCATTACTTATCTTAGGGCCAAATAATAGCAAATACATGCTGATCGGTAACGAAGGGATTATTTATGAAAGCGTAATCAAACCAGATGTAGAAATTGTTCTTTGTCAATCTTTTAGTTTAATGGGACAAGATAGAACCAAATCGAAAAAACTAGAAGATATTTTAATCGATATTGGATTAGCAAAAGGTGATCGCGTAGGGGTTTGTGGTTGGAAATATGTCGAATTGAGTGAAGTTGGAAACCACCAGGCGTATTTTGTTCCAACATTTATTATTGATTGTATTCAAACTATTATTGGCAGTAGTGAAGGATTAACTGATGTAACGAAAAAAGTAATGCATCCGATCACAGGCCTCCGTGCTCATAATGAAGTTGAACAACTCGCAGTATTTGAATGGGGAGCTGCACGAGCGTCAAAAGCATTGTGGAATATTGTAAAAGGTACTAAGCCTGGTATAAGTGAATTTGAAGCGGTATCACATATGGGGTATGCGGGTGAACCGTTAACAATGTTTATGAATTACGCCACTGGAAAAGATGCGATTGTTGGATTACGAAGTCCTTCCGGAAAGCAAATTGAAAAAGGGGACGGTATTTTCACTGCACTTGGATACCGTGGAGGATTAAGTTGTCGAGCAGGGTTAGTCGAAGCGGAAAATGAGGAGTTTTTAAATAAATGGGCAATTCCATATTACAAAGGAATTGTAGCTTGGTATGAAACAGCAGCAGTTGGTATCAAAGGTGGTGATGTTCATAAACGCGTAACAGAAGTTATGGAAGAAGGCGGATTACGTCCATTGCTTAACCCGGGACATTCGACAGGAATGGATGAATGGCTACATACATTTTTCACACCAGGAAATGATGATGTTATTGCTTCAGGAATGGCTATCCAATGTGATATTATCCCTACTCCTCTTGCAGACGGAATACAGTTAAATAGTGAGGATATGGTAGTTTTTGCTGACGAAGACTTAAGGCAAACTATTAAAGAAAAATATCCGGAAATGTGGAAAAGAGTTAAGGCGCGTCAATATTTCATGAGAGACAGTCTAGGGATTAATATTAGTGATGATATTTTACCATTCTCTACGACACCGGGTTATTATGCACCATTATTTTTATCACCAGATCATGTGTTAGTGGTGAAATAATTTATTAATAAATTTCATTATTAAAATAACTGAGTAGTCTACAAATCAATTCTAAAATCACGTACAGATCTTAATAGAGTATTCAAGCTGATAATTTTACTCTTATTATCTGAAACTTTAATCTTTAGGTTCTGAGACTGTAATAAATGGGTTATCGCATCAGGAATAACTATTAGCAAAAAACTTTGTTTATAGGATAAATAATCAAATGAAATAAAAGGTGATTTTGTATAGATGTTGTTGTATTTTCATGGAAATAATAAAGTATTCTCATTAACTATAAAATAAAAACTTAGTATATTTATTAGACGAACAAAGATTAATTAGATATGATGTAAGCGTATACAGTGGTTAGCGAAATGCAAAACATAATTCGCCCGAAGACTTTTAAAAAGAAATAGTTAATTTGTTTTCATTTTAATTAAGGAGGTTGATTGCTGGTCCAATACGTTGAAAATAGTTTTTAGAAATTAATATAAGTTATGTAAAGGGTGTAAAAGTAAAATATTCTGAAATATTGTGCAGAAGGAAACTTGTCAGCAATATATCAAGGTAGTCTCGGTTATTATTGTAAGCGATCATATTTTACTATTCCCACCATCACCTTGAAAATTAGCGGGAATATTTTTTCCATCATTACGTTATAGTGACATCTCTAACTCAGTTGTCTGAATTAAAAGGTAAAAAAATCAAATGAAAAGAGGGAATTAAACGTGGAAAAAATTATTAGATCATTTTCTCCTGTCTTGTTAGCAATGGTGTTGATACTACTTAGTGCTTGTGGAAGTGCTGATAGTACTGATGCCAACACTGATTCAAACGAAAAGGAAAGTAACGATAAGAAAATCAAAATTGGTGTTGCTATGAAGACAGAGGTACAACCGAGATGGAAGTTTGAAGTAGGAGTAATGGAAGAATTAGCAAATGAACATAATGCAGAAATCATTGTTCAATGGGCTAATGATGATGTCACAAAGCAAGGAAACCAAATAGAAAATTTATTGTCTCAAGGGATCGATGCATTAATAGTTGTTCCAGTTACAGATAAAATTGGGCCATTTATACAAAGTGCAAAAAATGAAGGGATTCCAGTTGTCTCTTATGATGCTATTCCAGTTGAAGCCGATATAGACCTATTTGTTACAAGAGATAACTATAAAGTGGGAGAAATTCAATCCGAATATGCTCTTGATTATACGGATGGGAAAGGTAACTTTGTTGTTTTAAAAGGAGACCCTGCTACAACAGTAGCTCAAGGTATTGCGGAAGCCTATGAAGAGTTACTTGTTCCTAATACAGACATCAATATAGTAGCTGATCAGTGGCATCAAAATTGGTCAACAGAAGAAGCCTTAAAAACTGCCGAAAATGCATTGTCCGCTCAAGAAGATAATATACAAGCTTTTGTCTCTTCAAGTGATGGGATTGCAATGGGAGTAGCTCAAGCAGTTAAAGGAAGAGGTTTGGATGGAAAAGTGTTTATTTCAGGTTTAGATGTTGAACTTGGAAGTGCAAAACTAATCGCAGAAGGAACGCAAACAATGTCTGTCTGGACAATGATTGATGATCAGGCTGAGAAAGCCTTATTAGGTGCAATCTCATTGATTAAAGGAGAAGAAATTGATGCGGATGGATCTGTAGACAACGGTCTTAAGGAAGTTCCAGCAATTTATAGTGATGTTATTGCAGTCGATCAATCAAATCTATGTGAGTTCATTGATGAAATTGCTCCCGAAGGTTGGGTAACGGCTGAAGAAGTATTTGAAGGTTTAACAATTCCTTCTGAGTGTCAATAGTTGAATATTGAGGTTGGGACAAAACAAAATAACAGATTATGAAACGCGAATAATCGTTCAAGCTAGTGTTAGAAATATACGAAAGACTTCTGCTAGAAAAAAAGACTCGATAAAAGGCTAAAAAGGTGGAGTCTGAAGGGGCTTATCAGCGAGCTTCAGTATAGGACACGCTGTGAAAGTAAGCGGTAGTTCACTTGAACAGATGTATTTGATGGGACGAACTGTGTGCAGTCCAAGACGTCACTTGTCAGTGGTGAAAGCGGAGTATATTTCTGTAGCCGACTATTAAAAACTCAATCATTCGTGTTTCAATTACTTTTTCTAGATCATGTCCTAGCCTCAATACTTTTATCTCTATTGATGTGTAACAAAAGTTAGTCAAAAATTAAAATTTCCAAAGAAATTAGGGGGAAATTAATGTATGAGTAATCAGGTTCTAAAAATGAGTTCTATAAATTTGGAGTTTCCAGGAGTATTAGCTGTAGATAATGCTAATTTAACCGTTGAAAGAGGAGAAATAAGAGCAATAGTAGGGGAAAATGGGGCAGGTAAGTCTTCTTTAATGAAAATAATCTCGGGTGTTTATCCGAATGAACAATTTGATGGAAAAATAGAGCTTGAAGGAAAAGGAGTAAAATTTACTGGAGTAAAGGATGCTGAAATGCAAGGCATCATGATGATCCCGCAGGAATTAAACTTAGTAGAGGAATTAACAGTTGCTGAAAATTTATTTTTAAATCAAATTCCGTCAAAAAGAGGTATCGTAAATAAACAAGAGCTATTTCGTGAATCAGAAAAAATATTAAATGAGATAGGCGTTAATGTTTCTGTTTCAGCTAAAGTAAAAGAGCTAGGTGTTGCGCAAAAACAAATGATTGCAATAGGCAGGGCTCTATGGAATAAAGTAAAAATATTAATATTGGACGAACCAACATCTACTTTATCAAACTTAGAGAGTGAAATACTATTTGAAAAAATTAGAATGTTAAAAGAGTCAGGTGTGACTTGCTTTTATATATCTCATAGATTAGAAGAAATACTGTCCATATCAGATAATGTAACGGTTATGAGAGATGGAAAAATTATTAAAACGGATCAAACGAAAAATATGGATGAACAAAAAATTGTGTCTCTCATGATTGGACGTGACTTATCAGATTATTTCCCTATTGCGAATAGAACTCCAAAAGAAGTTCAATTTTCAGCTCATGATTTTAATGTTTATCATAAAAGCTTACCAGATAGAAAGATTGTCAAACACGCTTCACTAACTGTCCGAAAAGGAGAAATAGTAGGGTTATTCGGTTTAGTAGGAGCAGGTAGAACTGAATTAGCACTAGGAATGATAGGGGCATGGGACGCACCGGTAGATGGTAAGGTAAAAATCAATGACAAAGAATATACATTTGAAAACCCGAAAGATGCGATAGATCATGGACTAAGTTATCTCCCAGAGGATAGAAAAACATTAGCCAATATTCCAGAACTATCTGTCAATAAGAACATTTCTGTTTCGAGTATAGAAAAACTCTCTCAATTAGGTGTTATCAATCAAGAAAAAGAGTTCACAAACACGGATAAATTCATTAAAGATATGTCTATAAAAACATCAAGTGTCCATTCAAAAATTAGCTCTCTCAGTGGAGGAAATCAACAAAAATGCATTCTTTCTCGACAAATATCAGTGGACTCTGAAATTTTAATTTTAGATGAACCCACACAAGGTGTTGATGTTGGTGCTAAAACAGAAATATACGAAATACTAAACGCATTAGCGTCAAGTGGAAAGTCGATTTTAATGATTTCATCTGATTTACCTGAGGTTCTAGGACTTTCAGATCGAATATTAGTAATGCATGAAGGAAAAATGGTTGCGGATTTAGTTCCTAGTAATACAAGCAGAAAAGAAATACTAGAGTATGCGACATTAGGCCAACGAAGTAGTTAAGTCGCTTGAAGAAACCAAGAGAAAACTGAACTAGGAGGATCAATAAATTGACCAATTTAAATGAGAAAAAAAGCTTTAAGGAAATTTTAATAGGAAGAATTAATTGGAAGATTGCATTAATAGTAGTCGTTCTTATATGTATGATGGGATTATTTAATATACTATCCGATGGAATCTTTTTGTCCCAACGAAATATTTCACAACTTTTAAAACAATCTGCAATTCTAGGGATTGTTTCATCCGGAATGGTTTTATTGATAGTTGCGAGACAGATAGATTTAAGTGCAGGAGCGTCAGTTTACTTAGTAAGTGTTGTTGTTGCACAAATGACAGTTGTATATGAATTTGGACTGTTTTTATCAATAATAGTTGCTTTAATAGTTGGAATCTTATTAGGTGCGTTTCAAGGAGCTTTAGTAGCAAAATTTAATATTCCTGCGTTTATAGTTACTTTAGCCGGAATGCTTATTTTTCGAGGAATTGGATATGTATGGACAAATGCTGCAACAGTAGGGCCAGTACCTACCAATGTTATTTTTATAAGTGAAGGATATCTTTCAAAGACACTATCAACATTAATAATTTCCATTTTATTTCTTGTATTCGTTAGTTATGCTTACATAAACGCAAAAAAATTAAAGCAATGGGTTAATTTTAAAGAAGGATTTTGGTTGAAATTTATTTTAATTGCTCTAATATCTGCTATTTCCTATTTTGTATTTTTAGGTTATCAAGGTATTCCGATGGCAGTTATAGTGGTAGCGATAGGAGTTATTATAGTTCATTTTATCATGTCAAACACAACATTTGGAAGAAATATCTATGTAATTGGTGGTAATCCTGATGCCGCTCGTTTAGCGGGAGTTCAAGTTGGAAAGCATCTTTTTGGGGGTTTTGTAATAATGGGGGCAATCTACGGGATTGCTGGTATTTTAATTGCTGCAAGACTAGGAAGTGCAGCTCCAACTGCCGGTAATTTACTTGAATTAGAAGCAATTGCTGCTGCCGTTATCGGGGGGACAAGCTTTTCTGGTGGAGTTGGTGTGATACCGGGTGCATTGATAGGCGCATTGCTTTTATCAGCAATAGATAATTTTATGAGTATAATGAATGTTTCTTCATTTATACAACAAGTAGTAAAAGGGTTGATTTTATTAATAGCTGTCTGGTTTGATATTTCAATTAGAAAGAAACAATCGTAAAGATTAAATTAAAGACAGAATTTACATGTGAGACAATTTTGTAGCACTTTAATTTTTAACATAATGAGGTGACAAAATGAAAATAATTATAGGTGGACTTTATCATGAATCAAATACGTTTAATCCAATGCTAACGGAAAAAGATCATTTCTCTATAGTTGAAGGCAATCAAGTATATGATCGAGTATGCAGCACTCAGGTATTTAGAGAGGAAGGAGCAACAGTAATACCAAGTATATATGCAACTGCATTATCTTCTGGTGTAGTGTCTGAAAAAACATATAGGTATTTCTCAGATAAAATCTTAACGGTGGTAAAAAAAGAGGCTGATATTGATGGCATTTGGCTTCATCTTCACGGTTCGATGACTGTTGAGAATATAGGATCTGGTGAATTACAACTATTAAAAGAAATAAGAGAGATAGTGGGCTTTGATATACCGATATCTTTAACAATGGATATCCATGGTAACAATACTGATGAATTGAAAGACTATGCAAATATTATTCGCGCCTACAGAACTGTACCTCATATTGATCAATGTGAAACGGAAATGATTACTGCAAAACTTCTGGTTGACTCAATTAGAAGTGGAGAAAAAATAACACCTGCATTCGTTCGACTACCGTTTATTATCGGTGGAGAACAAGCAATTGGAAACCAGGATCCATTAAAATCTATATTTAATAAGTTAGAAGAAATAGAAAATTCGGACGGTATTGCGTCTGCTTCTTTTTTTATAGGATTCTCATGGGCAGATACAAAAAATACCTCCGCGTCTATTTATATAGTTCCAGAGACACAGAGTTATTATCAATTAGCACAGGAACAAGCAAATAAGCTGGCGGAATATGTATATTCAAGAAGAAATGAGTTTAAGTTGGTTTCAATTCCATTAAACCCTCAGGAAGCAATTGAAAAAGCATTAAATTCAACTGAAAAGCCAGTGTTTATTTCAGATTCTGGAGATAATACTACCGGTGGTGGTATTGGGGTAAATACAGAACTTTTATCTTCCTTTTTACAGATTGGGAATTTGAATAATAAAAAAGTGTGTATTGCTGCAATCTATGATGAAAAGGCTTCTAAAATAAGTGAAAATTACAATTTAGGTGAGGAGATTTCTCTAGATATAGGTATTGGTTTTGATTCATACAGTAAAAGTGTTACTGTGAGGGGAATCGTGAAGGCAAAAGGAGCACTTTTAGGTTATCTAGGTGGCGAATCTGATTATGTGGGTAGCACTTGCACGATTTCGGTTGGTGATATTGATATAGTAATTGCGGATAAGGGCCACTCATTTATTACAATGAATCATTTTGCGAAAGCGGGTTTAAAAATAGATGACTATGATATAATAGTCGTAAAACAAGGATATTTATTCGCTGAGTTAGCTGAAATCTCAAAACTCCATATTCTAGCCATTACACAAGGTGCTACATATCAACTAATTGAAGAATTGGATTTTAAAAATATAAAAAGACCTATTTATCCATTTGATGAAGTGGAATTAAAACTTAATTAACCATTTTGTTCATACTGAATTGAAAGCCGATTAAATAAGCATAGATAGTTTATTGTTCATTAGTCCTTATTGGAAAAAAGTTAGGAGTATTCTTTATGTTTTCGATAAACTGAAAATTTTTTTGTTTAATTTAATGTAAAGGCTGATTCATTTGAAGGGATCAGTTTTTACATTCGTTCTATACAAGTTAGTTTTAACAGTTTAGATAAAGTAGTAGAAAGGATTAGGGGGTGAATAATGAGAAAAGTGACAATCGGAATCATTGGTGCTGGTAGAATTGGTAGACTACATGCCAATAATATTATTAATTTCTCTGATGTTAGATTAAAAACAATATCGGACCTCTCTAATGAGCATGTAACAGACTGGGCTAAAGGTATAGGAATTGAACAAGTAGTAACAAATAATGAAGAAATAATAAACGATGAAGAAATTGATGCCATATTTGTTTGTTCACCAAGCGATACACATGCAAATATCATCCTTGCTGCTGCAAGGAAGGGTAAACATATTTTCTGTGAAAAACCAATTAGTTTTTCAATAAAAGAAACAAAAGAAGTTTTAGACGTAGTCGAAAGTGCTGGTGTGCAATTACAGGTTGGATTTAACCGAAGATTTGATCGGAACTTTCTGAGAATACGCGAATCAATTAAAAAAGGTGTAATAGGTACCCCCCAGATTATTAAAATAACAACAAGAGATCCTAAACCGCCTCCTTTGGAATATGTAAAACAGTCGGGTGGACTATTTTATGATATGTCTATTCATGATTTTGATATGGCAAGATTTCTTATAAATAGTGAAGTAGTACAAGTTTACTCAATAGGAACAAATTTAATAGAGCCATATATTGAAGAGGAAGGTGACGTCGATACTGCAATCATTTCGATAAAATTTGCAAATGGAGCTATTGGAGTAATTGATAATAGTAGAAAAGCAGTATATGGGTCTGATCAGCGAGTAGAAGTTTTTGGGGAAAAGGGTTGTTTGACCTGTGAAAATGAACGACTAACAACTGTCGAATTTATTAATAATAAAGGTGCATATCAAGATAAATTAAAGCACTTCTTCGAGCGTTATAAAGATGCTTTTATTGCAGAAGCAAGATCATTCATAGATTCAGTTCAAACTGGAGATCCAGTAGTCTGTAATGGTAATGATGGTTTACAAGCGGGCTTAATAGCAAGTGCTGCTCAACAATCACATCTTGAAGGGTGTTTAATAAAAATTAATCAATTTAAAGAATAATGATGAATAACCGGAACATGAAACTAGTTTGATCAATAACCAAAATTTAATAAATAGATATTAAATCTGTTTAGAGACTACTAGTAATTAACATATTTCAAACATTCAGAGATTTGATCGTTGTCAGTTGTCATTATATTTGTCCTTTAAGTGAACACTCCAACTGTGTACCTGTTAGCTAAATTAGTGTCTATATAAAAACATTCCAATTCGGTAAATAGTTAATTTGATAATTTGGCACAACAAAAATTTAGTATGTCTTTTTAACCTATTTATAATAAAAAATAGTATAGAAATTGATGAGTTGTTTGATATGCAACGGTATAATTCTTTGTTTCTAGTCGATGGAATAGTAAAGTGTGCAGAAATAACCAAAGTGTTGAGATAATGAGGAGTTTATATATGAAGCCAAAACATAGTATTGTAAGAGAATATATATTATCAAAAATACTTAATGGAACATTTGAGCCCCATCAAAAGATCAATTCTGAAAGTGAATTAATGGAGAAATTTCATGTGAGTAGACATACAGTTCGTCAAGCAATAGGTGATCTTGTAACTCAAGGGTGGTTATATAGTAAACAAGGATCTGGAACGTTTTGTGCAGATAAATCTAAACGTCAAACAAAGACTTCAGATATTAAGAATATTGCTATAATAACCACTTATATATCTGATTATATCTTCTCTTCCATTATCCGAGGGGCAGAATCTTATTTAAGTAGAAAGGGTTATAATGTTAGTCTGTTTAGTACCAATAATAATTACCAAAATGAAAAAGAATTTTTAGAAAGAGTGTTAATTCTTCATCCCGACGGGGTAATTATCGAACCAACTAAAAGTGCACTATCAAATCCTAACCTAAGTCTATATTTAAATTTAGAAAAATTAAAAATCCCTTATATTATGATTAATGCCTATTACGATGAATTGGAGCCAGTTAGTATAACAATTGATGATGAAAAAGGCGGTTATTTACAAACAAAGCATTTAATAGAATTGGGTCATGAAAACATAATAGGTTTTTTTAAAACTGATGATTTACAAGGTACAAGACGAATGAAAGGTTATTTAAAGGCGCTTCGTGAACATAGTATACCTATAAATCCAAAATTCATTATTACATTTGAAACAAGCGATAAAATGACAAAACCAGTAGAAAAGTTAAATAAACTTTTATCTCAAGAAAATAATGTAAAACCTACTGGTATTGTTTGTTACAACGATGAATTAGCAATATTATTGTTAAATTTATTGCGAGAAAAAAAGATAGTAGTTCCAGATGAAATATCTATTGTAGGTTACGATGATTCATTTCTTGCTGAAGCATCGGAGGTCAAATTAACTACTATTGAACACCCTAAAATAAAAATGGGTGAAGATGCTGCTAAAATGATTATAGACCTAGTAGAGAATGTCAACGAAAGCCAACGAAACAATAAATTAGAATCTATTGTTTATGAACCAAAGCTAATTTTACGTACTTCTACAAAACATATTACAAAAAAAATATAAAAGGCCAAAGGTGTTTTGGGGCGAAACTATTTTTCAAAAACTTTAATGTTGTTACAGAGTATCTGCTCCAAAGTTTTCTTGTTGGAAGATACGCACTTCTTAAAATTATTGATTCTGTTAAGTACCCTTTGGGGTAATGTTCCTAACCAAAGATGATGTGCTCTTGATGCAAGTAGTTTCATCTAAACTCTAGGTGAATAAATAATAAGAATTAGAATTTGAAATTAATTGGCACCAGCTAATTCCATTCATTTTTTATACCGTAAAAGGATTTTTATAAAAGAATGAATGGAATTAAACTTTAGTTATAGTTCTAAATATTAAAGTATATATTATTCCTTCATTTCGTGTTCTAAGAAACTTTCAATTGCATTGGCAGCCATTCCCAACACCGAAGAATATTTATCTAACTTTGCAAAGTCAATTTTTAAATCTTGCTGCTGGAAATTAATTGTTTCATTAGCTAGCTGATCATTCAGCGTCTCGGATATCCATTTTTTTGCATGAACAATCCTGTTACCTATTATTACCTGCTGTGGGTTAAAAATATTGATTATATTATTAATCCCAACACCTAAATATTTACCAATTTGTTTGAATAAATTTATTGCTTGAATGTTGTCTTTTTCTGCAAGCGCCACTAAACTTTCAATAGTTAATTCTTCATTATTTGGAAGTTCAATTCCAAATTGCTGTGCATTTCTTAGAAGTGTATGTTCCGAAGCATATAATTCCCAACATCCAATATTACCACATCTGCATATTTCTCCATTAACGTCGATCGTCATATGTCCTAACTCTCCCGAAAATCCATTGTGGCCTCCGAATAATTCTCCATTAAGAATAAGTCCAACTCCAATTCCAACACCAACACTAACATATATGATATGATCCATTTCCTTACCAGCGCCAAATTTTTTTTCCCCATAAGCCCCTGCGTTCGCTTCGTTCTCAACAATTACCGGTATAGAAAACTTATTTTCTATGATCTCTTTTAAATCAATGTTTCTCCAGTTCAAGTTAGGAGCTAATAATAGCATTTCCCGATTATTTACTATACCTGGAACGCCAATACCGATTCCAATTATTCCATAAGCGCTAGAAGGCGTGGAAGATATTAATGATTCTATTAATGAAAACAGTTTCTCTTTTGTTTTTTGAAAATCTAGCCCATATATATTAACAGATTTTTCTTGGACAATATTGCCATCTAGGTCGGTTAAAGCACATAAAAGATAATTTACCCCCAGATCGACTCCAATAGCGTAACCGGCTTTGGTGTTAAATAGTAACATTACTGGCCTGCGCCCACCGCTTGATTCTCCTGGCCCGGATTCAAATATCAATTTATCTTCTAATAGTTCTGCAACCATAGAAGATACTGTCCCTTTGTTCAGTCCAGTTAATTCAGCTATATCTGCTCTTGATATGGGTGCTTTATTTTTAATCGTATTTAACACTAAATTCTTATTTTCTCTTTTAACAATATGCTGGTTCCATGTTTTACTTTTAGTAGTCATATTTTTTTCCTTTCATACATTATTCAAAAACTTTGTTTAAATGATATATTAATGAATGTCCTAATCCCTAACAGTTTATAATAAACTTTATCATATTCTCTTAAATAAATACATATTTTAATCTATAATTATTATTAGAGGTAAATATGTTGTTTAAAAAACTTTGTATATTTATTGGACAAACTAAGATTCAATTGATACAATGTAAGCGCATACGTTAATTAACGAATAAATCATATTACTAAAAGTATTCGAAATAAACAGATTAAAGGGTGAAAAAAATACTCTTATTTTTCTAAGGAGGTGCTCAATACAGATAACTAGATAGATAAACTCTATTAAAAATATTAGGAGGAGACAGATTATTATGAAGCTGGAATGGAGACAATTGCATCTTCCCGATTTTGGCATTCCGAAAGAAATGCCTAAGATTCCGAGAAAAGTTTATGAAGAGAGATGTACAAAACTATATGAAAATGCTAATTGTAAATGGTTAGCAATCTATGGCGACCGTGAGCATTTTGCTAATTTACATTATTTAACGGAATTTGATCCGAGATTTGAGGAAGCATTACTTGTACTAGGCCCAAATCAAAAGAAGTATTTAATTGTTGGTAATGAAGGCTTAATGTATAAAGCTGTAGTAAAGCCAGAAGTGGAAATTATCTTGTGTCAATCTTTTAGTTTAATGGGACAAGATAGGAGTAAATCACCACGTTTAGGTGAGGTATTAAAAGAAATCGGAATATCAACAGGGGATCAGGTAGGGATATGCGGGTGGAAATATCTAGAGCAATCTGAAGAGGAAGATTTTCAAGGTGTTTTTGTACCGGGTTTTATCTTAGACTGTTTCAGAGCAATTATTGGTGAAAAAGATGGCGTTATAGATATTTCTTCACTGTTAATGCATCCAACTAAAGGGCTTAGAGTTCACAATGAAATAGAGCAAATTGCTGTATATGAGTGGGCAGCAACTCGAGCTTCTGCCGCACTTTTGAGGATTGTAAATTCAACAAAGTCGGGATTAACTGAATTAGACGCAGTTTCGGCTATGAAATATGCTGGTGAGCCGTTAACTACTTATGTTATGTATGCTACTGGTAAAGAACAGATAGTCGGGCTTAGGAGTCCAAGTTCTAAAATTATAGAAGAGGGAGATGGACTCTTTACGGCTCTTGGATATCGAGGTGGACTAAGTGCACGCGGCGGGTTGGTTGCCAAGGAAAACAAAGAATTCTTAGATAAATGGGCAAAACCATATTATCGCGGAATTGTTGCGTGGTATGAATCTGTTTCAACAGGAGTAGCTGGAGGGGAAGTCTACAATCACATTTGTGAGGTAATGGAAGTTGGAGGGTTACGTCCAGCATTAAATCCAGGACATCTTACAAGCGTGGATGAATGGTTGCATACATCTTTTAAACCGGACTCTGATGAAAAAATTGTTTCTGGAATGGCTGTTCAGTGTGATATTATTCCGGAACCAATGCCAGATGGTATTGTGTTAAATTGTGAAGATACCGTTTTTATAGCAAATGAACAATTGAGAGACGAATTTGCTGCACTATACCCTGAAGCATGGAAGCGAATAGAAGCGCGCCAAAAATTTATGAGAGATGAAATTGGCATAAAATTAAGTGATGATATCTTGCCATTTTCTGCAACTCCAGGTTACTATGCTCCATTATTCCTTTCACCTGATCATGCTTTGACGGTCAAGTGAATGAAATAATAACAAACAAAAAAAGTTAGGGGGAAAAGTTGATGCGTTTATTTAAAGGCAAATTGATGTTGATTGTAGGTGTTTTTATTTTGATTTTTTTGGCAGCTTGTGGCCAAGATGCAACTAGTTCAGATGCTGGAGATGAATCTGTTGAGACAGCGTCTGGAGAAGAACAAATTAAAATCGGGTTGTCAGTTGTAGATTTAACTTTAGAACGTTGGCAGCATGACAGAGACATTTTTATTGAGAAAGCTGAGGAATTAGGAGCGGAAGTTATTGTACAATCAGCGGATGGAGATGCAGATAAACAGTTATCTCAAATCCAGAATATGTTGTCGCAGGATATTGATGTACTTGTTATTATTGCAGCAAATTCCGATGCCTTGGCACCTGTAGTTGAACAGGCTAACGAACAAAATGTTAAAGTTGTCGCTCATGACCGCTTAATAAATAACGCTGATATTGATGCATATGTGTCATTTGACAATGAAGGTGTTGGTGAAATGCAAGCTCAATATCTGGTTGATGGAGTTCCAACAGGGAAATATTTTCTGTTAGGAGGAGAGCCTAGTGATCATACAGCTCATATGTTCCGCCAAGGGCAGATGAATATTTTAGAACCATTAATTGAAGCAGGTGATATTGAGGTAGTTGGTGATCAATGGGCTGATGGATACAGTGGTGATAAAGCGTTATCAATCATTGAAAACGCCTTAACAGCACAAAACAATGATATTGATGTTATTGTTGCCCCTAATGACAGTACAGCTGGAGGTGCTATCCAGGCACTCGAAGCACAAAACTTAGCAGGGGAAGTATTAATATCGGGACAAGATGCGGACCTAGCAGCCGTACAACGTATAGCAGAAGGAACTCAATCCATGACAGTTTATAAACCAATTAAGGAAATTGCTACGACAAGTGCAGAAATTGCAGTAAAGCTTGGAAAAGGAGAGACAGTGGAGGCTAATGATTCCATTGATAACGGTGTAAAGGATGTGCCATTTGTTAAACTAACGCCAATTAGTGTGGATAAAGATAATTTACTTGATGTAATTATTGCAGATGGATTCCATTCATATGATGATGTCTATAAAAATATTCCTGAAGATGAGAGACCATCAAAACCTTAAGAATTATATTTATTACTATTGAACTGAGATGTTGTAAATCTATTAAAACAACGCTAGAAATAATTGCAGGAAAGGGAGTCTATTTCCTTTCCTGTTAGAAAGTTCAAGGGGGGTTAGGTGGGTGTGAGTAGTGATTATGCGTTACAGATGTTAAATATTACAAAGGAATTTCCAGGTGTAAAAGCACTTGATGGCGTGAGCTTCTCTGTTAAAAAAGGAGAAATTCATGCTTTGTGTGGTGAAAATGGTGCTGGGAAGTCTACGCTAATGAAAGTTTTAAGTGGGGTTTATCCTTATGGTTCTTATACGGGGAAAATTATTGTGAATGGTGCAGAAGTACAATTTAATAATATAAAAGAATCCCAAGAAGCGAGAGTAGCTTTAATATACCAAGAATTAGCATTGATTCCAGAAATGAGTGTTGCAGAAAATATATTTCTTAGTAGTGACTTAATGAGAAGTATGTTTATTAATAGAAATCAACTGTTAGCTGAAGCTCAGAATTGGCTTGATCAAATTGGACTTGATATTGATCCACAGATAAAGCTTGGTGAACTGACGGTAGGTAAGCAGCAATTAATTGAAATCATTAAGGCATTAACTAAAAATGCTGAAATATTAATACTTGATGAGCCGACATCAGCATTAACTGAAAGTGATGCTGAAGTTTTATTTGAAATATTAGAAAAGTTAAGATCAGAAGGTGTTACATGTATTTATATCTCTCATAAACTTGATGAGGTTCTACATATTGCTGATACTGTAACTGTTTTACGAGATGGGCAAACAATTAGTACAGATCCAATAGAAGAATTATCTGAAGAAAAAATTGTAGCTAAAATGGTTGGAAGAGAATTAACAGAGTTTTATCCTTACGAAAATCGTGATCTTGGTGAAGATATATTAAATGTGAAAAATTATACTTTTAATCATTATGTGACACAAGAAGAATTAGTTAGCAATATATCCTTTTCATTAAAAAAAGGAGAAATCCTGGGATTTTCGGGACTAATGGGTGCTGGACGAACGGAGTTGTTTATTAGTTTATTCGGTGGATATCCAGGTAAAAAAATGGGAGAAATCATCCTAAATGGCAAAATTGTCGATATTAAAAATTCAAGAGATGCTATCAAACAGGGATTAGCATATGTATCCGAAGATCGTAAAAGATATGGTTTGGTACTAGATATGAATATTATTAAAAATACAACACTAGCTTCTCTTGATAAAGTAAAAAGTCAGCGTTTACTAGATTCAAATTTGGAATTAAAAAGATCGGAAGAATTGGCTAAAAAAGTGAATCTTCGTGCACATAGTTTGGAAGCGTTAGTTAATCAATTAAGTGGTGGGAATCAACAAAAAGTAGTTTTAAGTAAATGGTTGTTAACTAATCCGAAAGTTTTAATTTTGGATGAACCGACAAGAGGAATTGATGTAGGTGCAAAATTTGAAATCTACAAATTAATTATTGAGCTAGCAAAGCAGGGCGTTGGAATTATTCTTATATCTTCAGAATTGCCAGAAATACTTGGGATATCTGATCGAGTAATTGTCATGTCGAATGGAAGGGTAACGGGTGAGTTATCTCGAGCAGATGCAACACAGGAGGAAATTATGAAACTTGCAACGATGAGGAGTGAAATCCTATGAATGGAAAATCAAGTGATGAGTTAGAAGAAAAAAGACAAGTGTTAAGTTTTAGAATGAACGTTCAATCTTATACACTTATCATCGCATTAATTTTGATAGGTGTATTGTTTGCAATATTAACTGGTGGAGAATTTTTATCTTCTCGAAACCTTTCCAACTTGTTTACCCAAATGACGGTTATATCTATATTAGCTATAGGTATGACTTTTGTAATAGTAGCTGCACACATCGATTTGTCTGTGGGCTCTTTGGCTGGACTTACAGGAGGAATTGCTGCAATCTTACACGTTTGGTTTGATTGGAATACAGGACTTGTCGTTTTAGTTGCAATTGGTGTGGGTGCATTACTTGGACTGTTTCAAGGATGGTGGGTTGCTTACAGAGCTGTTCCAGCCTTTATAGTAACTCTTGGTGGTATGTTAATTTTTAGAGGGATTTTAATAGGTCTTAGTAAAGGACAAACAATTGCACCATTGGATAAAAACTTTAAAATGATTTCCAACAGTTATCTGCCTTATAGTCTTGGGTATGCGTTAGTTATTATGGGAATAGTTTTGTTGTTCTTCTTTACTTGGAGAAACCGTAATAAAAGGCTAGAAATGGGATTACATGTTTCATCACCGATTTTAGATTACGGGAAATTGTTTGTATATTCATTAAGCATCGTGGTCATAACATATATGCTAAGTCGCTATCATGGATTACCTTTACCATTAATAATTGTCATAACACTTGCCGGTATTTTTATTTTCATATCTTCAAAGACTGCATTTGGCAGGAGTATTTATGCTATTGGAGGGAATAAAGAAGCTGCAGCTCTATCGGGAATTAATATCAAAAGAAATACTCTAACTGTTTTTGTTTTGATGGGTGCCTTGGCTGGAATTGCAGGTGTGATTTTAACTAGTAGACTAAATGCAGCAACGACAAGTGCAGGTGATATGTATGAACTTGACGCGATAGCAGCGTGTGTTATTGGTGGAACTAGTCTGGCTGGTGGTAGAGGGTATATTGTCGGTTCAATTATTGGAGCCTTAATAATGGTGAGCATAGATAATGGAATGAGTATGATGAATATCCAAACATTTTGGCAATACATTGTTAAAGGAATGATTTTAATTATTGCAGTTTGGATAGATATCGCAAGTAAGAATAAAACATCTGTAGCATAATTTTAACATGGAGGTAGTAATATGACATATTTTCATAATATTAATCGTATTAAATATGAAGGACCAAACTCAACTAATCCATTGGCATTTAAATTTTATAATCCTGAAGAACTAGTAGGCGAAAAATCGATGGAAGAAATACTTCGTTTTGGCGTAGCTTACTGGCATACGTTTACGGAAAGTTTAAAAGATCCATTTGGAGTAGGAACAGCAATCAGACCTTGGGATAGATACTCGGGGTTAGATCTCGCAAAAAAACGTGTTGAAGCGGCATTTGAATTTTTTGAAAAGCTGCAAATTCCCTTTTTTTGTTTCCATGACATTGATATCGCTCCAGAGGGAGACACATTAAAAGAATCAAACCAAAAACTAGATGTCATTGTCGCAATGATAAAAGACTATATGAAAGATAGTAAGACAAAATTGCTTTGGAACACCGTTAATAATTTTTCACATCCACGTTTTGTTCATGGCGCTGGATCTTCAAATAATGCAGACGTCTTTGCCTATGCAGCGGCAAAAGTGAAAAAAGGGTTAGAAATTGGAAAAGAATTAGGAGCTGAGAACTACGTATTCTGGGGTGGACGTGAAGGATATGAGACACTTCTTAATACCGATATGAAACTTGAGCTCGATAATCTAGCACGTTTTTATCATATGGCTATGGACTATGCAAAAGAAATCGGGTTTACAGGACAATTTTTAATTGAACCTAAGCCAAAAGAGCCTACTTCACATCAATATGATTTTGATGTTGCTAGTGGTTATGCTTTTTTACAACATTATGGGCTTGATGACTTTTTTAAATTTAACATTGAAGCAAACCATGCAACTTTAGCTGGCCATACGTTTGAACACGAATTACATTACGCGCGAATTCACGGAATGTTAGGTTCGGTTGATGCAAATCAGGGCCATCCATTACTCGGTTGGGATACCGATGAATTTCCGTCTGATTTATATACTACAACACTAGCAATGTATGAAATTCTTAAAAATGGCGGTTTAGGACGAGGCGGATTAAACTTCGATGCAAAAGTCCGACGTGGTTCATTTGAGCCCGAAGATTTATTTCATGCACATATCACAGGAATGGATAGCTATGCAGTTGGTTTAAAGGTAGCACAAAAGCTAATCGATGATAACGTACTGGAATCCGTTATTGAGAATCGTTACAACAGCTTTACTAAAGGAATTGGTAAAAAAATCATTGATGGAAATACAGATTTTCATCAACTTGAAGAACATGCATTGGGTTTGGGAGAAATAGAGAATCACTCTGGTCAATTAGAACAAATAAAGGCTAAAATCAATCAATATTTGTTAACAATATATGCATAAGAGGAATCATTTTAAGTCGATTATAAGGGTCTGAATGTTTCAGACCCTTATTTATTAACTGGAATTCAAGCGGGGTGTTTTCATGAAATATGTTATTGGAATTGATTTAGGAACGAGCGCTGTAAAAATATTACTAGTTAATCAATTGGGGAAAGTTGTTAACGAAGTTTCAAAATCATACAAATTAATACAGCCCCAAAGTGGTTACAGTGAACAAAGCCCATTAGACTGGGTAGAACAAACAGTTGCTGGGATAAGAAAAATAGTGCAAGAATTTAACGGACAGCCATCTAAAATAGAAGGAATTAGTTTCTCTGGTCAAATGCATGGTCTTGTATTGCTCGATAAAAATAATGACATCCTTAGAAACGCAATATTATGGAATGACACACGTACTACGAAAGAATGCATCAAAATTAATGAAAGTGTTGGGAAAGAGAGATTACTAAAAATTACAAAAAATTCAGCTCTAGAGGGATTTACTTTGCCGAAATTATTATGGGTAAAAGACCATGAGCCTGAATTGTTTAAGAGAGTGAAGACATTTGTTTTACCGAAAGATTATGTACGTTATAAGTTGACTGGAAAACTTCACATGGATTTTTCAGATGCAGCCGGTACGTTATTATTTGATGTTGGCAAAAAAGAATGGAGTCAAGACATTTGTGAACTTGTCGAGATAAATCCAGATATTTGTCCGCCATTGATTGCTTCCCATAAGGAGGTAGGATTCATTACATCTACTATAGCAAAAGCTACCGGTCTGTTAGAAACTACAAGAGTTTTTGCAGGTGGAGCGGATAATGCATGTGGTGCAATTGGTTCAGGGATATTAGAAGACGGGAGAACGCTTTGTAGTATTGGAACATCAGGAGTTGTTTTATCTTATGAACAGAGTGCTAATAAGGATTTTGAAGGAAAGGTCCATTATTTTAATCATGGTGCACCAAATGCTTATTATACGATGGGCGTAACCCTTTCAGCGGGGCATAGTTTAACTTGGTTTAAGGAAACATTTGCAAAAATTGAATCATTTGATGAGTTATTGAATGGAGTTAAGACTGTTCCAGTCGGATCAAATGGACTATTATTTACCCCATACTTAATGGGTGAAAGAACGCCCCATGCAAATTCTAAGATCCGAGCAAGTTTTATTGGAATAGATAGCTCCCATAAACTTCAAGATTTTGTTAGGTCAGTTCTTGAAGGAATAACATTTTCTTTGAATGAATCGATTTCTATTTTTCGTGAAAATGGTAAAACAGTTGATACAATTGTTTCTATTGGTGGTGGGGCAAGGAATGATGTTTGGTTACAAATGCAAGCCGATATATTTAATGCAAAAATTATCAAATTGTCAAGTGAACAAGGACCGGGAATGGGGGCAGCAATGTTGGCAGCATGTGGATGTGGCTGGTTCGAGAGCTTAAAAGAATGTGCCAATGTATTTCTGAAAGAAGATAAAATCTTTGCTCCCAATAAAGTAAATGTCGTAAAGTATAAAAAGTTATTTAAAATATATAGGAATGTCTATGAAAGTACAATTCATTTAAATGAAGAATTAGCAAAGTTTAGAACCTAAATATGAAAGGAGTTTTAATGTGAGTAAAGTAAAGTGGGGCGTATTAAGTACCGCCCAAATTGCACAAACAGAATTAATTCCCGCTTTTCATCGGTCTAATAATGCACAAGTATATGCCATTGCTAGTTTAAGCGGTAAGGCGGAAAAGGTGGCTAAGCAATTTGGGATACCAAAAGCCTATAACAGCTATGAGAAGCTTCTCGAAGATCCTCAGATTGAAGCAGTTTATATTCCATTACCTAATCATCTTCATAAAGAATGGGTTATTAAAGCAGCGCAGTATGGCAAACATATTCTTTGTGAAAAACCTGCCGCGCTAAATGTAAGTGATATGGAAGAGATGAAAAAGGCTTGCGAAGAAAATAATGTTCTAATTATGGAGGCGTTTATGTATTTCTTTCACCCACAGCATGACAGGGTGAAAGAAATAATAAAAAGTGGAGAAATTGGTGATGTAAAACTAGTAAAATCTAGTTTTTCATTTTTATTAACGGATAAAGAAGAAAATATTCGGATGAATCATATAAAAGGAGGTGGTGTTTTATATGATCTTGGATGTTATGGGATTCATTCGATTCGAAATATATTAGAAAATGAACCAACTTCGGTACATGTACATGCAAAAGCAGATGATAAATATATGGTTGAAACGGATACGATTACCTTGTTAGAATTTCCTAATGGTGTAACTGGTTTAATAGACAGTAGTTTCAGCACGGCACTTCGTAATGAATATGAGGTAGTTGGCACAAAAGGTAGAATTATTGTACCTCGTGCATACAGACCAGATTTGTATGATGGAGAAGGATTGGTTTTAGTTAAAACAAATGAAGAAACTCGGGAAGAGTCTATCGTTGAAGATCAGTATAAGGCTCAAGTTGAACATATATCTCAAGCAATACGTAAGGGGAACATTATAATAAGTAGTCCGAAGAATAGTCTGCAAAATGTAAGAGTGATAGAAGCATGTTTACAATCTATTAAAAATAATGGGAAAGTTTTATTGTAACAGCGTATTTTGATAAAATTTTAAGAATAATTAAAGAGGACATAAATGGAGCAACAGCATTTAAACGATTTATTCATACATTATAAAAGTGAGCAGATAAACGATGTTGAAAATAACAAAAGAAAAAATTAATAATAAATGGTATGAATTCACATTAAATAGTCATTCTATGAGTGTCAGTTTTTTAAATTTTGGAGGTATCATTACAAAAATCTTGGCGCCCGATAAATATGGTAATAAAGAGAACATTGTATTATGCTACCAGGACTATGCTCATTATGAAACAAACCCACTATATTTAGGTGCAATTATTGGACGAGTTGCTGGAAGAATTAAGAATGCTACCATCCAAATTCAGAACACGGAATATGAGTTAGATCAAAATGAAAGTTGCCATCATTTACATGGTGGTAAAAAAGGATTTCACAATGTTTTATGGGATTTTAACACTTTTCAAGGGGAAGACGGAATTGGGGTAACATTAACGTATACGAGTCCAGATGGAGAAAGTGGTTATCCAGGAAATGTGAACGTAAAGGTTACATACCTATTAACAATAAATAATGAATTTTTAATTGAGTACGAGGCAACAACAGACAAGGAAACCGTCTTAACACTTACTAACCATTCTTATTTTAATCTAAGTGGAGATTTAAAAAAATTAGTTTTGGATCATGAAGTTACAATTGATAGTAGTAGGATCCTCAAATTAGATAAAGACTTAATCCCCTTTGATATAGTAGAGGATGTTAGTGAAACTGAATTTGATTTTAGAAGAGGTCGATTATTACAAGAGGGGTTTGTATCAAATAATGAACAAAACCAGTTGGTAGGATGTGGGTATGACCATTATTTTTTATTTGATCAGCAAGCTGCAAATAAAGTAATAGTAGCTGATAATGAAAGTGGAAGAATTATGAAAATAAAAACAAATCAACCAGGAATGGTAATGTATACAGCTAATACGATGCAAGAAGGTATCATGTTAAATAATCTAAAATCAAAGAAATATTTAGGTGTTTGTTTTGAAACACAAGCTTCTCCGGCTTCTTTATGGTTAAATGATTTACCTTCCATTACTTTATTAACAAATGAAACATATAAAAAACAAACGATATTTTCATTTGATGTGATAGAGAAGAAAAAATAATTTATAATGACCGAAATTAGAAATGCTTTTTCTGATTTCGGTCATATTTATTAATTATATTGGCTCAAATAGATCTAAATACTTAAGATATTGCACCTAATAGAGTTGCATCGTCACCGTACACGACTACTTTTGTCTTCATAGCATTATTTGTTAATCTAAGGCTTTTAAGGGATTGCCATGTTGATTTCACAAGTATTTTCATAAAGCCAGTGTATCTAGTATCGTTTTCTACTTTAACTGCAAGGACAAATTTTTTTCCAATACTTCTTTCTTAAGTATATTACTTAGCTAGCAGTTGTATTTTTCTCTAGTTTATTCTTCATGTAAGAAAATTAAAAGCAATGCCACTTCCTTCTCTCATTTAATGAAATTTTACAATAGTAGCTGCAAATAATGCTTCAATAAGATTCCAAACTGAATACAGTGTTGTGTCTTTGTTTAGTTCGATATCTCCAATCCAAAGCAAATTAGACGTCCTGTCTTCAGATTGTTTTACAATGTACCCAAATTCATTCAAATCGTAATAAATCTTTTCCCAATTTTCTTTTGGAATCCCCTTAGCATTAAATTTTAATTCATAAAAAGGGAATAATGATTTTTGCTTTGTTCGAAGATATTTATGAAAACCGTATTGGATTGTAGTCTTTTGGGTCCCTTTACCAATGTCCAATACTATGAATCTTGATTTTTCATCTAAAAATGTTGCTTTAGGGTTGCCTCTATAGCCAATTGTTCCTAAATAAAGTTCACATGGAATTGGTATTTCATCATTTTTGAGATATAACATGTAATCTATAATATACCCTTGCCAAGATCTATCTTTTGTTTTTATTATCCATCGTGGCCCCATTTCCGGCTTTCTCATAACCCTAACATTTTTGTTGAATAACTTTCGATTGAACTCTAGATTTAAAATAATATCTCTGAATCTATCCGCTATTATTTGATTATCTTCTTTGTTCTCACTAAATTCTTAACTTGCATCTTTTGACTTAAAGAATTGATAAGAGGTGTATGGTACTCCAAATGGTTAAGTAGCGTTTAAATAATCATGGAAACTATGCATTTTTATTTCTTTGGCTTTTTTATCCAATTTCTTTTCAAAAAAATTTGGTCAAATAATTCTCTATTATTTTCTTGCAAATACGTATATAAGTCATTAATACTTATTTTTTTCCATTCAATGTTACGTTGCTTGCATAGTAACCGGATTGAAGTAGAAACCGATTGTCCAATTATCATGTCTCTATTTTTACCTTTTTTGATTTTATTAATCCTTTGAATGTAGTCTTCGATCTGCTCTTACTTGTTCTTTAGTAACAACGCATTTTTTTAGCTCAACTAATAAAAGGTGATCATTTGCATCTTTAAACAGTTCTACGATTCTCTAATTGCCCTTGCCTTTCTAATAAAGTAAGTTCATCTTCAATCAATTCCGGATGTATAACTAAAATGTCTTCTGATTTCCTTTTCCGATAAAATATACATATGGATAATTCCTCTCGTATAATTATTTCTTATGAAGTCATAAATATATCTATGAAACATACACAACGTTTTTAATGGATATTTATATAATAGGAGAGGGATCTCGTTAGGATTAAAAGTCACTTTTACCCTCTTTTTTGAGTTAAAATGTACGCTGCCCAATATTAGATCTCCTTTGTAAAATACACCTTCAAGTAGATTCGGCCATGCTAATTTTTAGTCTTTAACTAAGTGTAAACGATTCACTCAAACGGTAAGAAGAATCAACGCCCTTTTCGCCCCTCTTTTCCCCTATTTATCCTAAAAATTTCAAATTTACTATTGTAGAAAGAATTATAAGAAAATAAAAGTTTAATAGTACTATTGAAACATTTTTTAAATAGTGGTATTATAAAAACAATTTTAAACTAATATTTAAAGCGGTGGTTCGATTATCGAACCAAAAATGCGAGCGAGGTTGTGCTATGATGTGAGTTCAAAAATGGTTATTAAAGCGTTGAGTTTGCTAGATGCATTCACTGTTGAAAATCCTTCATGGGGATTGAGAGATCTTTCTAGGGAGGTAGGCCTTAGTCATACCGTTGTTCATCGTCTTCTCAAGTCGTTTGTAGAGAGCGGATATATTTTCCAAAATCCAGAAACGAAAAAATATGAGCTAGGGATAAAGTTTATTGAATTAAGTAATGTGGTTGAAGAAAAACTTCAAATCTATGATTGGATTAATCCAATTTTAGAGAAAGTAGGTAGTGAAACAGGAGAAAGTGTAGTCTTAACGATTTTAGATAACAATGAGGGTGCATTCGTGAAAATCGTCGAGAGTGGGAAGAGTATAAAATTCGGCGAATCGGTCGGTAGAAGATCCCCACTGTATGTAGGAGCGTCACATAAAGTGATTCTCGCTCATTTACCCCAAGAAGTTCAAGATACAATCATTGACCAAGGACTAGAAAAACAGTCTGAATACATTGGTTCTAGAGAGTCGTTTTCAGAAAAGTTGCAACATATAAAAAATAAAGGTTGGTTTTACACTGCTGGAGAAACATACAATGATGTGGCTGCCATTTCGATTCCTTTATTTGATCGAAAGGAGTATGTGCTAGGTTCTTTATCTGTAGCAGGTCCAGCTTTTCGGCTCACCGAGGAACATGCGATAAAGATGTTACCTATTTTGAAAGAAAGTCAGAGAGAAATTAACAAAATTTTTAGTAAGGTTATTTTTCCTTCAAGACGAGATCATCTAATCAATTAAAATAGCGTTTTTTGATTATGAAAGAGAGGAGGGGACTAATTTGGATAACATACTTGAAGTCCACAACCTTGTTACCGCATATCAAGGTAAAAAGGGATATATTAAAGCTGTTGATGGTGTTTCTTTTGATGTCAAGCGCGGTGAAACAATTTGTATTGTTGGAGAGTCTGGAAGTGGGAAAAGTGTTACTTCTATGAGTATTATGCGTTTGGTAGAGTTTGAGAATGGAGAAATCTTAGACGGTGAAATTCGGTATAATCAGGAAAATCTCTTACATAAGAGCGATGAAGAAATGCGACAGATACGAGGATCAGAGATTTCAATGATTTTCCAGGAACCTTTAACAGCTTTAAATCCAGTTTTTACGATTGGGAAACAAGTTACGGAAGCAATTCTTTTTCATCATAAAATGAGTAAAAAGAAAGCAATGGAACGTGCAGAAGAACTCGTTCGTTTGGTAGGAATTTCCGATCCGGCTGCACGATTAAAACAGTATCCTCACGAACTGTCTGGCGGTATGAGGCAAAGGATAATGATCGCAATTGCTTTAGCATCAGAGCCAAAACTACTTATAGCAGATGAACCGACGACGGCATTAGATGTTACGATCGAAGCTCAGATACTAGAACTTTTGAGAACCTTACGAAGAGAGAGAAATATGTCCATCATGTTAATTACTCATGATATTGGTGTTGCTGCAGAAATGGCTGATCAAATTATTATTATGTATGCAGGTAAAATAATGGAAATTGCACCTACGAAAGATTTATTTGATCAACCTTTGCATCCATACTCTTTTGGGTTATTGGAATCCGTACCAAAGATGGATGGGGAGAGGGGTGTTCCTTTAACGTCTATTAATGGTTCTATTCCAAGTTTACATGACGTTCCAAAAGGTTGTCGCTTTGCTCCGCGTTGTCCATTTGCAACAGAGAAGTGTCATCAAGAGGAACCTCCTATGGAAGTTAAAGGTAATCGACAAGTAGCCTGTTGGCATGTGGATCACCTGCTTGAGCAAAACTTACTTCAAAATAATAGTCAGAAAGGAGGAGTGACAGTTGACGAATAAGCAACAGGATGAGGCGGAAATTCTCCTACGAATAGAAAGTTTAAAAAAACATTTCCCGATAAAAGGAAGCGGATTGTTTAGTCGCGAAAAGAAGGTCGTTAAAGCCGTTGATGGTATTTCCTTTGAGATTTATAAAGGGGAAACGTTAGGGCTTGTCGGTGAATCGGGATGTGGAAAATCGACATTAGGCAGGAATATTTTACGGTTACAAGAACCGACTGAAGGAAAAGTGTATTTCCGAGATGAAAATATTTTGACGTATAAAGAACAAGAGCTAAGGAAATTGCGAAAAGAAATACAGATTATTTATCAAGACCCATTTGGTTCATTGAATCCACGTTTCACTATTGGTCAGATTATAAGTGAAATGTATGATATTCATGGTGTTGCTAAAGGGGCTGAGAAGGAAAGAAAAGTAAAGGAAATGCTTGAACTTGTTGGACTTGATCCAAATCGATATCATAGCTATCCTCATGAGTTCTCAGGTGGGCAGCGCCAAAGAGTTGGGATTGCTAGAGCTCTTGCATTAAACCCCGAATTTGTTGTGGCGGATGAACCTGTATCAGCTTTAGATGTATCTGTTCAGTCACAAGTCATTAACTTACTGATGAAGTTAAAAGAGGATTTAGGCTTGACGATGTTATTTATTGCTCATGGACTAAATGTTGTAAGGCATATTTCTGACCGCGTTGGTGTGATGTACTTAGGGAATTTGGTCGAACTTTCGGAAACGGATAATATTTTCAATCATCCTGCCCATCCATATACGGCTGCCTTACTATCGACAGTTCCCGAAGCAGATCCTTATTTGAGAAAAGAGCGGATTGTGTTAAAAGGAGAAGTTCCTTCACCTGCTAACCCACCGTCCGGATGTCGATTCAGGACGAGATGCCCGATTGCGACAGAACGTTGTAAGAGTGAGGTTCCAGCATTTACCGAAGTGCGTGATAATCATTTAGTCGCTTGTCACTATCCATTAAAAAAGGGACAAACATTAAAGCAAGCAATCGCAGAAAGAGCAATGGAAGAACAGGTTGTACAAGCCTGAATAGAATTAAAACGATTTTTGATCGTTGCTGCACATGGTTATCTATGAAAGCTGTACATGCGTGTTTAATAATTTTTAAGACAAGGAGAAAAAGTTTTTCTATTAAATGTCAGAATATTTAATTAGAAAATACTATTCTTGTTCAAATATAAAAAGGGAGTTTTTAACATGTCTGAAACAACATCAAGAGGAAACAAAAAGAAGTATGATGGTTACAAATCTTTTCAATACTTGGAGCCAGGTGTTGATTTTAAAGAGTACAAATTGTCCAAAGAGAATGACCGCGTAGAACCATATATTTATGAAGTTACAGCGGATGAAGAAGAGAAAGTACAAAAGATTCTTGAAGAAGATCTTATGATTTCTATGCATGAGCATACGTTTATTCTTCCAGAAGATTTAAATGAGTTCTTTGAATTTAGAAGACAAGGCCGTGATAGTACAGGTTATGAGGCACTAAGTCAATCTGGTTTAGACGTTATTTTTGAAAACTTCATGGATGGTACAGCAATGGTTACTTCTCAAGCTGGCTGGAAATGGAGCGACGTTATCCATGATCTAGGTATCAGGTTTAGTGATATTGCCCATCAAGATATGGTTATTAAAGCAGAGCGTATATCTGACTTATACCGAGCAAAAGAAGAAGGGAAAATTGCTTTTGTTGGTGCATTAGAATCTGCAACAATGATTGAAAATGAGCTGGACCGTTTAGATGTGTTATACGGATTTGGTATTCGTACAATGGGAGTTGTATACTCTGAAGCAAACCAATTAGGATCTGGTTTAAGAGAACCAAGTGATGGTGGTTTAACCGTTTTTGGTAAACAAGCAGTTCAACGTATGAATAAACTTGGAATCACAGTAGACGTATCTCATGCGAGTGATAAAACGTCTTTAGATACGATTGAAGTAAGTGATAAGCCTGTAACTATTAATCATTCTGGCGCACGTGCACTTTGGGACTCTAGAAGGTTAAAGCCGGACGATGTTCTAAAAGCATGTGCTGAAAAAGGCGGAGTTATTGGGATTGAAGCAGCTCCACATACGACGATTACTAAAAATAACCCTGTTCATAACATTGAATCATTTATGGAACATTTTGAGTATGTTGCAAATTATGCTGGAATTGATCATGTTGCCTTTGGTCCAGACACATTATTCGGTGATCATGTAGGTATTCATGATTTATTATCTGGAGCGCTCTCCATTAAAAGTGCTCACGGAAAAAACAGTTTTCCAAAGGTAGATTATGTTAAAGGATTAGAGAATCCTGCTGAATGTTTCCCTAATATTGTTCGTTGGTTAGTTAAAAAGGGTTACAGTCGTGAAGATATTCAAAAAGTAACTGGTGGAAATATAATGCGTGTTCTAAAAGAAACGTGGGTAAAATAACAGCTGAGAGGAAAGTTGAATAATGAAACCTTTTAAATGGTTAAGCATCATGATTTTTTCTTTAGTTCTTCTTGTAGGATGTTCCTACGGAGGGGATAAATCTTCCGAAAAGGAAGGGCAAGGTGAAGCAAATAACTCTGAAAGTAGTCCGCAAGAAGGTGGAAAAGTATCGATTCCAATTGTTGCAGACCCAACATTTAATCCATGGCATCCAAACGCTTTTGCGGAATCCAATCTTATTAACCGTGTTCTGTTTTCAGGATTAACGAAACCAGGTAAAGATTTATTACCTGCTCCTGACTTAGCAACGGATTGGGAAACATCACAGGATGGATTAGAATGGACATTTAACTTAAGAGATGACGTTCTCTGGCATGATGGTGAAAAGTTTACAGCAGAAGATGTCGTATATACGTTTAATGAAATAACGTTAAATAAAGAGTTGGGAGCTAATAATGCTTCATATTTTAAAGATGTAAAAGAAGTAGAGTTAGTGGATGAATATACGGTTAAGTTTTTATTAGAAAGTCCTGTAGCGGCATTACCTGCTTATTTAGGTTTTAATACAGAAATTATGCCAAAACATATTTTTGAAGGCAAAGATCCTTGGGAATTAACATCTTTTAATAAAGAATCACCAATTGGAACAGGTGCCTTTAAATTAAAAAAATATACTTCAGGACAAAGTGTTGTTCTAGAGCGAAATGATGACTACTACGGTGATAAGGCACTTTTAGATGAAGTAGAATACAAGGTTCTTCCAGATGCGAATACGCATATTGCTCAAATTTTAAGTGGTGAATTATCGATCTTTTCTTTAGATGATCTGGCTTCCATTGATCGGATCGAGGCAGCAGATAATGTAGAAGTATATGCAAGAGATACAACACGTTTCTTCTGGTTGATTTTGAATCAAGAAATTGAGGAGTTCCAAGATAAGACACTTCGTCAAGCTATCCTTCACTCAATCGATCGTCAAAATATCATTGATACGGTTCTGAAAGGGTATGGAACAATTGCTGATGCGGGAATTGCTCCTGCTTTACAAGAGTATTATACAGATGATGTGAAAAGATATGATTACGACCCTGAAAAGGCGAAAGAATTACTTGCTGAAGCGGGTTGGACAGACTCGGATGGAGACGGCATCGTTGATAAAGATGGGGAACCACTTGCAATTGATTTTTCAATCGGAATTCAGGGTGATTTAGAGGCTGTTGCACAGATGGTTCAACAGTATCTAGTGGAAGTAGGCATCGATGTTAAGTTAAATACACTAGAATGGAATACGATGATCCAAGATGTCGTAGTCGATCGCAACTATGAAATGACATTAAATTGGTGGAGATACCCTGCTGATCCAGACTTGACTGCTTATATGCATTCGGAAAATGTGAAAGGAAATAACATTCCGGGTTACCAAAATAAAGAGTTGGACGAGTTACTTGATGCAGGTGCCCAAGTGGCTGATATAGAAGAACGGAAAGAGATTTATAAGGAAACTCAAGAATTAATGGCTGAAGAACTTCCATATCTATTTTTATGGTATCCACAAGAAGCTCAAGTTCGTATAAATGAGCTTAAAGGGGTTCCTGAGCTAGCTTTTGGTGATGCACTTCACTATATAAATGAATGGTATATTGAAAAATAAAACAAATGGAAGTGTGCTCATGTAGCACACTTTTATTCCTAAAAAGAGAGGGGGAGAATGATATGCTTAAATTTCTACTCAATCGATTGGGACAGAGTATAATCTTATTACTTCTCGTTACGATTATCACTTTCTTCCTCGTCAATTTAGCTCCGGGTGGACCTTCGAGTGTAATGAGGATGGATGCAAGTCCTGAGGAGCGTCAAGCGATGATTGAAAATTTAGGGCTCGATCAACCCGTTATGGTGCGATATGTTGATTGGCTGAAAAATGCGCTTCAAGGTGATCTAGGTGTATCGTTTACATCCAGCGAGCCAGTTTTACAAAGAATTGCAGAACGGCTTCCATATACAATTGAATTGACTATGTTTACGATTATTATTTCCGTTATTGTTGGTATCTTTTTTGGCGTATTATCTGCAATAAAGAGAGGAAAAGCGCAAGACCATGTCATTAATTTCGTCAGTGTTATTGGCTTATCTGTTCCAGCATTCTGGTTAGCACTAATGCTTATTCTACTCTTCTCGGTAAAGCTTGGATGGCTGCCGTCATCTGGAGTTGGGGCACGAGGAGAGGATTTTGATTTATGGGGCTGGATTTCTCATTTAATTTTACCAGTTCTTATTTTAACAACGACCGTTTTACCGAATATTGTGAGATTTACGAGATCCTCTATGCTTGAAGTTATTACACAAAACTATATTCGGACAGCAAGAGCAAAAGGAGCAAAGGAAGCAATTGTCTTATATGTTCACGCTCTTAGGAATGCATTAATCCCTGTTGTTACTATTATCGGTATGTTAATTCCACGACTTTTAAGTGGGGCGGTTATTATTGAATCTATTTTTGGATGGACGGGGATTGGAACGTTAATCATTGAAGCTGCTAAAGGGAGAGATTACCCGCTTATCATGGGCGTAACAGTCGTTATTACTATTGTTGTAGTTGTATGTAACTTAATTGTAGATTTACTATATTCTCGAATAGATCCTCGAGTGAAGAACGTTTAAGGTAGGAGGTGGAATAGGATGGAAGCGACTAAAAGTACAAAAATAATAAATTCGGGATCTTCAAAAAAGAAGCGATTTACATTGTTAAAGCAATTACGAGAAAATAGGGTAGCTTATTTTTCGTTATGGTTTTTGATCGTGATTCATGCCATTGTCTTTCTAGGTCCATTCGTTTGGACAGTAAATCCCGATAATTTACAGAAAGCTGGAGCATTAGCAAGCTGGTCCTTCCAGCATCCATTTGGTACGGATGATCTTGGTCGAGATGTTTTTTCGCGAATGCTACACGGGGGTAGAGTAACTTTATTAGTTGGGTTAGGATCCATGCTGTTCTCATTAATTATTGGTACGACGATCGGTGCGTGTGCAGGATTTTTCCGTGGTGTTATTGAAGCTGTTTTAATGAGAATTACTGAAGCAATGATGGCTATACCTACCTTTTTCTTTGTTCTCGTGGCATTGACAGTTCTTGGAACAAGTCCAGTCATGGTTATTGTCGTGATCGCTTTATCAGGTTGGATGGAAATTGCCAGGGTTGTTTATGGAGAAACATTGAAATGGAAAGAATACGAATTTGTTGAAGCAGCGAATGCATCAGGTGCCACTTCTTTTCGAACATTAACAAAATATATTATTCCGCAAATTGTTCCTTCTATTATTGTATCGGGAACATTGACGATAGCAGCAGCGATTTTAACAGAAAGTGCTATTAGTTATTTAGGGTTAGGCATACAACCACCAACTGCGACTTGGGGGAATATGTTACAAAATTCACAACAATATATATGGACGGCCCCGGTTCTAGGTGTATTACCAGGAATCGCTATTACACTTGTTGTGCTTACGTATAATTTCCTTGGGGATGGTTTACGAGATGTACTTGATCCTAGATATGTAAAAAAGTAAATCAATAGGAGGAAGAAAATCATGTTTATAACAATAAATGATAATAAACTTTATTATGAAATACATGGGAATCTGGACGGAGAAACAATATTCTTTATTCATGGTGCTCCTGGTTTAGGTGATTGTAGAGGAGATATTGGTGCTTTTTCTGCACTTGGTGACACATATCGTCTCGTATTTTTGGACATGCGTGGCTCTGGACGTTCAGAAGGAAATGAGCCTTTTACCCATGAACAGTGGACAGCCGACATTGAAGAATTGCGTAAACAGTTAGTGGGCGAACCTATTAAAATATTGGGTGGATCATACGGAGGCTTTTTAACACTTGAATACGCTATTCGATATCCGAATAGTGTGACACATGTATTGTTACGTGATACAGCAGCAAATAGTGAATTTGATCATTTATCTGTTGATGAGGCATTGAAAAGTAACCTGGAAGGTATAACGGAGGATGGCATTCGCCGACTTTTCGATGGTAAAGTTCGGTCAAATGAAGACCTAAAGGAATTATTTACAGCTATTCAACCACTTTACACGGTTGAATATGATGAAGAAGCAGTAAAGAAGCGTCTTGATGAAATTTATTATCGTTATGAAACTCATAATTATGCTTTTCGCTATAACAAACCTAACTTTGATTTAGTACCGAATTTACCTAATATTAAAGTCCCAACGCTTGTTACTGTTGGTCGACATGACTGGGTAACACCGGTTGTTTGTTCAGAACTAATTGCTAGTAAAATACCGAATTCAAAACTAGTTATTTTCGAAAATAGTGGACATTCTCCACAGCAAGAAGAAAATGAAGCATATTTAAAACTAGTTCGGGATTTCTTGAATAATTAATAGAATCTTTGTAGAGAAAAGTCCACTATTACTGTGAGTATCTGCATTCATATTTAATTATATTGAATCTTTGAATTTACTTACCATGCTATAGAGTGTAATGACCATATACAAACAGCTTATGAAAATTAACAAGACGCTAATAATAAGGAAACAATATTTCAACATAGATCTATTATTCCCCCCCAGAAGTTAGAGTGAAAAATCTACTTTTGGGGTGTTTTTGTTTGGCAAATTTATTGGTTGTATAAGATTGCTTTTTATCTAGATTAATAATTAACTCAAATATAATTTGTTTAATTGTATACAATTAAACAAATTATATGCTATAATGCTAAACATAAAGAATCTTTATAATTATTTATCTTTAGGAGGGAAAGAATTTTAAAACATGAAACCGTTTTCAAAAAGTTAGGAGGATTTGTTATGGGAAAGATGAAATCATTTCAATTAATTATGGTTGCTGTAGTATTTACTTTTATATTAGCGGCTTGCTCATCAAGTGATGGCAATGCAAATGAAGAGAGTGGAGACGCGAAGAAATGGCCTCATAAAAATACAACTTTAATTCTACCATTTGATGCTGGTGGAAGTTTGGATAGTATGATGCGAGTAATTGCAAAAGAAATGGAGAAAGAGTTAGATACATCTATTAAGATTGATAATCGTCCAGGAGCTGCAACTCAGGTCGGTACAACTCAATTTTTAAATGAGAAAGATGATGGTTCTGTTATATTCGGTGGTACTCAGTTATATTTGAGTGCAAGTATTTTATTGCAAGATGCAGATTATGATATTGATGATTTTGCAATGGTGAATATCGAACAATTCGATCCAATAACTATCACTGTACATAAGAATTCTCCGTATGAATCATTTGAAGACTTGATTGAGGATGCAAAAGCAAATCCAGGAAAGATTAGTTATTCGACTGTACATGGTGGTCCTTTACATTTAACAGGTGTATTGCTTGAAGAAAAGTTAGATACAACATTTAAGCCTGTTTTTTATGATGGTGGCGGAGAAATGCGTAATGCGCTTTTGGGAGAACATGTGGATTTTATGATAGGAAATGCGCTTGGTGATAATGCTATTGCTGATAACGCTCGGGTGTTGGCTTTAGCTTCTGAAGAAAAGATGGATTTATGGCCAGATGCAGAACCAATCAATGATGTGTTAGCCAAATATGAAGCGGAAGTTCCTCTAGTTGGCTCTGTTCGCTTTTTAGCTACTCATGCTACCTTTAAAGAGGATCACCCAGAGTTATTTGAAATGCTTGCGAATGCTTATGAAAAAGTTTTCGAGAGTGAAGAATATCAAGATTATATTAAAGAAAATAATGCTGAAGAAGTGAGCGCTTATCGTGGACCCGAGGAAAGCGATGAATTAAATCAATCATTACATGATTTGTTAGATGAATATAAAGATAAATTGGAATAAAAATTAGAATACACTAATCTCTTAGAGGGTCATGGCTGTATTTTTGAAGTCATGACCTTAAACCGAAATGTTTATACTATGTTGCAAGGAGGATCTATGTGGGAAAATTGCGTAACATTTTAACACCTTTTGTTCATAGAATAATAGTTGCTACAAGTATTTTAATATTTACTTTATTATATCTGTTTGAAATTAGCTCTTTAAAAAACGCTCAGGATAAGTTGTTAGTTAATCCTGTTATTTGGATTATTTTCTTACTGTATCCAATCATTATTTGGCAGGAATGGCGAGAAAAGAGAAAAAAAGAAACAACACATGAGGCTACAAATGAAGCTGAATCGGAAGCTTCTTCAAGGCTAAGTAAAAAAGTTTTTCTCTTTATGATATCGACATTACTTTATTTAGTATTAATGAATTATATAGGATTTATTATTTCAACGATAGCTTTTATGCCATTCTTGATGTGGGTTTTAGGTACATCATCGAAAAAGATATTAATTATATTACCTATTGCTACAACAGTGGTGTTATATCTTCTATTCAATAATTTGTTGGGAATTCCACTCCCTCAAGGAATTATCTTACAGGGGGTTTTATAAATGATAGATTGGCAGTCTTTATTTGATGGAATTATATTATTTATGAATTGGTTTAATATTTTACTAATTATTCTAGGTTTATTTCTTGGAGTAGTATTAGGGGCAATTCCTGGCTTAACAGGATCTCTAGGTATTGCATTAATGTTACCAGTTACGTTCACGATGGACCCTCTCCCGGCTTTTGTATTTTTAATTGCTATTTATACAGGTGGACTATTTGGAGGTGCCATTACTGCAGTTCTTATTAATACCCCGGGTTCTCCTGCTGCTGTTGCAACAACTTTAGATGGTTATCCAATGACACAAAAAGGGCAATCTGGAAAAGCGTTAGGACTTGCGGTGGGGTCTTCAACTATTGGAGGACTTATTGGGGCTTTAGTACTTTTACTCATTATTCAACCTTTGGCTACATTTGCCTTAAAATTTGGTCCGACAGAAATGTTTATTGTAGCCTTGTTTGGGTTAACTATTATTTCTTCTGTTCAAGAAGGTGGGTTTATCAAGTCAATTTTTGCAGGTTTATTTGGTGTCTTATTAGGTACGATTGGTATGACGGACACTGGTGCAATGCGAGGAACTTTTGGTAATGTTTATTTGCTTGATGGGATACCTATGATTCCGGCTTTAATAGGATTATTTGCAGTATCCGAGCTTTTCTTTTTGGCGGATAAACAATTTGTTGCAAAAAACACATCCGAACAAAGTTATATGTCTGAAATCTTAAACGGGATAAAAAGAGTTTTTAAATATCCGTTTAATATTATACGTTCAAGTGCTATTGGTGTATTTGTTGGAGCGTTACCAGCTGCGGGATCAACAATTGCCAGCTTGCTTAGTTACAATGAAGCGAAACGTTTTTCCAAGAAGAAAGAAATGTTCGGAAAAGGTAATGAAGAGGGGATTGTAGCTGCAGAAACTTCAAATAACGCTTCAGAAGGTGGAGCATTAGCGACTATGTTGGTGTTAGGTATTCCTGGAAGCGCATCTACTGCCATGTTGCTTGGTGCGATTATTATGCAGGGATGGGTGCCGGGGCCGCGCCTATTTATTGATCAGAGCACAATTCTTTACGGGGTAATTTTTTCAATGTTTGTCGGCTTGTTATTTCTCATATTAGTTGGTGGAGTTGTTTCGTTGGGAGCAGGACATGTAATCAATATTCCGACACGAATCTTGGTGCCTATTATTGTAATTTTTGCTTTAATTGGTGCGTTTGCAACTCGTAATTTATTATTCGATGCAATTCTTGTTTTTATTTTTGGAATCATTGGATGGTATTTACGTAGAAATAAATATCCTATTATCGCGGTAGTACTCGGACTCATTTTAGGTCCAATCGCAGATAAAGAACTTTTAAAAAGTGTTCAACTTCATGGAAGTGAAACATTAATGGCTTTCTTTACTAGGCCTGTAAGTCTTGTATTGATTATTATTACTGTTTTAGGCGTACTTCTTCCTATTATTATGGAAAGAGTGAACAAGAAGAAAACAGCATCCTAATGGATATGATTATGAAATACTAGGGTGAACCAATTGACGCACACAATACTTTTTTTAACTTTTGCATATATAGGTGGAACGCTTGGAATAAGACTTAAGCTTCCAGCTGGTGCACTGCTTGGATCTATGTTATTTGTAGGGATTTTCACCATGACTGATATTGTAGAATTTACCAATGTTTCTCCTGTTATAAGGCCAGCTGCACAGGTTGCATTAGGGGCGATGATAGGATTAATGTTTACAAAAGAAATTCTAATGCTTCCTTTAAAACAAATCTTTGGCCTTATTATTTTAGGGTTAGGCAGTGTTTTGTCAGCGGTTTTTATAGCACTCTTGTTTAATTGGGTGGGGGTGTTTCCATTCATTACCGGAGTAATTGCGGTTGCTCCAGGGGGGATTGCTGAAATGCTCACTTTGGCGGATTCCCTGGATGTCAATACTCAAACTGTAGTTATGATGCATATTATTCGGTTTGTAACGATCATGCTGATTTTGAAATGGTTGCTAAATATGATAAAAAGCAAGGGGAAATCAAAACATGATACAGTTTAAAAATATGATCAAGGTGATATCCCTATCAATTACCGGAGCAATTGCCGGATATATTTTAAAGCTGCCGATGGGGATACTTGTCGGTAGTTTCCTTGTGATTGCTATAGCAAAAATTAGTGGCTTAGCGGTTCCACCGTTACAAAGAAGATATAAACAAAAGATTCAAATGGTAATCGGAGGTTTAGTAGGACTGAATTTACAGCCCGATGTTGCAGCATTGTTCCTGAAACTGATTGTTCCAGGTTTAATTGCAACGATAGGGCATATTTTATTTGCTTTCTTATTAGCCAAATTGTTTACGAAACTATTAGGTTTTAACTGGCTGACTGCAATCACTGGAAGTATTCCCGCCGGTATGAGTGAAATATCCAATCTAGTTGATGAAATAGAGGTGGATGAACAAATTGTAATGCTCATGCATCTATTTCGGGTTTCTCTTATCATCCTTATATTGCCGGTGTTCATCAAAATTTTACTTTGATCAAGAGAGGAGTATAGAGTTGGAACAATTAAAAGTACCTTGTGTTGTTTACAGAGGTGGAACTAGTCGTGGTCTATTTTTTCATGAAAAGGATTTGCCAAAAGATCAATCGCTACGAGAAAGAATATTTTTAAAAGGAATTGGGGCAGAAGACGCATCACACGTAAATGGCTTAGGAGGAGGAACATCTCATACAAGTAAAGTAGTCATCATAAATAAAAGTTCACGACCAGAAATGGATGTTGACTATACATTTGTTCAGTTAGGTATAGGGAGTGATGTCGTGGACTTTGAGGGAACGTGTGGTAATCTAATGGCTGCCGTGGGCGCTTTTGCGGTTGATGAAGGCTTAGTTAGTGTATTTAATGAAGATAAATTCACTAAAGTAAATGTATGGAATACAAACATAGATAAAATGTTGCAAATAAAAGTCCCATTGGATAAGGGGATGGCAAAGGTAATTGGTGACTATAGCATGGCGGGGGTGAAGGATACAGGAGCAAAAATTTCAATCGATGTTAAAAATCCTGGTGGTGGAAAAACTGGACAAACATTGCCACTTAATGCGAAGTCGACTTTAACAATCGGAGAGATTAATTTTGATTATTCATTTACGGATATTGTGAATCCTTTCGTATATGTGAAGGCAGAGGATCTTGCTTTAACGGGGAAAGAACCAAATGAGGAGATTTTAAAACGTCCAACTATAGTAAGCACGCTGGAAAAAATTCGTGAACAAGTTGCAGTAAAAAGTGGCTTGGCTCCCAATATTGAGGAAGCAAGAAACAAGTATGTCGCTTTGCCAAAAGTTTCTTTTGTAAGTGAACCGAAGGATTATAGGACATCAACTAGCGAATTGATTAAAAAAGAGGATTATGACATTTTAGCTCGAATGACCTCTGTGAAAAAATTACACCGAACCTTTGCTGTTAGTGGGTTGCTTAATTTGGCTGGAGCATGTCTGTTAAAAGGGACGATTCCAAATGAGATCTCTGGGCTTTCGTCTACGGAGGGAGAACAAATAATTAGAATAGGACATCCGGAAGGTATAGCGACGATTCGGGTAAAGAAAAGTCCTAATAAACAAGAAATTGAGTATGTTGGTCTTGATCGAACTGCTCGAAGGATAATGGCGGGGGATTTATATACCCCTTTATCATCTTTATAAGAAATTAATAGGAGTGAAGTAAATGAGTTGGTTAGTTAGAGAAACATTTGAAGATCCAATTAAAGTGATGAGAAAACAATTAAAAGAAAAAGGAATTATCAAAATTCCCGGTGCACATGATGCGATGGCTGCATTACTTGCTCAAAAAGCAGGTTTTACCTCTATCTACCTTTCCGGAGCAGCACTTACGGCTAGTCTAGGTATGCCAGATCTTGGGGTTCTAACTTTAACAGAGCTTTCCAATCGTACAAGGGAAATAGTACGTGCCACAGGAATGCCTTTACTCGTGGATGTGGATACTGGTTATGGCAGCATTCTGAATGTAACAAGGACTGTTTATGAGATGGTAGATGCCGGTGCCGCAGCCATTCAAATGGAGGATCAAGAACTTCCTAAAAAATGTGGCCATTTAAATGGAAAAAAGCTTGTGACTAAAGAAGAGATGGTACAAAAAATTACTGCTGCACGTAAAGCTGACTCTAATCTTATTATTGTAGCAAGAACAGATGCATTTGCAATGGAGGGGTTAGATAAGGCGATAGAAAGGGCGAAAGCATATTATGAAGCTGGAGCTGATGTAATATTTCCAGAAGCACTTCAAACAAAAGAGGATTTTAGAAGTTTTTCTGCTGCAGTACAATTTCCTCTCTTAGCAAATATGACGGAATTTGGAAGGACACCGATGTTTACAGCAGACCAATTTGAAGAGATGGGTTATAAAATAGTAATCTATCCAGTAACATCGTTACGAATTGCATCGAAGGCTGTTGAATCGTTATATAAAGAATTATATAAAACTGGTACTCAATCAGAACTTTTAGGGAAAATGCAGACAAGACAAGAACTATATGATACTCTTTTATATGAGGAGTATGAAGGTTTAGATGATTCAATTGCAAAAACTAATATGGATGAACTTATTAAATAAGATATCCCGTTATTAATATCAAAGAAAACAGGATGTTAAAGGCGGTAATCAAATGAAAAATGAAAATAAAAGATTGTCAACAATAGATATTATTTATGAAACGATTAAACAAAATATAATTGAACTAAAATTTGAACCAAATCAACATCTAGTTGAATCAACACTAGCAACCAAATTGGGAGTAAGTAGAACTCCATTACGTCATGCGTTATATCGGCTGGAATTAGAAGGCTTATTAATAAAAAGATCGAATGGCAGGATTATTGTTTCACCTATGTCAATTCAAGAAGCTAAAGAATTATTTTTAGTAAGAGAAGTTATTGAGGGTTTAATTGCTCGTGAAGCAACATTAAATATTGCCAGTTCTGAAGATTTTAGTTCAATTATAAATAGATTAGAAGACATTGTATTTCTGATGAGAAAATCAGCTGAAACAAACCGTCAAGAGGATGTTGTTTCTTACGGAAGTAATTTCCATAATAAATTGAAAAAGTATAGTAATAACATTACCGCCGTTAACATGTTAGAGCAAATTAATAACCGTGTTGCAAGGTATAGACGCCTAGGTGCCTATAAAGATCCAAAATATGCTTCTATTATTCCAGTAGAGGAACATGAAGAAGTGTTAAAACATATTAAATCCAAAGATGAAGCATCTGCTGAAACGGCCATGCGCAACCATATTGTACGAAGTTTAAAAAGTACAATTGCAGCAATATCTTATCTCTCATTTTGATTCAGAAATTATATTCAGATATTGCAAAAACAATAAGACCTAAAACAAAAAGCGTTGATGGAAAGAATGAGATTATAAATAGTATAAAGACTATTAAAATGAATTGCTTACGGATAATGTGGACCAGCCCACGGAAATGGAGAACCCCTATAATAAAGATACACTGGAACATAGTGACTCTATTATTATAGGGGTGTTTTTTAATAGAACATGGAACCTGAATAAGAGTAAATGAGAAAGTGTATTAGGAGACATGTCATTATTATGGGTGATAGATGGACAGAAACTCTATGTTATTTAGTTAGATTAATGCATTATTAAAAAATTTAAAATATTCTATTGACACTGGGATACAGTATCCCTTATAATACAAAACATGAAATGAAAGTAATTGAAGTCTGAATATTTAATCTGGGATACAATATGTCAGTGATCAAGGAGGTCATAGAAAATGGAAAAAATAAAGCCCATATCTATACGAGAAACTACTTTTTTAAAGTTAAGACAAGCTATTTTAGATGGTTTTTATAAACCTGGTGAAAAATTAATTGAAAGTAAATTAGCAGAAATGTTTGGAGTTAGTAGAACGCCAATAAGAGAAGCACTTCATAGATTAGAAAGTGAAGATCTTGTAAAAATACATCCAAGAAAATATTGTGAAGTAATTGGAATTACTAAAGATAGCATAAGAGAAATTAATCTAATTAGACAACAATTGGAACCTTTAGCGGGAAAGATAGCAGCTGAGAAAATAACGGATGATCAGTTAGATTATTTGGAAAAGTTGTTAGATTTAGCGGAATTCCATCATTCCAAAAAAGATAGTGAGAATTTAATCAAGGTACATGATGAGTTTCATAAAAGAATTATAAATGCATCTGAAATGAAAAAACTAATTAACATATTAGAAAATATTCATGATTATATCGTTTCTTTTAGAAAGTCATTTCTCACAAGAGAAAATCTTGTTGAAAGATCATTGAGTGAACATAGAGAGATATATCATGCATTAAGAGAGAGAGATAGTCATAGAGTTTATGAAATTTATAGTCGCCACCTTAGTGGTATTGCTGAATACGAAAATGTAGTTTTAGATGATTTAAATCAAAGTTAATTTTAAGGAGGAATAAAATTGAAAAAAGTTAAAGCGCTTTCATTGTGTATTGTTTCTTTGGCGTTTTTAACGGGATTATTCGCTTGTTCTTCAAACGCGAATAACGAAGAGGGCAGTAATAGTTCATCAATAACATTAAGTTTTGCCTATGAATTACCGACTGACCATCCATGGGGAAAAGGAGCGGAAGAATTTAAAAAGATTGTGGAAGAAGAAACAAATGGTGAAATAACAATAGAAATTCATGGTGCCGGTTCTCTTGCTAGTTCAGGTAGGGAAATTCAAGAAAGCGTTAAGGTTGGGACAATCGATATAGGAATTTCTTCTACTCCCATGTCTCAAATGAATCCATATGTTGATATATTTTCATTACCATATATTTTTAATGATAGAGAGTCCGCATGGGAAATTATAGATAGTGAAATTGGTGATCAAGTTGGCGATAAATTAGAAGAAAATAACATAAAGCACCTAGCATACTGGGAAGACGGTTTTAGACAAGTTACAAATAGTAAACATCAAATCAAAAGTCCTAAAGATTTTAAAGGGTTACGTATTAGGGTACCAGAAAGTGATTTAAGAATTGAAACATTTAAAGCGCTAGGAGCAAGTCCTTTACCTATGTCTTGGTCAGAAGTATTTACAGCACTTCAACAAGGAACAATCGATGGTCAAGAAAATCCATTATCTGTTGTAGACAGCTCTTCCTTTTATGATGTACAGGAGTTCTTGACTGTAACTAACCATGTCTATTCACCGGCTACACTTTTTATTAACTTAGATAAATGGAACTCATTAACAAAGGAACAACAAGAGATTATTGAAAAAGCAAGTTATGTAGGAAGAGATTTAAATAGGGAATTAAACGAAGAACAGGATAAAGCTTTAATTAAAGAATTAGAAGAAAAGGGTATGGATGTCCATGTAATTGAAGATGTTTCAGAGTTTAGAGAACTTACTAAAAATGTTTGGGATATTGTAATAGACGAATTGGATGAAGATGCAAGAGATATCGTAGATCAAATTATTGAGCAACAGGAGTAAGGATGGATGATATGAGATGGATAAATAAAATCTATTTTGTTATAAAGTACGTAAATATAACCGTGCTGTTCACTATGTTCTTCGTGTTAATGTTGCAAGTAATTACAAGAAAATTTTTAGACAATCCTTTATCTTGGCCGGAGGAAATTTCATTAATTACAATGATCTGGATCAGTTTCTTTGGTGCTTATCAATGTACGGTAGAGAATGTTCATTTAAAGATGGATATTCTGTCAAATAAATTATCTGAAAAGGGTAAACAAATACTTAAAGTAGTTAGTAACTTCTTTGTGTTAGGATTTTTAATTATGGTTGTTTATTGGGCATACCCATTTATTTTACAATCTGGCTCCTTAGCAATGCCAGTATCAGGACTACCTATGTGGGTACCTTATGGGATAATTTGGATCAGCTGTATGTTAATGACGATTGAGATCATAAGACAAATAATTGGTGGCTTCAAACAATTATTTTCTACCCATAGTCATGACGGGGGTGCTCAATTATGATAGCGCTTTTAATGTTAATCGTTATATTGATACTACTTGCAATTGGAGTACCTATTGCTTTTACATTAGGAATAACGGCAATCTTTTTCTTAATTGTGTTTGTAGATATACCTTTAACTTTTATTCTTCAACAGCTTTATTTAGGAACTAGTAGTTTTCCTATGCTTGCAATCCCACTATTTATATTAGCAGGGTCCCTCATGAATCAAGGAGGAATCTCACGTAGATTAATCAATCTTGCTCTATCATTGGTAGGTATGATTAGAGGTGGACTTGCTATGGTGAATGTAATAGCCTCAGTGTTCTTTGGTGCAATTACAGGTACAGCGGCAGGAGCAAGTGCAGCTGTTGGACAGATTATGATTCCAGCTATGAAAGAGAAAGGATATTCACCTAGTTTCTCGGCTGCTGTTACATCGGCTGGATCTTCTTTAGGTATAATCATACCTCCAAGCGTTCCGATGATTTTATATGGTTCTATATCTGGCATTTCCGTAGCAAGTTTGTTTTTGACAGGAATTCCATTTGGTATACTAATTGCCTTTGGTTATTTAATTGTAGTTTATTTGATTTCAGTTAAAAAGGATTATCATTTTGTTGAACAACCTTTCTCTTTTAAGGAATTAATAAAAACATTAATTGATGCAATTCCTGCTCTCATGTTGCCCATCGTTATTATGGGTGGAATTTTAACAGGGATTACAACGCCGACAGAGTCAGCAGCTGTAGCAGTATTTGTTGGAATTGTAGCAGGAATTTTATATAAAGAATTAACATGGTCTGGATTTATTGAAGCTTTGAATGACAGTGTTAAAAATACAGCATTAGTTATGTTTATTGTTGCGACAGCAAAGATATTAGGTTACTCCTTTTCAGTTTTAGGGATAGGTAAACAAGTGACAGAACCTATGATGCAGTATTCTGATAGTCCGATAATCCTTATGTTAATTGCTAGTTTGATCTTGTTTATAGGTGGTTTTATCTTTGATGGTACTGTTATGGTACTTGTAATAGTTCCACTATTTTTACCATTAGTTGATGCCACAGCGATTGATCCATTACAGTTTGCCATGGTTGTAATTATTGTATGGGCAATTGGGCAGCAAACCCCACCAGTTGCTAGTGGATTATATATTACAACTGCAATTGCTAAAGTAAGTATGTTGCAGGTCAGTCGATATAATATTTGGTTTATTTTTGTTTTAATAATAGCTTTATTTTTAACTATTTTCCTACCTGACCTTGTTTTATATATACCAAGATTAATAACTTGATATCTTGGCTTTAGAGGGGGTGGTTCATTATAAAATGTTATTGGTAAATAATTTGGAAAATTCGCATAATAAAAGGAGAGAATTATAATGATTTTTAATCGAGCTGTACAAACAATTGAAACACACACATTTGGTGAACCAACACGGATTATTAATGGTGGACTTTTAAAATTAGAGGGAGAAACTGTTGCAGAAAAAAGAGATTATATGGCAGAGCATTATGAATGGTTAAGAAATAGTTTAATCCGTGAACCAAGAGGGCATAGAGACATGTTTGGTGCAGTATTATTACCTTCAAATAAAGAGGGAGTAGATTTTGGAGTAATCTATATGGATAATGATAACTTTTTAAATATGTGTGGTCATGCAACAATCGGTGTATCTACTGCTATTGTAGAAATGGGATTAGTAGAAGTAACTGAACCGCAGACAAAATTAGTGTTGGAAACACCAGCTGGCCTCGTTTATCCTACTGTTAATATTGAAAATGGTAGAGTTGAATCTGTTAGCTTTAAAAACGTACCTGGATTCTTGGAGAAAAGAGATTTAGTAGTAGATGCTGGAGAACTAGGAGAGGTTACAGTAGATATTAGCTTCGGTGGTAATTATTTTGCTTGGGTTGACATTGAACAGCTTGGGGAAAAAATAGATCCTTCCAATGGAACTAGATTAAAAGAGTTAGCTTCAATTATTAAAAAGCATGTAAATGAACAATATAAAGTGCAACATCCGACTAAGCCATTTATTGATTATATCGATATTGTTACATTCCATGGTCCACCTACTATTCCAAATGCAACGTATAAAAATGTTCATATTTTTAGTAATAAACAAGCAGATCGTTCTCCTGGTGGTACAGGCACTACGGCAATGGTAGCAAGAATGGTTGGTAGAGAAGAGTTAGCAATTGGTGAAGAAATAGTTTGTGAAGGGTTCGTAGGAGGAACATTTACTGGTAAAGCGTTAGAGGAAACGAAGTTAGGTGATGTTGATGCTGTAATAACAGAAATTACTGGTTCAGCGTTTATCACTGGTTTTCAAACGATTCTTGTTGATCCGAATGATCCGTTTAAACATGGATTTATTGTAGATTAATTATTGGGAGAGGAAATTAAACGTTTCCTCTTTTTATTTTTATTGTGAATTCAAAAGTCGGAGGTATCTTTATGAACAATGGTGTTAGAGATTTATTTATTTGTTTATCAAAAAATAAAATATTAAATCAGGGTGCTAAGCGATGGGGGTTACGTGTTGGGGCCCAACATGTAGTTGCTGGGACGAATATTGAAGAAATGATCCAAAGTGTCAAAAAACTAAATGTAACAGGTATCTCCTGCACAATCGACAATTTAGGAGAGTTTATTAAGAACAGGGAAGAGGCCGTGGAGGCAAAAGAACAAATCATTGATGTCATTGACGCAATTAAAGATCACGGAGTGGATGCTCATATCTCGTTAAAACCTTCGCAACTTGGGTTAGATATAGATTATACATTCTGTTTAAATAATATTCGAGAGATTATTGAGAAAGCAAGTCAACTAAATCTATTTGTAAATATTGATATGGAAGATTATGAACGTTTAGATGCTTCATTTACTATCGTTGAAGAATTGTCGCAAAAATATGATAATATAGGAACCGTTATTCAAGCTTACTTTTTTAGAGCGAAGGAAGATATTAAAAGATGGAAGAACTTGCGGTTACGAATCGTAAAGGGTGCATATAAGGAGTCAGAAGAAGTAGCGTATCAGAAAAAGGACGAAATTGATAATAACTGAATGGAATTTATTAAATGGTAAATTTACTTCAATTGCTACACATGACCATAGAATTATTGAGAAAGTAAGACAATTCGTAGAAACGAACGATATACCTAAAGATAGATTTGAATTTCAAATGCTTTATGGTTTCAGAGAGGGTATGCAAAATCAATTGGTAAGTGAAGGTTATCATTTTTGCACGTACGTTCCTTTTGGACAAGATTGGTATGGTTATTTTATGCGTAGATTAGCTGAGAGACCACAAAACCTTAATCTTGTAGTTAAACAAGTATTTAATAAAAAGACAAATACAATTATTGGTCTTGCAGTAGCTTCCTTTATATTAGGGAGACTGTCGAAACGAAGAAGATAAAGTAGGTTTTAAGAATCTATATAGGTGATGATACTTAAGGGCCTATTATTTAGTTGAAATAACTAAGAGAGTACTGGTTTTCGATTTCTAAATTTTCCCTTTAACTTTTGCAATTTTTTGCAGCTAGTTAGTCAATTCATTTCTTTCATTCCTCAATCGCGATTTCTTCTCTAATATATATTTTAGTTAATAAAATAGGTAAATGAGTATCGATTTCCTAATGTAGTGATCGAACCGGAGGATGATATTCCTTTCTAGCCAATTTCAGAGCAGTTGTACTATGAAGCTGAACTAAGTTTTTTAGTAAGAAAGTATGTAAAAGTTGGATAAAAAAGACGCATTTATTTATGTAACGGTTATGGAACGACATGTAAACATATAGTAATTATTATCGACGTGGGCAAGTAGTACGTCGATAAATTTTTGGAAAATTAATGGTGTTCTGTCATATGCTGAGATGATTTAGAAGAAAAATGTTTGTTATTGTTAAGCTGCAATCACTTAAATTTGCTTGTGTGGTTTTCAACTGTTTTATGTTAAATATAAAATAGAAAATATTCCAAAAGAAAATAGAAAAGTCATCTTTGAAAAGTACTGTTTTCTTTTGAATTACTGTTTTTATATTTATTAAATTATTTGTATTGTTAAAATAATCTTTCTTTTTTATTTTTTTCTGATATAATGACTTAAAGCAGACATAAACAAAGATAAAAACAATAAAACAAACAATTATTTAAATTGAAATAAAAATAAATACAGGGAGTGTACTAGTTTGGCACAAAATTTATGGGATGACAGTAAAGCGAAAAATAAAAAAGGATTGGAACAATTAGTGTATCGTTCGAATTTATTGGGTACGGATCGCTCGGTTTGTAATTGGGGTGGTGGGAATACGTCGATGAAGACGTTGGAAAAGGATTTTAAAGGAAACGATATAAATGTGATGTGGGTGAAGGGAAGTGGCTCGGACCTTGCTACAATGAATGCGAGTAATTTTACTGGACTACGGTTAGAGGATATTAAGCCGCTCATAAAGCTTGACGATATGTCGGATGAGGATATGACGGCATATTTACAACATTGTATGATTGATGCGAATCATCCAAAGTCTTCTATTGAAACGTTACTTCATGCTTTTTTGCCGTATAAACATGTGGACCATACTCACCCCGATGCAATCATAAGTATTTGCTGTGCGTCGAACGGAAAAGAAGTGGCAGATGAGATTTTCGGAAATCGGTATGTGTGGGTTCCCTATATTCGACCTGGATTTAAGCTTTCCAAAATGATCGCAGAAGCGGTTGAGGGCAATCCGAATGCCGAACTTGTTTTGATGGAAAAGCACGGGTTGGTCACTTGGGGAGAAACGGCGGAGGAATCGTATAACAAAACGATTGAAGTTATTTCTGAAGCTGAGCGATACATCGAGGACCTTGTGGATGAAGAAACATTGTTTGGTGGAAAGAAGTATGATGTGTTGCCAAATGAACAAAAAGAAGAAATCTTAATGGAACTTTTGCCAGTTATTCGTGGACTGGTTTCCGAAGATGAGAGAGCGATTTTATATGTAAATGATGAAGACCATGTGATGCAGTTTGTAAACAGTAAGGATGCGGGCGAGTTGTCACAAATTGGAGCGGCTTGTCCAGATCACTTAGTCCATACAAAACGTACGCCACTATTTGTAGAGTGGGATATAGAAGGTAGAAATGTAGAGGCATTGAAAAAGAAGGTGGTAGACGGGGTTCAAGCGTATCGAAAGGAATATAAGCAATACTTTGATCGCAATAAGGATGAAGATGATCAGTTGATCAACGCTTCTCCCCGTGTGATTTTAATTCCGGGGATTGGTATGATTGCAGTTGGCAAGAGCCGTACTATGGCGGTCAACAGCGCTGGACTCTATGAGCGCGCAATTGCAGTGATGCGTGGTTCTACTACTCTTGGGACCTTTACATCCCTTTCAGAAAATGAAGCGTATAACGTTGAATATTGGCCATTGGAGTTATACAAATTAACTTTGGCACCTCCAGAGGCAGAGTTTTCTCGTAAAGTGGCTCTGATTACCGGAGGGGCTGGTGGAATTGGTAGTGCTTGTGTAGAGCGATTGGCAAAGGAAGGTGCACATGTCGTTATTGCCGATTTGAATGAAGAAGGCGCAAAAAAAGTAGCGAATTCCATGAATGAAAAATACGGAGCATACACATGTCTTCCTTTAAAAATGGATGTTACGAAAGAAAGGGAAGTAAAAGAGGCATACAAGCAAGCTATACTTTACTTTGGTGGAATAGATATTATTGTTAATAATGCAGGTTTGGCTACCTCTAGTCCATTTGTAGAGACTACCCTAGATGAATGGCAGCTAAATATGGATGTGTTGACAACAGGTTATTTTTTGGTCGCAAAAGAAGGCTTCAAAGTAATGCAGCAACAAGAACTCGGTGGAAGCCAAGTGTTCATCGGGTCCAAAAACTCCATTTATGCAGGAAAAAATGCTTCAGCATACTCGACTGCAAAGGCGGCGGAGGTGCATTTGGCAAGATGCATCGCTGCAGAAGGTGGAGAATATGGAATTCGAGTAAATTCCGTTCTTCCTGATGCTGTTTTACAAGGGTCCGCTATTTGGGATTCCAATTGGAGAAAAGAGCGGGCGAGTGCGTACGGCATCCATCCAGATGAATTAGAGGATCACTACAAAAAACGGACGACATTACTCGTAAATATTTATCCGGAAGATATCGCCGAAGCAGTAGCCTTCTTTGCTTCCACAAAGGCAAGCAAGTCTACAGGGAATATGTTAGCTGTGGACGGAGGCGTGCCTGCCGCATTTACAAGATAAATTAGAAGATGGAAGTGAATTGGTATGTTAGTTATGGAAAGACATAAAAAAATTATTGATACAGTCAATGAAAAAGGCAGTATTCGTGTAACGGAACTAAGTAAGATGTTTAATTTAACCGAGGAAACAATTCGTAGGGATTTGGAAAAGTTAGAACAGGAAGGTAAACTGATGCGGTCGCATGGTGGGGCAGTTGCCCTTCAAGAGGAAGATACACCTTACTTCCAACGGGAAATGGTAAATGTTAAGGAAAAACAAAAGATTGCAGATACAGCTCTGTCTTTCATCGATGAAGGGGATAGTATTTTACTTGATGCCAGTTCGACGTCTTGGTTTCTTGCAAAAAAACTTCCGAATATTCCTTTGACTGTTATTACCAACTCGATTCGGGTAACGATGGAGCTTGCTGAAAAACGCAATATCCATGTCATTGGAACTGGTGGAAATCTTTCTCGAACATCGTTATCGTTCACCGGTCCTTTAACGATTCAGACATTGGACTATTACCATGCAGATAAAGCGTTCATCTCCTGTAAAGCACTGCATAATGCTTGGGGGATCAGTGATGCAAACGATATGCAAGCAATGGTGAAAAAGAAAATGCTGGAAACAGCCGATGTGAATTATTTATTAATCGACCATAGCAAAATTGGGAAAAAGGCAATTTCATTTGTAGCTGATTTTACAAATATACAGAACATTATTACAGACGAAGCGGCCGATGAAAGTTATTTAAATGAGCTTAAGAGCAATGGCGTAAAAATATTATTTTAGATTACTAGATGAAGGGGGTTGCAAATGGGGAAAAATCAATTAATTTTAGCACATGATATAGGCACAAGTGGTAACAAGGCTACGTTATTTAACCGATATGGTGAGATAATTGCTAGTGAAACTTTCTCATATCAAACTTATTACATGGACAGTAATCATGTTGAACAAAATGCGAATGATTGGTGGGAAGCTGTTTGCATTACCTCCAAAAGTATAATGAAAGCAGCGAAAGTCACACGAGAAGGGATAGCTTGTATCACTTTCAGTGGGCAAATGATGGGAGTTGTTCCCGTAGACAAAAATGCAAACGCTTTAAGAAGGGCAATAATTTGGGCCGATACGAGAGCTGACGAGATTATTAAAAGGATATTGGAAGAAAATGATCTTAATACGTTGTATCGACTAACTGGTAATAGGGTGTCATCAAATTATTCCGCAGCCAAGATAGGGTGGCTAAAACAGTATGAACCAACGACCTATCGGGGGACGTATAAATTTTTACAAGCGAAAGATTTTCTGGTTGCTAAATTGACGGGAAGATTTGCTACTGATTATTCGGATGCAAGTGGTACAAATTTATTGGATATAGAGGAAAAACAATGGTCAAGCGAGTTGATAGATATTTTTCAATTAGAAGATGAAAAGCTTCCAGAGATTCTGTCCTCTACAACAGTAGCGGGCTTTGTACATCGAAAGGCTGCAGAAAAGACCGGACTGGCAGAAGGGACGCCCGTCGTAATGGGAGGAGCAGATGGTTCTTGTGCAGCAATGGGTGCTGGGGTACTTGAGGAGGGTGATATCTTTAATTATATAGGTTCCTCTTCATGGATTTCCTTGGCTAGCAATCGACCTTTTTTTGACGGGGATATGGTGACCTTTAATTTTGTTCATGTTGATGAGAGCAAGTATACACCAATCGGAACAATGCAGACGGCTGGTTCCGCCATCGATTGGTTCACTAATCACCTTTATCAGGAAATGAAAGAAGGTAATTTGTATGAACAAATGAATTCTGAAGCATCTTCATCCGAAATTGGGGCAAATGGTCTAATGTTTATGCCTTATTTATTAGGAGAAAGATCTCCGTGGTGGAATCCGGAGGTAAGAGGTGCATTTTTAGGATTATCCATTAATCATACGAGATACGACATGGCACGCGCTGTTTTAGAAGGGGTTTCATATAACTTAAAAGTTATTTTCGATACCTTTAAACATAAGAAAGATAATATAAATGAGATGTGGTTATTTGGTGGAGGGGCCAACAGTGAGCTGTGGTGCCAAATGTTAGCTGATATGTATGATATGAACATAAAAGTCCCTTATCAAGTTGACGAGACGACTTCCATGGGTGCTGCTATTGTTGGTGGAGTAGGAGTTGGTCTGTTAAAAGATTTTACTGTTGCCAAGGATTGGTGTAAAACACGGGCAGAATACGAACCCGAATCGAAAAGTGTAAAAAAATATGTAGATGAGCAACAGAAGTTTATCCAATATTATAAAGCGTTGGCGCCAGTTTATTCGAAATGGAGCTAATATACAAAGGATGAGGCAGATGGAACTATATTTGGATACTGCTAATGAAGAGGAAATAGCTTATGCATCTCAATATGGATTTTTGGATGGAATAACTACGAATCCTTCCATCATATCCAAAGAAAAAGATTCGTTTGAATCTATTATTCGAAGAATTGATTCACAGATAAATGGAAAAGTGTGGATGCAAGTTACGAAAAAAGAAGCTGGTGAAATGGTCAAACAAGGCGTTGAAATTAACAAATGGGTGAAGCATGCGGTAATTAAGCTACCAATGAACGAAGACGGGCTTCAAGCTGCATATCGATTAACACAAGATAACATTCAAGTCAATATGACGTTGATTTATACGCTTCCCCAAGTATTATTAGCAGCGAAAGCAAATGTCGATTATATCAGTCCTTATATCAGTCGTATGGATGATCGGGCATTAGATGGTAAAGCATTTATTATTCGTGCGAAAGAGATTATACAGGCACTTGGAGCTAAAACAAAAGTAATTGGAGCAAGTATTCGATCACCGCAAGTTATTGTCGATTTAAGTACCCAGCAATTTGATGCAGTTACGATGCCATTTACCATATATAAAAAGATGTTTCAGTCCGAATTAACTACACATGGACTCGCCCAATTTGATGAAAACTGGCAAAAGTATCTTGTTAAAAATGAAGGAAAATAATTAGTGAAATTTTTAAGAGAATTTATATTTTTTAAATGAATCAAATAATAACAACCACGTATGTACGTGTATAACAATAAGGAAGGTGTGAACATGAAAAAGCAATTGCTACAAATGAAAGGGGTTTCAAAAAGTTTCCCAGGTGTCAAGGCCCTTACAGATGTTCAGCTTACACTTAACTATGGCGAAGTATTGGCTTTAGTTGGAGAAAATGGGGCAGGTAAATCGACCCTCATGAAAATCCTCACGGGAATTTATAAGGAAGATGAGGGTGAAATAAAGTATGAAGGAAATCGTATTTCCCCCGAAAATACAAAAGAAGCACAAGAGTTAGGGATTAGCATTATTCACCAGGAATTAAATTTGATGCGTGACTTAACAGTAGCCCAAAATATTTTTATCGGAAGAGAACCTCGGGTTGGTTTCAATTTTTTCCTAAAAGAAAAAGAATTAAACGACAAAGCTGTTAAACTATTTAAGCAGTTAAACATTGAACTAGACCCAGAAACAAAAATTGCTGATTTAACTGTTGCAAAACAGCAGATGGTAGAAATAGCAAAGGCACTTTCCTTTAATGCGAAAATATTGGTGATGGATGAGCCTACCGCAGCATTAACAGAAACAGAAATTGAAATGCTCTTTGCAATTATTAATCGATTAAGAAAAGATGGAGTAGGCATTATTTACATCTCTCACCGAATGGAAGAACTAAAGTTAATTTCAGATAGAATCACCGTGCTGAGAGATGGTCAGTATATTGATACGTTAGTGACGAAAGACACTGAAATGAGTAAAGTCATTTCTCTAATGGTCGGTAGAGAATTATATGTAGAATCAAAACAAAGGGTAGAAAACAAGGTTCAGGTTAATAGATTAGAAGTTAAAAATCTAACAAACAACCATGTGCAAGATATTAGTTTTGAACTGAAAAAAGGAGAGATCCTAGGTTTTGCTGGACTAGTTGGAGCAGGCCGTACAGAAGTAGCAAGAGCCGTATTCGGTGCAGATCCAATTCGTGATGGAGAAGTTTTTATCAATGGCAAGAAAGTAACGATTAAGCAGCCTAGTGATGCAGTACAAGCAGGGATTGGCTACTTATCTGAAGATAGAAAGCAGTTCGGTTTGATGGTGAACATGAATGTTAACGACAATATTATGATCTCTTCTTTGAAAAATTACTTAAGCGGTTTATTCGTAAAAGATTCAGAATTCCGAAAGGTTTCAGAAGAATACAAAAACAAACTTGATATCCGGACGCCGAGTATTTTCCAGCGAGTAAACAATTTATCAGGAGGAAATCAACAAAAAGTAGTTATTGCAAAATGGCTTGTAAGAGACAGCGATATTTTAATCTTTGATGAACCGACACGAGGAATCGATGTTGGTGCGAAAGGGGAAATTTATGAGTTATTAGATCAACTTGCCGCACAAGGAAAGTCGATCATTATGATCTCTTCGGAATTACCAGAAATATTACGAATGAGCCATCGAGTCATCGTAATGTGTGAAGGGAGAATTACAGGTCAACTTAGCGGGGAAGAGGCGACACAGGAAAAAATTATGGATTTTGCAACACAAGTATCGGTGTAATACCTAAGGGGGATGAAAATGGCGATTAAGCAGGAGACGTCTGAACCAAAAAACAAACTATTTGGTGGTGGGGCATTACAACAGTTATTAGCTTTCGCAAGTTTAATTATTTTAATTATTTTCTTTTCAATTGCATCAAGTAACTTTTTACAATGGTCGAATATTTCTGGAATTTTGCTCTCGACCACCGTAATTGGAGTATTAGCTTTGGGAACCACATTGGTCATCATTACTGGAGGTATTGACTTATCAATTGGTACAGGGATGACGTTATGTTCCGTCATGACAGGAGTTTTTCTCGTTAATATGGACTTACCGATTGTAGTCGGTGTATTGGGGGGAATTTTAACAGGAGCGTTGATTGGATTCATTTCTGGTTTTTCGGTATCCATTTTAAAAATCCCACCATTTATCGCAACGCTCGCAATGATGATGATTGCAAAAGGATTGGCGCTTGTTATCTCAGGTGCTTCTCCAATTTATTTTAACAATGTACCAGGCTTTGACAAGATTGCTCTTGGCTCGATTGTACCGGGAGTACCAGTTCCAAATGGAATCCTCATTTTTTTCATTATGGTACTTATCGGCGGGGTTTTGCTTTCGAAAACGATTGTCGGAAGATATACGTTTTCGATTGGAAGTAATGAAGAGGCGACAAGACTATCCGGGATCAACGTGAACCGTTGGAAAATGATCATTTATACGATCGCAGGTTCATTTACAGGGATTGCTGGCGTCTTGATGGCTTCACGGTTAAACTCCGCGCAACCAGCGTTAGGAATGGGATATGAACTGGAGGCAATCGCAGCGGTTGTCATCGGTGGAACCTCCTTAAGTGGTGGAAGGGGATCAATTGTCGGAACAATGATTGGGGCATTGATCATGAGTGTGTTGACGAACGGGCTGCGGATTCTGTCCATCCCACAAGAATGGCAAACAGTTGTAATCGGTATTGTAATTATTATTGCAGTATATATCGATGTGTTACGAAGAGGTAAAAATGCCTAAGTGTTATTTTAACCCATTTCTGGGTTTTAAAATAAATAAAAATAAAGGGGTGTTAAAAAATGAGAAAGTATTTATTAACTTTACTCACAGTACTTTTTGCGGTTTTTGTGTTGAGTGCATGTTCGGGTGGTTCGGATTCAGATACCTCCACTGAAGGTGCAGAAGGGGAAGATGTTGATATGGATAAGACGTATGTTGCTTTGGTTTCTAAAGGGTTCCAACACCAGTTTTGGCAGTCGGTAAAAGAAGGAGCGGAGCAAGCGGCCGAAGAATTTGATGTAGAGGTGACATTTGAAGGGCCAGAAGATGAGTCACAAGTGGATAAACAAATGGAAATGTTCCGAAATGCATTGGATAGAAATCCAGATGCCATCGGATTTGCAGCGCTCGACAGCCAGGCATCTACACCATTGTTAGAAGAAACGGTTGAAAGGGACATCCCGGTTATTGCATTTGATTCTGGTGTAGATAGTGATATCCCTCTAACAACTGCTTCAACAAACAACTATGATGCTGCAGCATTGGCTGCTGAAAAAATGGCTGAATTGATCGATGGGAAAGGAAAAGTAGCTGTTATTGTTCATGACCAGACGAGTGTTACAGGTGTGGACCGAAGAGATGGATTTGTCGAAACAATTGAAAATGATTTTCCGGACATTGAGATTGTTGATATCCAGTATGGCGGTGGAGACCATTTGGAATCAACGGACTTAACGAAAGCGATTATCCAGGCACATCCCGACATAAACGGAGTTTATGGAGCAAACGAAGGATCGGCAATTGGTGTAGTAAATGCCGTGCGCGAATTGAACAAAGCTGGTGAAATTGTCGTGATTGGATTTGATTCTGGGCAACAGCAGATTGACGCAATTAAAGAAGGTCTAATGGCTGGAGCAATCACTCAAAGCCCGGTTGGTATAGGATATGAAACGGTGAAAGCAGCGGTGGAAGCATTAGAAGGCAAAGAGTTACCCGATATAATCGATACAGGCTTCTATTGGTACGATGCAGATAATATTGATGACGAAGAAATTCAAGCAGCAATTTATGAATAAAAATGAATGAGGGATTCACAGTCTTGTGGGTCCCTTCCATAAATAATGGAGAGGAAGAGTATATGTCAACGATTATCACAGAACTAGAAAAATATGCTCATAAGCTTGTAGATGATCGACTCGTAGTCGGCGCAGGTGGAAATTTGAGCATGAGGGATGAAAAGAATTTATATATATCTCCTAGCGGTTTTGATTTAAAAGATATTAAACGAGACGATTGGGTTCCGGTAAATATAGAGACTGGAAAAGTTAATGGTCAACTGAAGCCATCATCTGAGGTGGAAATGCATTTAGAGTGCTTCCGGCATAACAAAGAGATAAAAGCGGTTTTGCATGCTCATCCTACCTATTCTGTTGCTGTATCATCAACAGGAGAAAATATTCCACCAATGTTCCCGGACTTTCCGGCCATGTTAAAGGACATCGCTTATATTGACTACATTATTCCAACGACACATTTACTTGCAAACGCGGTGGCAAAAGTTATTTCCTCTAAACAGGCTATTGTAATGCGGAATCACGGCGTTATTACAGTCGGTAGTACAATGAAAGAAGCCTACTTTTATATGCAATTGATCGAAGAGGCGGCTAAAGTATATGCGATTTCTAAAACGGTTGGAAATCCACAGATACTAACGGAAAAAGAGTGTGAGGATCTTCGGAATTTATCGTCTGAAACTTATCGTTCAGACCTTCTGAAAAAACAATAGAATTTTATTAGGAGGACCATCAGAGTGAAAAAAGTAATCTCAGTGGATTTGGGCGCCTCGAATGGTCGATTGATTTTAATGAAGCTTCAAGATAACCAGCTTGAATTAGAGGTATTGCACCGATTTACGAATGAACCGATCAAAAGGGATGATCATTTATTTTGGGACATCACCACTATTTTTAGAGAAATAATAACAGGTTTAAAAACGTATGCAGCAAACTTTGAAGGGCCGTTAGATGGGATAGGGGTTGATACTTGGGGAGTCGATTTTGGTTTGATCTCCTGGGAGAATGAATTGCTTGAAGATCCTTATTCCTACCGAGATACACATACGGCTAAAATTCTTGGAGATGTTCATCAAATGGTGGATGAACGAGGGCTGTTTAAACAAACTGGTGTTGAACCGGCGCCCATTAATACGCTCTATCAGTTGTTTGCAATCCAACAAACACGTCCTGAACTATTGGAGCAGGCGTCCACAATTTTAACCTTGCCAAGTCTAGTCAACTTTTTATTAACTGGTGAAAAATTTAATGAGTTTACCCATGCTTCCACTACTCAATTAATGAATGTCGAAACAAAAAATTGGGATGAGCATCTGATGAAAAAGATCTTTCAGGAAAAACTTCCTCTCGCCCCAATTAAGAAAACAAATACAGTCTTCGGCTATTTGAAGGATGAGCTTATCAAAGAAGTAGGCATTTCTCACGGGAAGCTTCCAGTGTTAAACGTTCCTGGCCATGATACCTCATGTGCCCTTGTTGCCATGGCGAAAAAGGGCAAAAAAGCTGCTTTCATGAGCTGCGGTACATGGGTGTTAATGGGTATTGAAGTGGAGAAGCCAGTCACCTCGGATGAGGCATTTTCATGGGGATTTACCAATGAAGGAACTGCAGAAGGGAAGTATCGTCTCCAAAAGAACAATATGGGCTTATGGTTGCTTCAACAATGTAAAAAGGAATGGAGCGAGCATGGTGAGCCGATCTCATATGCAGAAGCAAATGAATTAATGTTAAAGGCAAGTCCTTTCCAATCGTTTATCAATCCGGACGATGAAATTTTTTTTAATCCGCAAAGCATGGTGAAAGCAATTCAAACATTTTGCAAACAGACGGGTCAGAAAATTCCTCAAACGAAAGGAGAAATCATTCGTTGTATATTGGAAAGCCTCGCCTTGAAATATAGGTGGTTAGTTGAACGTTTAGAGAAATTATCTGCACGGGAAATCCCGTCTATCCATATGGCAGGTGGTGGCATCCAAAATAGTTGGTTTTGTCAATTTACAGCTAATGCTACAAAAAAACCAATTCAAACAGGACCTATCGAAGCGAGTGCAATCGGGAATGCATTGTCTCAGTTTATCGCTTTAGGTCAATTTAAAGATGTGGAGGATGCCCGAAAAGTAGTGGCATTTTCAGTAGAAATAAAAGACTATATCCCTCAAGATGTTTCTAATTGGGATAATGTATATAAAAAATTTATTCACTATATTTAGATGGAGGTTTTTATTTTGACAAAAGATCAGCGTTATGTAGGAAATCTACCGAAAATCGGAATTCGACCAACGATTGACGGACGTAGAAAAGGTGTCAGAGAATCTCTTGAAGAAACGACGATGAATCTAGCGAAGGCAGTAAAAGAATTGCTAGAAGAAAAAGTGTTTTATTATACGGGTGAACCTGTTGACGTTGTGATTGCCGATACATGTATTGGAGGCGTAAATGAAGCTGCACAGGCTGCAGAAAAATTTAAACAGGAAGGTGTAGGCGTTTCTATTACTGTTACTCCGTGTTGGTGTTACGGAAGTGAGACAATGGATACAGATCCACATATCCCTAAAGCAGTTTGGGGTTTTAATGGAACTGAAAGACCAGGTGCAGTATATTTAGCGGCTGTATTAGCAGGATATAACCAAAAAGGTCTTCCTGCATTTGGGATTTATGGAAAAGACGTTCAAGATGCTGAAGACACAGATATACCGGCAGATGTTGAGGAAAAGTTACTACGTTTTGCAAAAGCTGGATTAGCTGTAGCGATGATGAAAAGTAAATCTTATTTGTCTATGGGTACAGTTTCAATGGGGATTGCTGGAAGTATTGTACAGGAGGAATTATTTCAGGATTATCTAGGTATGCGTAATGAATATATTGATATGTCCGAGTTTGTTAGAAGATTAAACGAAGAAATTTATGATGAAGAAGAATTTAAAAGGGCATACAAGTGGACGAAAGAGAATTGTATCGAAGGTCAAGATAATAATCCTGAAGGTTTTGTCAGAACAGATGAACAAAAAGAAGAAGATTGGAAAACGAGTGTGAAAATGACACTTATTGCCCGTGATTTAATGATTGGGAATGAAAAGTTAGCGGAAAAAGGGTATGAAGAAGAAGCTTTTGGTAGAAATGCTTTAATTGCAGGTTTCCAAGGGCAAAGACAGTGGACAGATCATCTGCCTAATGGTGATTTCATGGAGGCTATTTTAAATACAACAGTTGATTGGAATGGAAAGCGGGCACCTTATCTTTTAGCTACAGAAAATGATAATTTAAATGCTGTATCTATGTTATTTGGTTATTTACTGACAAATACGGCACAAGTTTTCGCAGATGTTAGAACATATTGGAGTCCAGATGCAGTTAAAAGGGTTACCGGACATACGTTAACTGGAAGAGCGAAAGATGGGTTAATACATTTGAAGAATTCAGGACCTTCTGCATTAGATGGTGCGGGTGAACATCAATCGGAAAATGGAGAACCAGTTATTAAACCATTTTGGGAGTTAACGGACGAAGATGTAGAAAGGACTCTAGCGGCAACAAGATGGCGACCGGCTTCAACCGAATATTTCAGAGGTGGAGGATATTCAAGTGAATACCTTACGAAAGGGGATATGCCAGTTACTATTTGCCGTATAAATATGGTAAAAGGTTTAGGTCCTGTTTTGCAAATTGCTGAAGGATATACTGTTGAAATACCAGAAGATGCAAATGAAACACTAGATAATCGAACAGATCCTACATGGCCAACTACATGGTTTGCACCGATTTTAACAAATGAAGGCGCATTTACAGATACGTATTCCGTTATGAATAATTGGGGTGCAAATCACTGTTCCATGAGTTACGGTCATATTGGTGCAGATTTAATTTCACTTGCCTCGATTCTAAGAATCCCTGTGAACATGCATAATGTACTTGAAGAAAAAGTCTTTAGACCGGACGCTTGGAGTATGTTTGGTACACAGGATAAAGAAGCAGCGGACTACCGAGCTTGTCAAAACTTTGGACCACTCTATAAATAATGAAGGATGATAACATGAGTAAATATGCCATTGGAGTAGATTTTGGTACAGGCTCCGGGCGGATTGTTGTAATTGATGTAAGGACAGGGGAAGTTGTTGGTACACATATCACCGAATATAAACACGGAGTAATCACAATTAATTTACCTAATTCAACGAAAGAATTAAAGCGAGACACAGCTTTACAACACCCACAAGATTATATAGAGGTTCTGAAACAGTCTATTCCACAAAGTTTGGAGGAAGCAAAGGTAAGTAAGGAAGATGTAATTGGTATAGGCCTTGACTTTACGGCCTGTACCATTCTTCCGGTTGATGAATCACTTCAACCACTTTGTTTCGACTCCAAATGGAAAGAGGAACCTAATGCATGGGTAAAGCTCTGGAAGCACCATGCAGCCCAAGAACAAGCTGATCGTATAAACGCATTGGCGACTGAGCGAAATGAGGAATGGTTACAAAAGTATGGGGGCATTATTTCTTCAGAATGGATGCTTCCCAAAGTATTAGAAATAGTTGAAGAATCTCCAGATGTATATGAGGAAGCCACTTATATTCTCGAGGCTGCTGACTGGTTAACATCATTAATGACAGGGAATTTGAAGCGTAACAGTTGTGCAGCGGGATTTAAAGGTACGTGGAATAAGGCTCAAGGATATGTAAGTAGGGAGTTCTTAAAAGAGTTGCATCCTTCCTTAGAAAATATTTATGATAATAAGCTTTCAGGTGACGTTGTTTCCGTTGGAGAAAGAGCAGGATTATTAATAGAAGACTTTGCTAGAAAAATAGGATTGGAAGCTGGAACTCCAGTCTCCATGGGGATGATCGATGCTCATGCAGGTGTTCTAGGTGCTGGTGTTACAAAATCGAATGAAATGGTACTCGTGATGGGTACATCTACTTGTCATATGTTGTTAAGTGAGAAGGAGGTTTTTGTAGAGGGAATAAGTGGAGTGGTGGAGGATGGAATCATTCCCGGTCTATTCGCTTATGAGGCAGGGCAAGCAGCTGTAGGTGATATTTTTGAATGGTACATTAAAGAAAATGTTCCAGCCTATGTAAAAGAAATCTCTATTCAAAATGACATGACAATCCATGAATATTTGGAAAACCTAGCAGCCAATTTACAACCGGGTGCGAATGGATTAATAGCGTTAGATTGGCATAATGGTTGCCGAACCCCTTTAGTAGATGGAAACCTTTCCGGAATGCTTATTGGCTTAACCTTATCAACAAAACCTGAACAGATATATCGTGCTTTACTGGAAGCTACAGCATTTGGAACTAAATTGATTATGGAGCAGTTTCAAAATAAAGGAATTGAGATTAGTGGATTAGTAGCTTGTGGAGGCCTTCCTCAGAAGAATGATCTTATGATGCAAATATATTCGGATGTTACAGGAATGCCAATAAAAATAGCAAGTAGTTCCATAACACCAGCAGTAGGAGCAGCGATGTGTGGAGTTTTAGCCGCTGGGAGGGAAAAAGGCGGTTATGATGACATTACAAAAATCGCTGATCAGATGGTCCAATATAGTGGTCGTCAATATAAACCGAGTCATGAAAATACTAAGAAGTATGCAGCGATTTATGAAGAATACAAACGCCTTGTAGAATACTTTGGTAAAGGAACAAATAAGGTAATGAAGCATTTGAAGTCCTTATCATAATTTGTAAAGGAAAGGGGGACTGTTTTCACTGTCTGTTGATTTTTTGCAACATATTAGAAATAGTTAAACTGACTAAAATGATAGGAGGAAATCGTTTGAATAAGAAAGGCTATTCAGATAATAAGCCATATATCCATAGGAGGAAAAATTCATCTGTTTTTCTTATACTTTTACTAGTCATATCAAATTTTTTCTTCATACCAGAATTAAATGCAAAGGCAGAAGGTCAAACAACACAGGAACTAACTAAATCAGAAATTTTAGATGTGTCATTTGGTGGTGCTTTTTCAACGGAAAAAGGTTACACAAATCCTACAGGAGAAATAATGGATGGAGAATTAACTAGACGTTCAGGAAATGAGACTATTGATCAAGGCAAGGTCATTTTAAATGGAGATAGAGACGGGATTAATTTCCAACCACGTGACACAATTAGTGACTCAAATACGATAGAGCGACCGGTCATTATTGAAACCGAATTTAATTTAGATTCAAATCCTAAACATTTTGATACATTAATAGCTGTGGGAGGAAATCTATGGGTCAGGTTCGTTTCCGAAACTACGATTGAATATGGTTTTGATGTAAATAGTAATGGATCTTGGTCCACTCACAAAGAAACAATCAAGGCTCCAAGCTTAAATGAAGACCACACTTTTACAATCGCTTACATGCCTACGGATGAAGGAGCAGAAATGCGTGCGTTTCTAGATGGAATAGAGCTTCCTACAGTAAGTTCCACAGCAGGAGGCGTTACTTGGAACAATAATGTAGAGTATGAGATTGGATTTGGTAATGATATACATCCAGCTGGTTTAGATCGTGGTTTAGAAGGTTTTCTGTCACGAGTTGTTCTAACAAGTTTTGAAGGTGATTTCGATCCTTCATTGCTTAAGACAATGACATTATCAAGCGTAGACAAAAGTCTAGCAGTATATGCTCAAGGTGCAATTGAAAATGGTATCTACTCCCCCTCTGATGATGAAATTAGTAAAGGGGAACTTATAATTGAAGGTGGTGAAATATCGGGATTAGGAAGACTATTAATGAGTGGAAATGAATCATTTATTCAATATACTCCAGAGAAGTCGTTTGTTTCTAATGAGGCAATTTCTGAAAGTGTTATTACTGAAATTATAGCTGACGTAGAGGCGATTACCACGGGGACTACAATGATTGATATAGGTGGAGCTATAACAGTTCAAAAATCAAAATCAAATGAGTCATTTGAAATTCTAGTAAATGATCAAATTGAAACAACGGTGAATGTGAAGGAACATCTTCAAGATAATTATGTTCAATTGTCTTTAGTATATGAAAAAATGGATGAGGGAAATGCAGAAGTAAGTTTATGGATAGGGAAAAGCCAGGTTGGAGAATCATTGGTTCTATCTAAGTCACCAAAAATGAAACATAATAGTATATTTTATGCGGGAACCAATGTTAGTAGTGGTAAAGGGCTAATGGGTGAAGTGTATGGATTAGCATTTGCTAGTATGACCGGAGAATTTAAAACCAGCTTTTTAAGTTTACAAGGTGGTCCATGTATTATACCAACGGATTTAGAACCTGGATATCAGATAAATATAACAGAAAATGAATGTCAAGCTGCACTAGCTGCAAAAGCATCTCTAGTTCGTCCAACACCTAAGCAAGTTACGTGGCAACAATATGAACAGACTGCATTTATCCACTATGGAATTAACACATATTATGGGGTTGAATGGGGAGACCTTTGGGTACATGACGATCCTACAATGTTTAATCCAACAGATTTAAATACGGATCAATGGGCAAAAACATTAAAAGATAGTGGGTTTAAAATGGCTGTTCTAACAGTGAAGCATCATGATGGATTTGCTTTATATCCGACTCGATATACAGACTTTAGTGTCGCAAGCAGTCCTTGGAAAGATGGTAATGGTGACGTTTTACGGGATTTTACAGAATCTATGCATAAGCATGGAATCAAGGTTGGAGTTTATTTATCTCCAGCAGACCATGGGGCTTATCGAGATGGTATTTTTGCAAATGGCAGTGAAAGGTCGATGCGTACGATTCCAACATTAGTTGAAGGAGATGATCGAATTGGAAAACAAAATCTTCCAACATTGGAATTACCAGCAACGGATTATGGAGAAATGTTTTTAAATCAGTTATATGAAGTATTAACTGAATATGGTGAAGTTGATGAAATATGGTTTGACGGAGCCCAAGGTAACATACCGGGAAATAAAGAAGAAAAATATGACTGGGATAGTTACTATGAACTTATTAATGAGCTCGCGCCTAATGCAGTAATTGCAGTAACAGGTCCTGATGTTCGCTGGGTTGGTAACGAATCAGGTTGGGCAAGAGAAAATGAATGGAGCGTATTAGGGGCTACCATGATGGATGATGGTAGACAAGCTTATTATCCTTCTTTTAGCTCTCCTGATCTAGGCAGTAGAAAAGCACTTACAGATGCAGCGGCTAATGGTATGAATTATTTAACTTGGTGGCCTTCTGAAGTGGATGTAAGTATTAGGCCAGGTTGGTTCTATCATGATAATCAACAACCGAAAAGTATCGATCAATTACGAAATATTTATTACGAATCTATTGCTCGAAATTCAGTACTTTTATTAAATATCCCACCTGATAAACGTGGTCAATTTGCTGAATCAGATGTAGAGAGGTTAAAAGAATGGCATCAAAGTATTAAACTTGATTTTGCAATCAATCATGCAAAGAATGCAGTTATAAAAGGAGAGAATGGAAAAAAAGGCTCAGATCCTAGTGTAGTGAGTGATGGAAACTATGATACTTCATGGGAATCCGCGTCAACACAACCTAGTAGTTTAACTTTCCAATTTAATGAAGAAAAAGAAGTAGAAAGGATTGTTCTTCAAGAAAACATCAATCATGGTCAGCAGGTAGAATCCTTTGCGATAGATGTTCTAAATTCTTCAGGTGAGTGGGAAGAGATTTATAAAAATGAATCAATTGGATATAAACGTATTGTAGTATTACCTAAACTTGTAAAAGGACAGGAGTTCAGAGTACGTATTTTACAATCACGAGGAAATGTTCATATATCAGAAATTGGTTTTTATCAAACGGGTTTAGAAAATGAAAAGGTTGATGTAACAGAGTTAGAGGAACTAATTGTTGAGGCTAAAACAATTTCGAATGAAGAGGGAGTGTATACGGAAGACTCTTTTGCATTACTAGAAGCGGCGATCAAGGAAGCTGAGGAAGCTCTTGGGACGATCGAAACGGAAGATGAACTAGTAGCTGCACTTGAAGCTCTGCAAAAAGCAATTAATGGACTGGAAGAAGCGGAAACGCCGAAAGAACCCGAAAATCTTGCTACCCAACTAGAAGCACTCATTTTGCAGGCGAAACAGGTAATCAACGAAAATACATTTACAAAGAAATCACTGAACACATTAGAGAAAGCAATTATGCGGTCAGAAAAATCGTTAAACCCTCCTAAGAATGATAAGAAGTTAAGAAAAGAAATGGAGGAACTTCAGGATGCCCTTGATAATCTCGTCGTAATAGATGTCATAGAACTTGAGGCATTACTTATTGAAGCTGAAGCATTAACAACAGAAGAAGGAAATTATACAAAAAAATCATTTAAGGAGCTTCAACACGCAATTAGGGATGCTGAAAAAGAGCTGGAACAAATGAAAAGTGAAAAGGAAATAGACACTGCGTTGGAAGCTTTACAAGCAGCAATTGATGGTTTAGTGAAAAAGTAGGTAAGAAAAAGGTTTCGTGGGTTAATAAGGCCTACGAAACTTTTATACATAACAATGTAACGTAATAGTTAATACTTAATGATAAATTGTTAGGGAGGAGGCATATTCATGTATGGTTATCATGGGAATATTGCTCATATAAATTTAAATAGTAAAACTACTGAAATTGAAAAAATGGATGAGAATTGGTATAGAACGTATGCTGGAGGAGGATTATTAGGGACATATTTTTTGTTAAGAGACACACCTCCTAAAATTGATGCGTATGATCCTGAGAACTTATTAATCTTTGCATCTAGTGTTATAGCAGGAAATGATGCTCCCGGATTAGCAAGATATAGTAATGTAACGAAGTCACCTTTATCACAAGGGATTGGTGATACACAATCTGAGGGACCTTGGGCACGTTCCTTAAAAGCTTCGGGATACGATGCTTTAATTGTAAAAGGTAAAGCAGATACACCCGTATATATTTTAATAGAAGATGGAGAAATAAGTATCCTAGATGCAAAATTTTTATGGGGTAAAGATACAAATGAAACGACAAACCTTTTGGAAGAAAGACATGGGAAAGAAGATGTTGAAGTAGCAACAATTGGTGAAGCAGGCGAAAATCTTGTTAGGTATGCCAGTATCATTTCTTCAAGGTCCAACCATGCCATGCGTTTGGGAGTTGGAGCTGTCATGGGTTCCAAAAATGTAAAAGCTATTGTACTTAAAGGCGGTAAATTACCAAAGGTTTATGATAAATTAACTTTGGAAGAAATGAAGGTAGAATTTGAAGAAATTATGCATACGAATGAATTAAGTATGTGGCAAAAAGATGCACCGGGTTTTTCTGCTTGGGTAGATTTGTCCGATGATGAGACAGCGTACTTAGGAGTAAATAACTTTAATGAGAACTTATTTACAAAAAGAGCTAACTATGAAAGAAATCTATTTTTAGAATATTATGAGGGAGACAAATCTTGTCCAGGCTGTCCGAATGATTGTATTAAATATTTGAATCCTGATCCGGAAAATATTCCGAAAGAAGTAACTGGAATTCACCAAGAGGTAACAGGCTCAATGGGACCAAACATTGGAAATGAAAACTTAAAATTAATGCTCGAATCAAATGTACTCTGTAATTTATTAGGCCTTGATCCCGTTTCCCTTGGATATACGATAAGTTTTGCGATGGAATGTTTTGAAAATGGATTGATAAGTAAAGAAGATACGAATGGTCTGGAATTAAATTTTGGCGACGAAGCAAGTATTTTACCTTTAGTTAAAGCAATTGCAAGCAGGCAAGGTTTTGGAGATTTGTTAGCAGAAGGAACTAAAAGGGCAGCGGAAGAGATTGGTGAAAATGCAGATCAATACGCATTACATGTCAAAGGTGTTGAAATGGTTTCATTTGATCCACGCAGCCAAACAAATTTAGGATTAGGTTATGCTACAGCTCCTGTAGGACCCAAATATACGATTTGTGAACATGATTGGGACTTTGACTTAGAGGCTGGTTGGAGTCATACATTAGAAGGATCTAGAACGTTAGGAATTTTAGAAAGAATTCCTATGAATTATGTTGGACCGGATAAAGTTAGAAACTTTAAAGGGTTAAATAATTTATGGAGTGCGTGTGATGCACTAAATTTAGCAGTTTTTGCCTCAGCACCTACCCGAGTATACTCATTAAATAAAATAGCCAAGCTTGTAGGGTCTGTAACTGGATGGAAAACTAGTTCCTATGAATTCATGAGATGGGGAGAACGTAGAAATCAATTAATGCGGATTTATAATATTAGAGAAGGGTTAACAAAGGAAGATGATTGTTTACCGGAAAAGTTTTATAAGGAAGAAATAAAAACTGGTAGATTAAAAGGTTCTGTAATAGAAAAAGAAAAATTTCAGCAAGCGATTTATACGTATTATGAAATGATGGGATGGGATAGTGATGGAATACCATTGGAAGGAACGTTATATGATTTTAATTTAGAATGGACTATACCAATGCTTAGGAAATACCGAGAAAATATGCTAACTTAATTTTTTAAAGAAGTAGTTTGCGTATGTTTTAATAAAAAGGGGGATATAAGGTGAAAAAGGTTAGGTGGGGAATATTAAGTACTGCTCGCATTGCAGTAGACCAACTTATTCCTGCAATTAAAAAAGTAGAAAACGCGGAGATCGCAGCAATTGCTACTAGAAGCGATATAGACCGAGCGACAGCGATAGCAAAACAGTTTCAAATAAATAAGGTATATAGTAGTTATGAAGATTTATTAAATGATTCTACGATCGACGTAGTTTATATCCCTCTTCCTAACCATCTTCACAAAGAATGGACGATTAAAGCTGCACAAAAAGGAAAGCATATATTATGCGAAAAACCGGCAGCCCTAAACGGTGAAGAGGTTGAGGAAATGAAGCAAGTTTGTTTGGAAAATAATGTTCTGTTTATGGAAGCATTTATGTATTATTTTCATCCGCAACACGAGCGAGTAACAGAAATAATCAATTCGGGTGAAATTGGAGATGTTTCTTTTATGGAGGCAGGATTTTCCTTTTATCTTGAAGATAAAGAAAGAGATAAAGATATTCGAATGAATAGCAATACTGGCGGTGGAACCATCTATGATCTCGGATGTTATACTATTCATGCCATACGAAATATCCTTCGCCAAGAACCAGAATCAGTATATGTTCATGGAAATATCGATTCAACATTTAATGTGGAGACTGATGCTGTGGCTTATTTAACATTTAAAAATAATCTTCGGGCAACATTTAATATTAGTTTTAATCGACCTATGCATCACGAATATCGAGTATTCGGGACAGAAGGCACCATTACAGTACCGTGAGCATTTCGACCAGATTTAAATGGTGGAGAAGCAATTATTCAGGTGGAGAAGGATTCTACTAAACGAATTGAATCAATTAATGGTGACCAATACTACAATGAGGTTGTCCATTTGTCGCAAGCAATTTTAGAAAAAGCGAATAATTTAAACCATGATTTTATAAATACTTTAAATAATATAAAAATAATTGAAGCAAGTTTACAATCATTACAAACAAATCAAACAGTTATGTTGTAACAAGATTTTTGTTTAGGTCGTAAAAGATACAAAATGGAGAAAGAAGCCAATTATCTCAAATTGTTGCTTTGAGCATAAAAAATCAATTTAACTTAAGGAAGCTATTTTAATGTTAGACAGAATTGCTTATAATAGCTTGTTTTATTGGGATGAAAAGGAGAGTAAATTTTATGTATGATGTAGTTGCAATGGGGGAACTATTAATAGATTTTACTCCCAATGGTCATTCCGAAAATGACCATATTCTTTTTGAACAAAATCCCGGTGGAGCTCCTGCCAACTTCTTATCCATGTTAAGTAATTTAGGATTGAAAACATCTTTTATTGGTAAAGTTGGTAATGATAAATTTGGAACTTTTCTTCGGAATAGTTTAAGGAAAAGTAATGTAAATACAGATGGACTTGTATTTACTGACGATATAAACACTTCATTGGCATTTGTTAATTTACATTCAGATGGTGAACGTTCTTTTTCCTTCTATCGTGGTGCCGATTTAGCAATTCAGAAAAATGAGGTTGCATATAATATAATTGAGAACAGCAAATTATTTCATTTTGGTTCTATCTCAATGACTAACAATCCTGCAAGAGAAGCTACATTACAAGCCGTAAAATATGCAAAAAGTAAAAAGAAAATAATTTCTTATGATCCTAATTTTCGCCAGAGTCTGTGGGATGACAGATTGTCAGCCAAGAACCAAATAGAAGAAGGTTTATATTATACAAACATCTTGAAATTATCTGAAGAAGAACACTATTTATTGACAGAAACGAATGAGTTCAAAGAAGGAACAAATTTGTTATATAAGAAATACGGGATTAATCTCATATTCGTGACTCTAGGAAATAAGGGATGTTTCTTTAGATTTAAGGATGAAACGGGAGTTGTTCCAGGTTATAAGGTAAGTGTAGTAGATACTACCGCTGCAGGGGATAGTTTTTTTGGTTCCATTATTTATAAGATAATCAAGCATTCCAAGTCAATAAATGATCTATATAGTGCTAGTTTAATCGAATATATTCGTTTCGCAAACGCTGCAGGAGCTTTGACAACTACTAATAAAGGTGGAATCCCGGCATTGCCAAAGTTAAAGGATATTAACCGGTTAGAGGAAAAAACTTAGATTACGCCTCAACACAATCATTCTATCCGGCAAAGCAGAGAACTCCTACGATTTCTCAGTTAATTAACAATTTATTAGAAAGAAGACGGCTCTTTAATTAAAGTCGTCTTTTTATTGGAAGTTATTATATCCAGTGGAACGTGATAGCGTATGCCTTGATTGCATCTGGTTACTGTATTTCAGGAACTGGTGACAAAATCGTTTAATTAGATTAAAATTTCGCACTCATTAACGGTGTAAAGTGGGTGGTTATACACATGGTACTTGGAACCTAACCGAATCAGTGTAGGCTCATCAGTTTTTATGCCGAAAGGCCTCTGGCATCATTCCAGGTCACGATTGGCGAGTATTGGATAAATGCAAAAATGGAATTATTGGGTAGGGGTAGAATTTAATAAAAGCTAGAACATTAGAAAACGTAACTAATCCACATCTCTATTCTAGATGCGGATTAGTTTTTTATATGGTACCTAACAAATTCTATTTCTCTTTTTAGGAGAAATTATATGTTTTGATACTTTTTTTACTTCAATAACCCCAGTGCTTCTAACCCATAGGCGATTCCGTCTTCCTCAACATGTTTTGTAACATGTTTTGCTGCCTTTTTTACAATATCAGGAGCATTTCCCATTGCAACGCTATTTTCTACAAATTGAAGCATTTCAATATCATTTAATTCGTCTCCAAAAGCATAGACCTGATCGGGTGCATATCCTAATTGATTGATCATGAGCTCAATCCCTTTTGCCTTTGAAGTACCTGCTGGTAGAACATCTGTAGAAAGTGGGTGCCAACGAACAAATTTAAACTGTTTAAAACGATCAATATATGGAGTCTCTTCTTTTTTCGTACAAAATAGTAAAGATTGATAGATTTCTTGTTTTTCAAAATAGTCTGGTTCATACATTGGGTGATCAAGTTTTAGTGATCCACTTATACTCTCCTCAATATGGGGATGATACTCAACATTCGTTTTCATATTCTCGGTACCCATATATACAACAGGATGTTCATTAAGTGTTGCAACATCCGTAAGTGTTTTTAATGCGTCTATGGGTAATGGATTCTTATAAATAGCCTTATCTTTCACAACAACATATTGACCATTAATACTCACATATGTATCAATTTCAAGCTGCTTACGCAATTCCTTAAACATAAATGGGGAACGACCTGTAGCGATAGCTATTTCATGCCCTTTTTCTTTTAACAATTTAATTGCTTGTTCTGTGGATCTAGGTAGATTCTTATCTTGATCAAGAAGGGTTCCATCTATATCAAAGAAGATTAATTTTTTTGTCATTATATCCCTACATTCTATTTATTCTACTAATTAGTTACTTGTTTTTGGCTATGGACAAGCAAAATAATCTTACATCACATCAAGATGAATAGCAATTGTTAAGAAGAATAGTATGCTTATAGAACGGCTTATTAGATAGGAAATGCATATACCAAGCTGTAAATGGTTTAAAATACGCATATAAAAAAATAGTTTACTTAGATGTTAAGTATAGGAAAAGATCACTTTCTTACAAATTATACTTATATGTTAATTACACTATTTCACGAAAAAGTTATTGACTTGGTACTAAGTCAAGTCTATAATCTAATAAATACTTAGTACTAAACGAAAAGGAGTAAGCCGAGATGAAAAAAGTAATTGATGGTTCCGTGTATAATACCAAAACAGCGAAAAAAATTTGCGAACTAGTAACGAAAGAAATTGAACATGAAAAAGGGGCGGAAGTAAAAAAACTGAAACAGCTATTTAAAACAAAAAGTAGTAAATATTTCTTTTTCATCAAAAATGAATTTACTGGGATTGTAAATAGTAATAATGATGATTTAAATCCAAAGTTTGAAGAAACAGAATTAATTGAAGAAAAAATCGTCTCAGTGTCATATGATCTGGCATTTCAATTTGCCAGTGAAATTAACGTTGATCAAGAGTCCGACAAAATAATTGGTAAGTACTTTCCTGAACTGATCGACAATGAAATCCATGAACATAAAAAAATACAAAAGAAAATTTATCTTTCAAAGAAAGCGAATTGGTATTTGGAAATGATGATAGCTGAAAATAAGGAAACGAATAGTAGTGTCATTGAGCAGCTAATCATTGATGAGTATCAGCGGCTCTATGAAAAAGGAATTATGAAGCGGGATCCATATTTTGAAATGGAAGAGTAATTATAATTAATATAGGGGAAATTTACATGAAAACAACACTTAAAGATTTTATTTTAGATAAAAATATAGCATCAAAAAGAAAATTTTCAATTTCGATGGAGACGGTGGGCGGTCAGATCGATGTTGCAACAATTACAAAAGGGGATGGGTTTATGTGGGGGAAGAAGAAATAAGTTAAGCGCGGGTGAGGCGGGGATTTAGGATGAGCTAAAGGTTGCTACGGAATAAAACTTTTGGCGGTTGCGAATAAAAAGGAATTCAAAGAAAAAGCAGCCTTATCTTTTTAAAGTTCGATAACCTGCTTTTTCAGAGTACAGAACCATTAGACAACATTTTTAGTTTAGTTATAATGGGCGCCTCAGCAAAACGGTTATCTGAAATAAAATCTCCCTATTTATGTCGTTTTCAGCATATGCAGACCATGAGTGGGCTATCCGCTTGAAATGGACTCTTATCAAATTTTCCATACATCTCTTCAAGTACAAATCCATTATAATAAAGCAAACTTTCAAGCTCTTGAGGAAAAAGTAACGAAGAGCAAATGGCTCTACTGTTTCCACTATGTTGGAAGTATCCTTCCAGCGACGATTTGTAAAGATATAATGCTCTAACTGATTTTTATGATCATACGAACGTCTATATGTGCTACTACAATGATACCCTTCATTATCTAACCATGAATCAGCGGCATAATCCTTTTCTACATCTTCATTTACTGCCAAAACTAAAATCGTCGGATTCCTAGTTTCGAACGCAAAGATTCCATCCTCATCAAGATGTCTATGAACGGATCCCAGAAATCTGTCCACTAATTCTCGATCCAAAAAGTGCTGAAATGAATTGCCAGTAGTAAATATAAATTGATACTTGCGGCTTAGATCAAACTGTCTTGCATCGGCATGAATCCAATTTACCAAGACATTTAAGCGTTTGGCCTTTTGCTTTGCAAGTTCCAACATTTCTTGAGTAATATCAAGACCAGTAATCTCAAATCCACGCTCCGCTAAAGGTATGGTCAATCTACCTGTCCCACAAGCAACGTCTAAAATTGGACCTCCTTGTTGGTTTGCAAGGTCAAAATAAAACTTGCTTTCTATTTCTCCCAAACCGTTCAATAAGTCATATGTATATGCATCGCGATAGCCTTCTAAATTATCGAAATCTAACATAGATACCTCCAAATTATGTAAGGAAATCAAATCAGTTTAACAAATAACAAGTTTTTTCAACTTCAAGATTCTTTTAATATATAATTCTATTTTCACAGGTAAATTACCTCTTTTTAAACTATTGGGTCCGATTTAGATCTGGTATTTAAATTAGGTAAACTATTGAAACTAGAGGATAAAGAGTAAGGTTTTAAGAATCTATATAGAATGATAAAATAATCTTGATTTTTTTTATTTGTCATTTATAGAAAAATCTGAAAATCTATTAACATTCCAAACCTTTTCTTAAGAAAGTAATATTTTAAAGCGTTTTCATAGATGGTAAGATAATTTAACATGAAAGAAAATAAATTGACTCTAAGGGTCTACATAGGTACTAGAGGAAATAAAGATTTTTACCAAATAATCAACAATCTGGAAGATGTACATGTAAAACTTCCTTGGCCGAGAACCTTTGAAGCAGAATTAGAGCCACGTTTAAATATGCAGTAAGATTACATATTTTTATTTAGAAATTAAATAAAATAAATTTGGTTCAGGTAGATTTTTTCTACCTGAACTTTTTTCTACAAAATTAAGCGTTACAATAATATGTAAACAGCTTGCGAAAGGATTATGAACATGGCACTTAGAAAAAAAGTTTTTATCACCTATACGATTCTCATTATCCTCCCACTTTTAGCAATAAGTTTTATTGTGCATGTGATTTTTTCAACTTCAAAAATTAACGATATTACTATAAACACAGAGAACTCTATTAAACAATTTAATAATAGTTTAGACCTTATGATCGAAGATGCCGCCAGATCCTCTTTGTCTATATTATACAATAGGGAATTACTTGATATTTTAAAAGAATATGATGAAAATACGTATGGACTTTATAAAAATCATCGCCATACAACTGCCTTTTCTCTATTTCTATCTGGGATTATTTATGATAAAAAACAAATCCATGGAATTCATGTATTTACAAATAATGGACAAATTTTTAGTCATATGGATAACTACAGTGTCACGAATAGAGTATACCTTCCCAATGAAGAATGGTATACCGCAGCTAAGGAAGCGCAAGGATCTTGGGTTATTTATTCTGAAGAATTACCAGTTTATTATCTAAGGAATGACAAAAAGATGATGAGTATCGTGAGGCTTATACGGGATCCAATAGATAAGAAAAATATTGGAGTCATTAAAGTAGATTTTTCTCCAGATTATTTAACTCAATTAACCGATCAATTAATTAGTGATGATTGGAAAATTGCTAGTAATGGGATTCTTTTAATTAACAAACGGAATAGTCACTTATTGGAAAAATGTATTACAAATCAAAGTTGGATACTAGATGAAGAAACGCAAGAAGATTATTTTTGTGTGACAAACACATCGAATAAAACGAATATTCAAGTGAGTAATATCATTCCTAAACAAAAAATTTATAAAGAAATAATTGAATTTGACAAATTATTACTTATTCTCATTTTCATCTTTTTAATTATTTCTCTTGTTTTATCTTATTACACTTCAAATCATTTATTAAGACCGCTTGAAACATTAAAGAATCAAATAAAAGGGATGCAAAAAAGTCCTACCTTTAATGAGATTAATATGCAGTATGATGGTGAAGTTGCTGTATTATCAGGTGCTTATAATAATTTATTAGCAGAAATTAAAGAATTAGTAGAAGAAATATATGAATTAAATAGTAGAAATGCAGAAGCTGAATATAAAGCGTTACAGTCCAGAATGGATCCACATTTTATTTTTAATACATTGGAATCGATAAATATGACTGCTCTAAAGAGAAGACAATTTGACATTTCTGATATGATTACGGAGCTCGGTAAATTGATTAGATATCGTTTGAAAAACGATGATCAGTTAGTGACTTTACAGGATGAACTTGATTTTTGCTGGATATATCTTTCCATCATGAAACAAAGAATGATGGATAACTTAATAGTTCATCATGAAATTGACCATAAAGTGATTCAGACGAAAGTACCTAAATATATTATTCAACCGTTAATTGAAAATGCACTTATTCATGGGAAGGATGATTCCCCACTAACATTAGTAGTAAGAGTGGAACGAAAGAAGGACTGTATTCACATTTGTGTGAGCGATAACGGCGTTGGGATTAGTCCACAAAAACTTCGATGTTTGTATAACCAGATGAATGATTCTGCAACGACTGAATGTAGTTCCGAAAAATCAACTGATCAACATTCAGGAATAGCCTTAGTAAATATACAAAAACGATTAAATCTTATTTTTGGCGAAGAAGGGAATTTAGTCATTGATTCAAAAAGATTTAAAGGAACAATGATTACGATCACGATTCCTGTTAAAGAGGGTGAATACATTGATTAAAGTGATGGTTGTAGAGGATGAACAAGTAATTAGAGAAGGAATAAAAGTACTACTTGAGGAAGTAATAATGGGCTATGAAGTGCTGTGGGAAGCAACGAATGGACAACGAGCGTTAGAAATTTTAAATATTGAAATTCCGGAATTAATTATTACAGATATACGAATGCCTAAAATGGATGGAATTAATTTCATCACTTTATTGAAGGAAAAGTACAAAGAAGTCCCTGTTATCGTCGTCAGCGGTTATGATGATTTTATTTACGTAAGGGAAGCCTTGAGGTTAGGAGTAAAAGACTACTTATTAAAGCCAATTAATCGTAAAGAGTTAACAAGTATTTTAGAAACAATTTCCATAGATAAAGAGAAAGATAACAACCAAGACAACAATGAACCTGTAATTATTCATCATATAAAAGACTTAATAGATAAAAATTTAGAAGGGGACCTTTCTTTAGATTATATTTCTAAAGCTTTAAATCTCCATCCTAACTATATTAGTAATTTGTTTCGGAAACACACGAATCTTAAATTGTCCGATTACATCATGACGAGGAGGATGGATAAAGCAAAGGAGTTACTGAAACATACGAATTTAAAAGTCTATGATATTGCATTTCTTACAGGATTTTCAAATCCAAAATATTTTTCATCCGTATTTAAAAAGAATGCGGGAATGACTCCACACCAGTATAGGACGACTACATTTCATTAAAATAATGAACCTTTTCTTAAGATTATCACATATTAAAGCGCTTTCAATGTTTGTATAATACCTTTAAGTTACTAGAAATGAAAGGTGAAAGGGGAAAAGAGATGAGAAAAAGTGTATACATTATTTTGGCTGTTTTATTTGTTTTTGTTAGTGGATGCGGAAGCAATAAAGATTCATCTAGCTCTGTAAATGATTCTACTACAAATGAGCAGGTTGAATTAACATTTACTACTTGGGGTGGAGATCAACATATTGAAATGTACGAAAATTTACTAGAAGAATTTCATGAAGAGAATCCAACTATTACAGTAAATGTGGAAAGCATTCCCCATGCTGATTATCAACAGAAGTTGTCCGTCTTGGCGGCGGGTAATGAACTTCCAGATGTCGGATGGGTCGCTGAACGTATGGTACCACAATTTGTGAATAATAATATTTTAACAGATATTGCAGATGTAGTAGAAGCAGAGGAATTTGATTTTGATGACTTTATTCCTTCGACATTAGAATTATGGCAACATGATGGGAAATTATTGGGCCTTCCTTTTTCTACACCTCCGATGATTATTTATTATAACAAAACAATGTTTGATGAAGCAGGCCTAGAAACTCCTATTGAATTAGTAGAAAAAGGGGAGTGGACATGGGAAAAATTTGAGGAAAGTGCGAAAGCTTTAACAAGTGGTGAAGGAAATAACAAAACGTATGGAGCTAGATTGTTTAATGAATGGACAAATTTTGCAACAATACCTTCCCATACATTTTCCTTCGGCGGTTCCATGTTCTCAGACGATATGACAAAGTTTGAATGGAATTCACAAGAAGGTATTGAAAGCTTAAACATGTTAGAACGAATGATGTTTGAAGATAAATCACATGTGCCACCAGGTGAAAATATGAATTTTGAAAGTGGAAAAGTAGGTATGTTTACTTTTATGTATAGTTATATCGCAAACATAAGGGATATTACCGAGTTCGAATGGGATATTGCACCTCTTCCAGAAGGACCTGAAGGCCGGGTTCCTTTGTTAGGACAAGCAGGTATTTCCGTTTTTGAAGGTAGTGATCATCCGGAAGAGGCTAAAAAATTATTGGCATTTCTAGGTAGTAAAACAGGGATACAAGCTCAATCAGCATTTTTCGTTCCTCCACGAAAAAGTGTGCTTGAATCAGATGAGTTTATACAAATTGAAAATAATCCACCGAGAGAATCGATTGAGTTAGCTCTAATTAATGAAATGGATAATGGATTTACTTATCCGCTACATGAAGAGTGGACGAAGATTGAAAGTGAGATTATCAATGGTTTTGATAAGTTATTTTCGAAAATAGAGAGCCCAGAAGAAATTATGGATGAGATGGAGAAAAATATCGATCCGATTTTACAAGATAACTAATGGAGGTTGGGACAAACGTAGTTAAACCTTACTTATGTTATGTCCCCAGCCTCTCCCTATAAAAAAAGAAGTGGAGTGTATTAAATGAGTAATAGCTTACGTACGCTTTTTGATCAAAAAAAACTATCCATTATTGTTAGTCTACCTGAAAACAGAGTGGATTTGGCAAAAGCCGCTTTAGACGCTGGAGCAGATGCTTTAAAATTTCATATTAATGTAAATCATCGTGCGAGTGGAAATGAATTTAAAGATGTTGACTATTATATGGAGACCTTTAGAGAAATTAGAGAACTATATGATGGACCTTTAGGACTTGTATTGAGTGATGATGTAAATAAAGTGAATCAACTTGATTTACAGCAAATAAAGGATATTGGATTTACGTATTTCTCACTTTATTCCAAAGACATTACATCTAAGTTATTATTACAAAATGAACTGGAAAAAACCGTTGCGGTTGATGATCTATTTCATCCAAATGAAGTCAAAGCGATAGAAAACTTTGATATGAAGGCTGTTGAATTATCTGTCGTAAACAAAGAAGATTACGGAAAACCATTAAACTTTGAAGATATAACATTATATATGAATTATCGTAAACGAACAGATTTACCAATCATTATCCCATCACAAAAAAAGTTAGTCCCTGAGGATTTAGATATTTTTCATCAAATTGGAATTCAATCGGTCATGTTGGGGGCAGTTACAATAGGAACAACAGAAGAATCGATCTATGAATCTGTTACTACATTTGCTAAACAAGCAAGTACTATTTGATTAATGCAAGGATGATTATATGAATAAGAAAGAGCAAGTGAGAAAAAGACGATTTAGTAATGAAACAGGAGATCGAATTGCAGGTTGGTTGTTCGTCTCTCCAATGTTGGTAGGTTTTTCCATATTTATGTTCGGACCTTTAATCTTTGCTCTTTATATGAGTTTACATGATTGGCCCTTATTGGGTGAGGAAACATTTATTGGTCTGAAGAACTATCAACATTTATTTTCCGATCCATCTTTTCTCAATTCTTTACAAGTTACACTTTTATTTAGTCTCGGTTTAGTACCTTTGAATATTATTCTTGCTATTTTGTTAGCGGTTCTTTTGAAAGATAAATTCGCAGGAATTGGCTTATTCAGGACGGCAATTTTCGTACCTGTAGTTACTTCATTAATTGTTTGGGCAATAGTATGGAAATATATGCTGGCTCCAGAACAAGGGTTTATCAATCAATTTTTAAGTGTTTTCGGTATTCAAGGTCCAGCATGGTTGTTAAATAAATCAACTGCTTTACCTGCAGTTATCCTTGTTAGTGTAATCAAAAATGTTGGTTTAAACATGATTTTATTTTTAACTGCCATGCAACAAGTTCCTACTGAATTATATGAAGCGGCTGAATTAGACGGAGCATCTCCTTATAGGAAGTTTAGAAATATTACACTACCTTTAATTACGCCGACTGTATTTTTAACAATGATCATTACAACGATAGGTGCAATGAAGGTCTTTGGGCAAGTATATGTCATGACGAGCGGGGGGCCTGGAGAAAGTACAAAGGTATTGGTCTATTATATTTGGGAAACTGCATTTAAATTATTTGATATTGGGTATGCGTCCGCCATTGCATTTGTATTGTTTTTTATTTTGCTAGCTTTCACTATTTTATCGTGGGTTGTCAGAAAGAGGTGGGTATTTTATGAGGAGTAAAAAAATAATCATTTTAAAGTATTTTATTCTAAGTATAGTGGTAACTTTTATGGTTGGTCCTTTAGTTTGGATGATCTCAACTTCCTTAAAAGAGCCCACTAAAATATTCACTCAATTTTTCCCCAATCCAATTCGCTGGGCAAATTATTCGGAAGTTCTTAGTCAAATAACTTTTTTAAAACAGTATTGGAACAGTATTTATATAGCTGTATTAGTTACTTTTTTTGTACTGTTATTTTCGTCAATGGCAGGATATGCATTTGCTCGCATTCATTTTCCGGGTAAAAATATTGTGTTTATTTTATTACTTAGTGTGATGATGATCCCACCTGAAGTTACTATTATTCCTTTATTTCTATTTATGAGAGATTTAAATTTAGTCAATACGCATTTCCCTTTAATCGTTTTGCCTGTTTTTGGTGCATCAGGAGCATTTGGAGTATTTTTAATGAGACAGTTTTTTATTTCTGTTCCAAAAGAATTAGAAGAGGCTGCCATTATGGATGGTTGTTCAAGGTTTAAGGTATATTGGAAAATCATGTTACCGCTAGCAGTTCCTTCTTTAGCGACATTAACCATATTTACATTTTTAACGAATTGGGATGAATTTTTATACCCTTTAATATTTATTAATAGTAGAGAATTAATGACATTACCTGTCGGTTTAGCACTTTTTACCGATGAGGCTGGCACTTCTTGGCACCATTTAATGAGTGCTACAACATTAGTTACTATCCCATTACTTATTATTTTCTTCTTTGCACAAAAGAAATTTATTGAAGGAATGACTGCAGGAAGTATTAAATAGATTTTGGAAAGGATGAAGTTTGTGAGCTTTAACAATCTTTATTATTATAAGCCGTCACAGAAAAATGAAAATAATGTAAAGCTATTAAAATACGATGTTGTTATATATGGGGCTACTCCAGCAGGATTAACTGCAGCCGTACAAGTTTCTAAATTAGGTTTATCTGTTTGTATTGCAGAGTTTAGTAGAAATATTGGTGGAATGACTGCAAGTGGATTAGGTGCAACAGATTTAGGGGCTTCTGAAGCAATAGGAGGATTATCTTTAGAGTTTTATCAACTCCTTGGTGAACATTATGGTGAAAATATTATGCAATCTTTTGAACCTCATGTTGCGGGGAGCGTTTTTGAAAAATGGATAAATGACCATCAGATAGATGTTTATTATAATCAACATTTAGAAAAGGTCAAAATGGAAAACGGGAAGATAAAAAGCATTTTTATGGAAGATGGCACATCTTATGAAGGTAAAATATTCGTTGATACAAGTTATGAAGGCGATTTACTAGCTAGGGCTGGAGTTTCCTATCATGTTGGTAGAGAATCTAATTCGACGTATAAGGAAATATATAACGGTATTCAATTTGGTGGAGCTCATCATAAATTTGAAACATGGATAGACCCCTATGTAATCGAGGGCGATAAGGATAGTGGACTACTAAAGGGTGTTACTGAATTGTCTCTTGACGAAATTGGTTTTAATGGGAAAGATGATACATCTATTCAAGCATATAATTTTAGGGTTTGTTTAACAAAAAATGAGAAAAATAAAATTCCTTTTCCTAAACCGCCTTCCTATGATCCAGATCGTTACATGCTATTATTACGGTATATTCATGCTGGATTTTGGGATGCGATGAATCTTCATACAATGATGCCAAATGGTAAATCAGATTTAAATAACTTTGGAGGTTTTTCATCCGATAATATTGGAATGAATTATGAGTGGCCAGACGGAAGTTATGAAAAGCGGGAAGAGATTTTCCAAGATCATTTTAATTATAATTTAGGAATGCTTTATTTTCTTGCTAACGATAGCAGGGTACCAAAAGATATACGGGAAGAAGTTTCATCATGGGGATTACCGAAAGATGAATTTGTAAATACAGGACATTGGCCACATCAATTGTATATAAGAGAGGCAAGGAGAATGATTTCTGATTATGTAATGACGGATCACAATTGCCTTGGGTATACAGCAGTCGATGATTCTATTGGATTAGCTTCCTATCAAATGGATTCGCATCATTGTAGAAGAGTAGTATTGGATGGTAGATGTGTAAACGAAGGGGATGTACAAATCCCTATTTCACCATATCCTATTTCGTACCGAGCGATTCGTCCTAAGCAAGAAGAGTGTACAAATTTATTGGTTCCAGTTTGTCTATCTAGTTCGCATATTGCTTATGGATCCATTCGTATGGAGCCCGTCTTTATGATCTTAGGTCAATCGGCAGGAGTTGCGGCTTTCCTAGCGATAAAAAATGAAATAAATGTACAACAAGTCGATTATTCCGAGTTAAAATCAGCTCTTTTGAAAGAAGGTCAAGTAGTAGATTGGGATCCTTCGATTGAATATGACCCAGTGAAGGAAATGCAAAAGACATTTGGTAAGGAAACGAAAAAAAGATGAATTTTTGACTTTATTGAAATTGAAAGCCTGGATTCTTACTAGTACTCCAAAAATCTCTAGCATGATGTAAAACTACTCCTTGTATGCTAATTTATTGATGATTCGTAATATAATACTAGTAATAGCACAACAGAGAGAAAATTGATCCATACTAAACTTAAAATAATATTGAGTAGTTCAATAAATCTTATAATAAATGTAACAGTACCCACCTCGCCTCTTAACAATGCGTACCACGGTGGGTCATTATTTAATATGGAGTATATTAAGGTCAGTTCACTTCCGGAAAATGGGTTAATCATATATATAGAAATTGAGCGCAATCCAAACAAAAATCTCCAAGGAAAGACACTGCGAACAAACGAAAGAAGATTTTTTCACCATAAAGATTATGAGTCTACTATAGCTCTTTGCGTATTGGCTTCTTCAATAAACTTTATGATAGATAATGTCTCTTGTTTTGGGATTGGGCTCAGTCCTGATTGGCAAAAGGCGATTACTTCTTCTAAGAGAAGAGCGTAATAAGACTTTTCGTCTTTGTAAATAGGCAAATGGACTGTTTTGTTTGGATAATGTATGATTACTTCAAATTTACTATGCCAAATATGCGTGCCTCTAATGACACCGAATCTGCCGTCTTTCCAGTCGGCGATGATAATATCACTGTCCTCATTACCGTGGGCAAAGACACTACGGTAGTCTGGACCGAAGATGGTAACTAACATTTCTACCATATGAATGCCATACCAAGAGTAATAGGGGATATGCTTGATGAAAGGCAGTGGACCGTTCAGATAAACTCCAGTAGGCGTTTCTAGTTCATTTTGTAATAAAGTCGTAAGTGAATCAGAAAATCTAAGAGCAGAAGAACTCATTACAGGAGTATTATACTTATCGCTCCATGAAAATATCTTTTCCGCATCTTGCCCGGTGATGGAAAAAGGTTTGTCAATGAATACCGGCTTTTTATAATCGATCAGTTTTTTAAAGATGTCTGCATGCTTTCTTCCATCCATCGCTGTAATAAATATAGCATCAGATTCATGTGCTACTTCCTTAATTGAGCGAGCAATTTCGACATCATACTCATTTTGCAAAATTGTTGTATATTCAGCTACTCTTGAATAACTAAGCGTTATGTCTGGTGAGGGACAAGGGTATCCAATAACCACTTTCGCATTTCCATACATATTATCCTTGTTTTCATACAGCAATTTCGAAAAGATCTCTACATGAGAAGTGTCTAAACCGATTAATCCAATTTTCAACCCCATATGAATCCTCCTGTTAATTATTTTTTCAATGCATACACTTGTCGAGGGCGTCCGCGCTTTTGCACTTTTTCTAGTCCGGTGACTTCAATTAATTTTGCATCTAGCCAGTTGACGATCAACCGGTTTGCACTTCTTGGTGTAATTCCTAAAGTAGCGGCTAATTCGTGAGCTGTAAAAGTATTGGTGTTTTTTCGTTGCAACAAAGAGATAACCTTTTTTATATAAAATGGAGAGACAGAGGATTTCTCCGCTCTTTTTATAATGTTTTCATCCGTAATAGTTAAGGGATAGGTGAGGGGAATATCATTTTCAATCGGACCAATAACAGCACGATCCTCTTTGACGATAAAGCAGTTTCCTTCGCCGTATTCATTAGCCTGAAGTAAAGCCATTCGGGCATGGGATCCAGCTTCACTGGCCGTGACTCCAAAGCCAACCCCTGCAGACATTTTTATTTTATTTTGTTTTTTATTATCAAATAAAGGAAAATATTTATAACCTTGAGTAACTCTTTCAAATGTACCCCTCGTAGTGATAAACATGTATTCATTTCCACCTAAGGAAGTCAGATGACCCTCCAATAGATCGATAAAGTCCAAAATGATGTTTTGAATTTCCAAATTGAGTCGTTGGATCGTTTGTTCATTAATGGCTTCTTTTTTAAGAGATTCGAAGTTAGCGATATAAATGATTCCGAAAACAATTTGTGATTCAAGTTTCTTTCTTTTCTCTGTGGCTAATAAGGCTCGTTCAAGGGTGACAATAATATCACCATCGGTAGGAAGAATCCATTCATTCGGAACAGATAATTCGTTCAGTCGATCTGATACTACTTTTAATCCAGTGAGCGCGCAGTCTACTCTTTGATTTTGAAAATTACTCTTATGAAATTCCACTATTTTTTCCGTCTCCGCCAAAGTTACTTTTTCTTGGTAATGAACACTGTTAATATTTTCATCCAGATCTTGATTCAGCGTTTTAAAGTCTGCTCTTTCTAGTGTATCAATCGACACTGTCTTAATTGAGTGAAGTCTTTTTTGTAATCGATAAAAAGCACGATACAATGAAGCACCTTTTACAGGGATATAATGAGCGGGAACGGTGTGTACTCTTGCTTTTTTTGATATGTAATAAGGAATATAACCGGAGTAAAGCAGTACATCACAGCTATCTCCTAATTCATTCGTAAATGTAATGGCATCATATATATTATTGGAAGTTTTGAAAATTGGATTAAAATTAGGAAATCTTTTAATACATTGTTTAATTCGCGTTTCTATCCATGTGGGTCCAATGATTCCTATTTTTATCAAAATAAACGCTCCTTAAAAATATTGGGAGCCTCTGCACGATGCATCGCTCCCGTATATAACGTAAATGTATATTATTTAAGCCATTTTTGCAAATTCTCTTTTATAAACGTGTCATCATGTAAATGTGGATACTCTTGATATACACGATCTATTTCTTCTGACTGACCAGCGCTAAGCCTTTCACTATCTAGCAAACACCAATTTCCTTTTAGTAAGCCTTGTCTTCTAAGAACTTCATTAATACCGGCGATGCATCCTTTAAAGTTGTTAGCTGTATCAAAAAAAGCAGCATTTGCATCGGTCACTTCATTTGCTAAAGATAAAAAGGGGGCAATATCCTCCTTATTTTTACGAGCTTTTTTTAATTGCTGAAACATGTTGACTGCATTTTTTGTCCATACTGCCCAGTGACCAAGCAATCCACCGACAATCTGTTTATTTACTGTTTTTTCACCAACTCTAATTTGGTAATTTGACAGTAAATCGATCACAATATTGTCATCATTTCCTGTATATAGTGCGATGTCATCATTTCTAGATGAGTGGCAGACTGCCCTTACTACGTCCAATGTTTTATATCGATTGAACGGTGCAATTTTAATTGCGTGTACATTTGGAATCTCTGCGAAACCTTTCCAAAAATCAAAACTAAGTTCTCTTCCACCGACTGCAGGTTGAAGATAGAATCCGAATACTGGAATAATCTTCGCTACTTCTTCGGTATGTTTTAGCAAATCATCTTCGGTATACTGTCCTAATCCACCAAAGCTTAATAACCCAAGATGATAACCCAAATCTTTCGCTATCTGCGCTTCCTTGATTGCCTGTTCTGTTCCTCCGCAAATTCCAGCCAATTTTAAAAAAGGTCTTTGCATGTTTTGTTCTTCGATTTCTTCCATCGCAATCCGTAGAACTTTTTCATATAAGTTGATATTTGGATCCCTAATTTCAAATTGAGTAGTATGAACACCTACGGCAATACCATCTACACCGGCATCTATATAATATTTTGTTAAAGCACGCTGATGTTTTTCATCTAATTGCTTATCGTTCGTTAAGGCAAGTGGATGGGCAGGGATAAACGCTCCATCATGAAGTAAATCTAATTCCAAGTTTGTTAGCATTAAAATTCCCCTTTTCTTTCCTGGAAATGTGTTGGTTTCTCAATCACTTCGCCTTCATTCTCTATCCATTCTACTGTCCATTCGATCATCTCTTGTAGTGTTACATTAGGATAGCCAAATAGTTGATGAGCTTTGCCAGCATTATTAAGTAAGGCGCTTGAAGCTTCCTCGTTGATAAATGTTACCTCTTTGTTGAAGCGGTTGCCAAATTGTTCCGCAAGCCATCTGATCGAAATTGTCTCAGGTCCTGTCACATTTAAAATGTTTGGTCCTGTTGTACAGTGAAGTAGCGAACGGATGGCATATTCATTTGCGTCACCTTGCCAAATGACATTCACCACGCCAGTTGTTAAGTCGACAGGCATATCATTATAGACTTGGTTTGCAATTTCAAGCAAAACGCCATATTTCATGTCTATTGCATAGTTTAAACGAAACAGAAGCATTGGAGTTTCATTTTTAATTGAAAAGTAAGTAAATATTCTTTCTCTTCCCAAACAAGACTGGGCATATTCACCAATTGGACTCGTAGGTGTATCTTCTGTGCATCCTCCATTTGCAATATCTACAAATGGGTAAATATTTCCCGATGAAAAAACAACGATATTAGAATTTGGAAACTTCTTTGCAACTTTACTTGGTAGATATGTGTTCATTCCCCATGTTTCATGTTCGTTTCCAGTTGTACCAAACTTTTTTCCAGCCATGAATATAATATTTTTCACTTCGGGTATACCATTCAAATCCTCATCAACAAGCAAATCAGCAGCTAATGTTTCTACTCCATTTGATTCTAATTCGTTTTGTAAATTTCCGCTGGAGAAACGTGAAACCCCAATAACTTTATTGTTTTTTCCAGCTTCCTCTAAAGCTTTTTTTGCGAGAAGGGCAAGAGAAGGACCCATTTTGCCACCTACACCTAGAATCAAGATATCTCCGTTTATTTTTTTTATGTCTTCAATCAATCTTTTTGAAGGAGTTGTTAATGCTGTCATTAATTGTTCATTTGTCTTCAAGTAAGTCACCTCATTAACTAAAGAATATATTTTTAACATTATTAAATGCTAATAGAATAAGAACGATTAAACCTATGATAGCAATTACATTTTTAATCACTGTATTTTTAAGTTCGCCCATGATTTTCTCATCATTTGCAACAACAAGTAGGGCAATTGCAATAAAAGGAACAACGACAATAGTAATTGCTTGTGCAAAAATAATCATATTGACTGGTGCGCCGCCAAATATAAGTGCAATAATGGAACCAAACAGCATCACAGCAATAATCGTTATTTTAACCCGAATGTCTTTTAAACTGTTTCCGAATCCGATTCCATCAGATAGCATTGCACCGCCAATCGTAGCATTTCCCATAAGGGAGGAGAAGGCCGCTCCGAATAATCCAAACATAAAGACAATCGTTGCCCAACTACCAAAGAGAGGTTCTAAAGTCAATCCCATTTCATTTACAGAATCAACTACAATTCCGGCAGGTTTAAGGACAGCTGCTCCAATTATCATAACTAAAAGGGTAATTAGACCAAGAAGGAAAATTCCAAAATAAGATTCTTTTGCCCCTTCTTTTGCTTCCGTAATACCCCATCCTTTTTCTTTCACAAGATAGGATTGATAAGCTGCACCTACAATAGAAAAGGATGTTGCCGTCAATGCGATGATTAACCCTAAAGAACCTTCGGGGATAGTAGGAATAATTCCTGAGGCTATGGAGCCCACGGAAGGCTTTGCTAAAAAGGCTGTAATAATAAATGAAAGTAGCATAAGTGCAATAAGACCAATCATCAGTTTTTCCAATAGATCATAAAAATTCTTTGAAAATAATAGGACAATCCCCAAAATAGTGAGCAATACTATTAAAAGTTGCGTGTTTAGTCCAGTAATGATCGAAAATGCGATTCCAACTCCAATTGAATTTCCAGCTTGGAAAGAAGTAGTTACTAGAAATGCCCCTAGTCCTATAAGTAGTCCGCCAAATTTCCCCCATTTCTGGTTGATAAGTTGGATAAAAGTTGATTTTGTTGCAAGACCAATTCTCATACTCATTTCCGTATAGATCATCATAAAGATAACTGTAATAATAAGAATCCAAATAAGTTGATTTCCATAAATTGCACCGATTTTGGAGGCTAACGTCAAACTTCCTGGACCAACCACTAAAGCTGAGGTAATAAGTGCCGGACCAAGAAATTTTAGAAAACCTTTTTTCTCGTTCTCATTGTTGCTTTTAAACTCCAGCTTTTTTTCTTCCAATTTTAATCCCCTCCTATTTTTTGAATATTTTAAAACTTAGGTAAAGTATATAATTCTCTTTTATTAAAGACAATGTCTTAAATATGTCTTTAATTGTGTTGCATTTAATAGACTTTTCTTTAAAATTCATTGAAGTGTATAGGTGGATTATGATGCAAAGGTAATCAATTGGACAGTAAGGATAGAAGGTGTAAGTCAAAGGATGAAAAAATATATGGTGATTTTTCCGAACTGTTCTCATAAGTATAGATGGGGGAGAAAGTGTGATGAAGACGTAAAGAAAGTAAATACAATAAAGTTGTTTTGTTAAATAATTGTAGGTGCAACCTTTTTTAGTAAGTTTTCTAAAGCGAACAAAGTTAAAAAACCTTTTATTATAAATTCTACTGAAAGACAAGTCTTCTTCTCGATTTGATGTTAATATAAACAGTCCATTATATTTTTTGAAATGGGTATACTATAATAGAAGAATTAGTTTATTTATATAGGAGAGAATTAAATGTCATTACAAGGAAAAACAGCAATTATTACAGGAGCAGGAAAAGGAATTGGACGTGCAACTGCATTAGCTCTTGCAAAAGAAGGGGTTTCACTAGGGTTAATTGCTCGTACAGAAGAGGATTTAAAGGAAGTAGCAAAAAAAGTGAAAAATTATGATGTGCGTGTTGCCATCACAGTAGCGGATATTGCAGATAATGCACAAGTTGAAAATGCGGTAGAGCAACTTTTTAAGGAATTGGGCAAGTTTGATATTTTAATCAATAATGCGGGTATTGCAAGGTTCGGTGGATTTTTAGAATTACCTGTAGAAGATTGGGAACAAATTATTCGTGTAAACCTTTTTGGTATGTATTATGTAACACGCGCAGTATTACCAAAGCTCATTGAACAAAATTCAGGAGACATTATAAACATTTCTTCCACTGCTGGTGAAAAAGGTGGTCCTGTTATGAGTGCATATAGTGCATCTAAATTTGGTGTAATGGGATTAACAGAATCATTGGCAATGGAAGCGAGAAAGCATAATATTCGTGTGACAGCATTTACACCAAGTACGGTTGTAACCGACCTAGCAATTGATCAAGGACTTGTAAAAGGGGACGAGGAAAATGTGTTATCAACCGGAAGATTTAGCAGAATTGATAATTGCTTCTTTAAAATTAAAAAGTCGTGTTTTCGTTAAAACAGCAGGATTATGGACAACAAATCCGTAATAAGAAGATGAAGTTAGAAATAAATAGAAAAAGGAATTCGGTTT
>NZ_JAXHDF010000006.1:0-308123 GCF_037071985.1 Pseudogracilibacillus sp. SE30717A | reverse complement strand
CAATAAAAAACCTGGCAACAGCCAAGTTTTTCAAAGTATTTCTAAAATATTTAGACCTAAATGTTTTGTCTACCTTTCCATCTAAAAATCACTCTAATGTTGGAAGCATTCGTACCTCTTGTTCCATATTCGATTGACAAAGTGGACATTCAGGTTCCGTTTCAAAGCTAAATGATTCTCTCATCCATCCCTGACATTCATCGTTTGTACATGACCAAACATTCGTCTCAACTTCTGGTAATGGTTCTTTAGGTCCTCGGGAAAAAGCCATGGTACCATCCCCTTTCACTATCTTTATTATACCTCTTTTTTGAAAATAAAGAAAGTTTACTTTACGAAACAATCATAGGCATATTCATTATGTAAGAAACTTGGATAAAATCAGAGCTATAAATTTGCATCAAAACTATATGACTATGTAGTCTGCCTTAAAGTATCTCTAGATTAAGTTTTCCCTCATGATATAAAAATATTCATTTCTATGAAAAACATATTTATTAATAAATTAAAATCCACCTTTCGTAGTGAAACAACTAGTCATATTCCTGAATAAAATCTTCACATAAAAGGTGGATCTGATTATTAAATTAATCTAATACATATTTTTCAATCGCTTTTGCTACACCATTATCATTATTCGTTTCAGTAACATAGTCTGCAGACTCAATAATTAATTGCTGTGCATTTTTTACAGCAACTCCTATTCCGGCCTGTTCAATCATTTTTAGATCATTTAAACTATCACCAATAGCCATTACTTCTTCCATCGAGATATTAAGTCGTTTGCAAATAAAATTGATCGCATTCGCTTTATTTACTCCTGCTCTGTTTACCTCTAAATTCGTTAAAGAAGAATTCGTAATTTCAATTTCCTCAATATGTTCTAAATCAGAAAGTAAATCTCTCTTAACCTTTTCGGTTAAATTGCCATACCCTAGCTTCAACCACACATGATCCTCGAAGTTTTCTGGCCGCTGTCTATTTACGAATACTTGGTCGGTGGCAACAATCCACATATGTAAGTTACGCTCATATCCAAGTTGCCAAAGCCTTTTAATTTGTTCAACTTCCAATGGATGGCGATCTATTAATTCATGATTTACTGTCCAAATCTCAGCCCCATTTGATGTAATAATATAAGAAGGTAATTTTAATTCCTCTGCAAAAGTGGAACACATTGGTAGTGGTCTCCCAGTACTTAACACAACTTCTGTTCCCTGTGCCAAAGCTTGCTGAATAATGTCATGAGTATATGGACTTACTACCCCATCATCATTTAAAAGAGTTCCATCCATATCAAGTGCGATTAATTTAATTTTCTTCATAACTATCTCCTTTATAAACTTATTCAAGGACATACTTATTTTGCCCTGCACTCATTCCAACATAAATAATTATACATGTTATTACAATTAAAATAATTAGCGGGATTGTCCATGCGTGCGTGAGATCGTATAAATATCCAATAAATATTGGGCCAATAGCCGCTAATAAATATCCCATTGATTGTGCCATACCTGATAATTCTGCCGCATCGCGTGCGTTTTTCGCTCGAATTGTTAAAAATGATAAAGACAGTGCGAAATTAGCACTAGAAGCAATCCCTATTAAAGTAATTGCAATCATAATCAAAACAAATGATGGTTTATTTAATAAGATTAAGATACCAATGATATAAAACATATTTATGCCAATGACGAGTAAACGCTGTGTTTTCATCTTAACTGCTATGATAGGTATAATAAAACTAACTGGTATACCTAAAAACTGAAAATAAGATAACATATATCCGGCAGTAACTTTTTCCATCCCACGATCCATCAACAATTCTGGAAGCCATGAAATAGTTACGTAGAAAATAAGTGATTGAAAACCCATAAATAATGCAACTTTCCAAGCAAGAGAAGACTTCCAAATTCCGCTACCAGTCTTCGTCTCAAAAAAGCGTGCTTGTTCATTCATTTTTTTCCTTTTGTTTTTTGTATATACAATTAGCCAAACGAATAAACCAATTATTGCGGGAATAATCCATACGAGTAACGAAACTTGCCACCCGAGACCTAATCCTTCAGATAAAGGAACACTAATACCAGAAGCGGAAGTTGCAAAAATAGCCATCGACGTAGTATATATGCTTGTCATGATCGCTATTTTAGCTGGGAATTTTTCTTTTATTACACCTGGTAAAAGCACATTGCAAATTGCAATACCCAAACCTACCAAAAATGTGCCAAAAAAAATTAAAAATACGATCGAAATGGAGCGCAAACAAATGCCTAAAATCAGTATGAACAATCCAAGGACCAATGTCATTTCATTTGATAATTTATTAGCCAACTTGGGAGCTATTGGAGACATAATAGCAAAGGCTATTAATGGCAAACTTGTTAGCAGCGCAACGCTCCAATTTGAAAATCCAATATCGTCCCGAATTGTTCCAATCAAAGGGCCAATTGATGTAATTGCGGGCCGCAAGTTAAAAGCAACAAAAATAACTCCGATAAATATTAAGGCGTGATAGAACTTATCATCTTTTTGGATTAGTAACAGTTTTTGTTCGTCCATCCGACAACCACCTTCCTAGCTCCTTCCCTATCATATCATATCTCACGTTTTATCGTTGATAAATTCAAATCTTATCCTATCCATCATTCATAATCTGCTACCATGCTCTTAATCGGATTCTCTTCCATTTCCCATTATGTGAAATGATAATGCATATGTAAGATCTTCCTAAATATCCTCGATTGACTCAGCCTAAGGAACTTCACTTATCATGTTATTTTAAGAATCAGACCCGACGATTTTCCCAAATATGAGCTTTGTTGTAATAAGTTGACCTATCTTCATGAAACAAATACAAAACAGGAATCTATAATTGCTGAATTACGTAAATATGAGCTAATTGAACTCTAGATGAGCCGAATTAATATTGTTTGAAAGACACCACAATTGTTAAAACATAAAAAACGCACAATCTATTGTGCGTTCTGTTAAGTACCGTGTAATCTCCGTTCTCGGCTATTGATAATAATCCCAAAATAAAAACTAAGAAGAAACGGATGCAGTTATGGTTTGTTTACCTGTACCACTGTCGTCTTCTCTTTGTTTTTGAATAAACCACACAATTCCAAGTAAAGCGATACCTGCAATATTTGTGAACATCTCAGGTAAAATTAACAATAATCCTCCGCTGAATAATAATAAACGTTCCCATACACGACAATGACGAATATAAAATCCAATCATGGCACTACTTACTCCAATCATACCTAGAACAGCAGTAATAATGGCAAGTACTAAACTAAATCCTTTTATATCTACTAATACTAAAATAGGATCATAAACAAATATATATGGAACAATAAATGCTGCGATTGCTAGTTTGACAGCTGTAACACCACTCTTGAATGGATTTGCCCTTGCAATACCAGCTCCGGCATAGGCAGCAAGACACACTGGAGGGGTGATATCTGCTACTATACCAAAATAAAACACAAACATATGGACAGCAATTGGTGCTACATCGAAACCATTAATTAAGGCAGGAGCAGCAATAGTAGCTGTTACAACATAGTTTGCTGTAGTTGGTAATCCCATTCCTAAAATTAAACAAGCAATCATTGTAAAAAACAAGGCCAAAATCAGATGACCTGCAGATAATGAAATAATTCCTGACGCAAACTTAGCTCCAAGCCCTGTAATACTGACAACTCCAGCGATAATCCCGGCGGTAGCTACAGCTGCAATTACAGGAAGCGCCACACGTGCACCCTGTTCAAATACGTAAATCGTCTTTTTAAAGGACATTCTTGATTCTTTCCGAATTAAACTAACTAAATAAGCAGCGATGATTCCATAGATTGCTGCACGCTGGGGTGTAAATCCAATCATAACGGTACCAATAATAACGAATAATGGGATTAACATATAACCGTATCTAAGCATCTGTTCCTTTAATTTAGGTAACTCGGATACTGGAACCCCTAAAATCCCCAATCGTTTAGCTTCAAAATGTGTACCGATAAAAATTCCGGTAAAATATAAAATGGCTGGAACAATCGCCGCTAACATGATTGCCCCGTACGATACCCCTAAATATTCCATCATAATAAATGCAGCTGCTCCCATAATTGGCGGCATGATTTGCCCACCAGTTGAAGCAGATGCCTCTGTCCCTGCTGCAAACTCAGGTTTAAAACCAGAATTTTTCATCATTGGTATTGTAAACGATCCGGAAGCTACCGTATTTCCCACTGAACTCCCAGATACCATTCCTTGTAGTGCACTGGCAGCTACTGCAGCTTTAGCTGTCCCTCCAGTGAAACGTCCTGTCAGAGCAAATGCCAAATCATTGAAAAATTGACCAATTCTTGTATGGATTAGCATTACCCCAAAAAACAAAAACAAATAAATAAACTTCGAGGATATTTGAATCGGCGTTCCAAATATACCACTTTCCTGATACCATAGATTTGTAGCTATCCGATCAAATGAGAACCCTGGATGGGATAATATTTGTGTTGGAATATATTTACCAAATAATGCGTAACAGATCATTACAGAAGCTACAATGACAATTGGAATTCCAACCGTTCTTCTCGTTGCTTCGAGTAATAATAAGATTGCAACAATCGAAATAATCGTATCGAGTGTACTATAGCCACTAATTCTACTCTGTATAATGGAATCAAAAAAGATTATTTTGTGGTAGGTTACATACATAGCTGTAAACGCTAACAAAACGTCATACCATGGAATCGTTTTTTGTTTGTTTTGCCAACCTTTCTTGGCAGGATAAAGTAAAAATATAAGACCAAGACCTGTTCCCAAATGGATTGCACCTTGTTTTTGGGAAGGTAATGTACCGAAATAACCGGAATAAATATGGAAAATTGTCAATGCTACCCCGAGAAACGTTACGACCCAAGCCCATTTACCAATTTTCTCTCTAAAGTTACTCTCTCGATCATATTTCTCAAGAATTTTTTGAGCATCTTTTTCTGCTTCTAGTTGCGTTTTTAATCTTTCTTGCTCATTCATCGTACCACCACCTTTTTCTTAAATTATAAGGAAAAGAGCGCTTGGGAGAGCTTTCTCTTTTCCTTTATATTAGAAAACTACTGAGAGATTACTTTCCACCTTCTAAACTTGTAATTCCTGTCGTCTCTCTTGTGATTATCTGAACGATTTCTGGATAAATATGGCCGATAAAAGCAACGTTTTCAACTGGATTACCTTCAAAGTCCCCTTCACCATTAACGGCTGCAAGGGAAGGTACGTGAACTGCCATCCCCACATCCATATTCCCTTCTCCGATCGTTGCTAAATTTTCAACAGATGCCCCTGTTTCCATGTTTGTAAAGTTAAAATCGAGGTGATTATTCCACACATTTGCAATTTCTCCACCTAACGGATAGTACGTTCCACCTTGACTTCCCGTCCCTAAAATAAACTCACTTTTTCTGCTACCTTCATCCGCTGTTAATTCAGCTACTGGATTGTCTACTGTTAATCCTTGTTCCTCATAATAACGTTTTGCACCTGGATGAATTGGTAATCCTTCAGCTCCATTTAATGCATTTTCTAAAGTCATTTCGGCAGCTTGAGCATGGGTAACTTCGTCTGCATTCTCTACCATGATTCTTGCAAGTTCGTATCCTAATTCTTCATCAATCGTATCTGTGTTCGCCATTAGCACCGCATATGCTGCTACAGTTTCAATATCTGAATCCAAAAAATCATAACTATCTTGCGGAATTGTATATCTCTTATAATCACTATTTGATTCAATTTCTTCGATTGCCTCATCTGATAATCCCAGCATCACAACATCTCCTGTTGACGCTTGCAAACTTTCAATACTACCAGCTGGCAATCCTAATATCCCAACAGAAATATCAATATTACCATCCTGAACACCATCTGCCGCATCTCCAAAACCTTCTTGAAATACTTGATAATCTCCTTCTTCCAATCCATATGCTCCCAAGATTACTTTGGAAATCGTATTTGTTTCACTTGCCGGAGGACCAATTGCTATTTTTGCCCCTTCTGCTCCACCGCCATCACCTGACGAGTCTCCACCACTTGTCGAGTCGCCTTTCCCGCCACATGCGGCTACCACTAACACTAAACCTACGAGCATAAAAATAAATGTAAGAAACCTAGTTTTACCCATTTTTATCCCCCTTATTTTTTTGCTTTCATGTAAACTAACATGATGTAGGTATTACATAAACTAAAGACTGGTAATTTTGGCAATAGTTCACATAAATAGCTTTATATCAGTATACTTATTATTTATGTAATTTTCAACCTGATTTTCTGAAGATTAAACCTTGTTTGATAGTTTAGAATATAGCAGGTGATGATACTAGGTATCGTTGCTTCAAATGTTAAACTCATGCTTTTTCATGTTATAATATAATCGAACAACTTAAGGAGGATACATACGTTGAGTGAACCACAATTAGTATATTCAAGTAAAATCAATAAAATCCGAAGTTTTGCACTCAGTCTTGTTTTTATTGGAATGATTGTTATGTATGGAGGGATTTTAACTAAAAACATCCCTTGGTTAATGGTCACTTTCTTTATACTTGGTGTTTTATTCGTTATTTTAAGTACGGTTGTTTATTTTTGGATCGGCATGTTATCAACAAAAGCAATACCTATTATTTGCCCTTCATGTGAAAAACCGACAAAGATGTTAGGACGAGTTGATGCATGTATGCACTGTAAACAACCATTAACTTTAGATAAAGAATTGGAAGGTAAAGAATTCGATGAAAAATACAACACTCGCAAATATCGTCGCGAATTAAAACAAAAACAGAGAGAACTATGAAGGGGATAAATAATGACTAGTCTACCAAATATACCCTTTCTCCAGTTCGATTTTTCATCGGAAAAAAACAGCAGAAATTCAATCGTCTTCTCTAATCCCACCGATGTTATTTGGACGAATAGTTTCTCAGAGGTTTCTGATTGTTTGAAAAAGGTTCAACAAGCTGTAGATTTAGGTTTTTATGCAGCAGGATATTTGAGTTATGAAGCGGCATACGCATGGAGAAAACGAAATAAGATATACCGTGATGTAACTATGCCGCTCCTTTGGTTTGGATTGTTTGAGAGTCCTAAGTCTCCTTTCTCACATAAAGAGGAAAGTTTTTCAGTTAGTGATTGGACATTTAATCAGACAAAAGATGAGTATTCACAATCATTCAATCTGATACAGCAAGCGATAGAACGCGGTGAAACGGATCAAATAAATTATACGGGTCATTTTCAAACGCCATTTTCGGGATGTGCATACACATTTTACAACCAACTTAAAAGTGCGCAACAAGCAAACTACTGTGCCTATATGGACTTAGAAAATATTCAGGTATTATCAGCCTCACCTGAACTATTTTTCCAAGTTAAGAATGGAAAATTGATAGCTAGACCGATGAAAGGAACAGTTCATCGGGGTAAAACATGGAAAGATGACGCGATAAATCGGCAATGGTTAGCAGCTTCGGAAAAAAATAAGCTTGAAAATGATTTAATTACGGAATTAATGATCGAAGAATTTAAAAAAGTTGTTGAACAACCAAGCATTAAAGTCGTTGATCAACATAATGTAGAAAAATATCCGACCGTTTACCAAATGACGTCAACCATTCAAGGTGACATACAAGAAAAAGTGTCGATAATAGATATTTTAACTACCCTATTCCCTTGCGGATCTATCACAGGAGTTCCGAAACAAGTAGCAATCGATTTAATAGCTGATTTAGAAAAGAGTCCACGAGGTGTTTATTGCGGAGCGATTGGATATATTACACCAAATAACGAAGCTGTATTTAACGTTCCTATACGAACAGTTGTCATTGACAAAAAGAAACATCTGGCAAGCTATGGTGCGGGTGGTGGAATTACAGCAAATTCGAACATGGAAGAAGAGTTTAATGAGGTTTTAACAAAAGCAAAAGTATTACACTATAAGCAGGAGACCTTTAGTTTATTAGAAACCATTGGATTAATTAACGGTCAATATTTAGTGTTTGATGAACATCTAAAAAGACTCAAAAGTTCTGCCGCTTATTTTGACTTTCCTATTGATTTGCAATCTATTAAGCATGAATTAATCTGTGTTAAAAATAAATGTAAAACAGGGAAGTGGCGTGTCCGATTAGTAGTTGACCGTGAAGGAGATTTTCAAATAGAACCTCAGCGACTCGTCAGCCCAATGAATCACAACGTCATTTTAGCAAAAAAACCAATAGATAGCGAAAATGTCTTTCACTATCATAAAACTACAAATCGTACAATATATGAACGTTTCTCAAAAGAGGATAATTGTACTTATGATGTATTACTTTGGAATAAAAACGATGAAGTAACAGAATTTACAACTGGAAATATCGTCGTTGAACAAGAGGGAGAACTTATTACTCCGCCAGTAGCATGTGGCTTACTACCAGGAACTTATCGCGAGAGATTAATAAAGAAAGGTATAATCAAAGTAAGAAAAATATTAATCAACGATTTACATTCATGTTCAAAGATCTGGCTAATTAATAGTGTCCGTGAATGGGTTCCAGTACAATTATTTAGAAATAATATAACTTAAATGACTTCATATATTGATAAAAATTCTGAACATAAAAAAAGAAATCGTCATGAATATGGCGATTCTTTTTAGTTATCTGGGCACTATTTTATTGAACACTAACATTCGAACACTCTTCACACTTACCATAAAGCTCCATTCGATGATGACTTATCTCAAAACCACTTACTTTCTCTGCTAATGATTCAATTTCATCTAGAGTTGGATAATGAAAGTCTACAATTTTTCCACAATCATCACAAATTATATGATAATGATCTCTCATATTACTATCGAATCGACTGGAGTCATCTCCATACGTTAATTCACGAACCAGTCCAATTTCACGCAATATACGTAAATTATTATATACAGTAGCAACACTCATATTCGGAAATTTTCCTTCTAATGCTTTGTAAATTTCATCTGCAGTTGGATGAGACATTGATGTAAGTAAGTATTCAAGAACCGCATGACGTTGTGGTGTAATTCTGATACCAGACTTTTTTAATGTTTCAATCGCGACCTGTAATTTACCGTCTGACACCGTCATGCACCTCGCTTTCACTTATATTTCATAATCTGTATTATCAGATTATAATGCTTATTAATAGTTTACCCTGTCACTTATAGAAATGTCAATCTAAACACACTACTGTATAATAATTATTTTAATTTGAATATCATTTTTCACGGACTAAGGGCATATTAATTGAGAAGAAATATGAAACAGTGAGAATTTTTTAAAAACGTATAATTACAGTTCAACTTGTAAAGGAATTTCCTCCCCTTTTAACTGATAATTCACATAACGAGCTGCAACGAATAAATAATCTGATAAACGATTTAAATAAGAAATTACTAGTGAATCTTCCAATTCGTCTTGAACACCTACAGCCATCCGTTCAGCTCTTCTTACTACTGTTCTAGCTAAATGAAGCGCGCTTGAAGTACTATTTCCCGACGGAAGTATAAATTGAGTAAGTGGCGGTAGATCTTCGCTCCACTCATCAATTTGCTTCTCCAACTCATTTATATGCTCTTCTTTTAATTTCCATGCTACCTCTCGATCACTTGGTGTCGATAATTCAGCACCTACATGAAAAAGTATTGTTTGAACACGGTACATTTTTTCCAAAAAAACATCCTTTTCATCCCAAGTCACATTACTCAAAAAACTTAACGCAAGTCCAATCATTGAATTTGCTTCATCACAAGTACCATATGCTTCAACTCGCAGATCATTTTTGGGAACTCTTTTCCCATATACTAAAGAAGTCGTTCCTTTATCTCCTGAACGAGTGTATATTCGCACGGTATCCCCCCTCTATTTACTTAAATTTTCTTGAATAAATTGTAATGTCTCTTCAATATGCTCTTTAACTCGAACTTTTCGGTACTCTTTTTGTATAATTCCATCCCGATCAATAATAAATGTTGACCGCTCAATTCCATAAAATTCTTTACCGAACATCTTTTTTAGCTTCCATACATCATAAAGTTTTGCTACCTCTTGTTCTGTATCAGCCAATAATTCAAAAGGTAATCCATGTTTATCAATAAATTTTTGATGTCTTTCAATCGGATCTGGACTTATTCCAATAATTACTGTATTTAGCTCCTTAAATGCATCGTAATTATCTCTAAAATCACATGCTTGTGTCGTACATCCTGGTGTCATATCTTTCGGATAAAAATAGAGAACAATGTTTTGTCCTTTATAATCTGATAAGGAAACTTTTTGACCTTCTTGATTTTCTAGTGTAAAATCAATTGCTTTTTTACCTACTTCAACAGACATAGTTCATTCTCCTTTAATTGAAAAATAATATCTATTAATTATAATAGACAATATTTCGGTCAGTTTCTAGTGAATGCTTTTATTCTAACTTAAATCTTTACAAACTTGTTTAATCAGAAAGTAAAGTGACTTTCTACTATACTGTGATAAAATAATAATAAAATACCACTTACGGAGGTATAGAAATTTGACAATTAAACCTTCTAATAAAATGTCCATTTTTTCACCGACAATTTTTAGTCAATTAAAAGCTGCCACTGTAAAAAAAAGTGCTACAGGAGCTAAAATTATTGACTTAAGTTTGGGAAGTCCCGATTTGCCACCTGCTGAAAAGGTTAGAGAAACATTATCAAAAGAAAGTGCAAAAGCCGATATGTATGGCTATACATTGGGAGGAACCGAACGTTTCAATGAAGCAGTCGCACATTATTACCAACGGCGTTCTAATGTCACCCTTAATCCAGACACGGAAGTTTTACAAACTATGGGTTCCCAGGAAGGACTCGTTCATCTTCCATTAGCTTTTTGCAACGAGGGAGATATCGTCTTAACTACGAATCCAGCCTATATCGCTTACGATGCAGGTATAAAATTAGCAGGTGCAGAACCTTATTATATGCCACTTTTAGCAGAAAATGATTTTTTACCTGATTTAGATTCTATTCCAGCTGAAATAGCTAAAAGAGCAAAATTATTAATTTTAAACTTACCTGGAAATCCAGTTCCAGCTCTTCCTAGTACATCCTTTTTTGAAAAGGTCGTACGTTTTGCTAAACAACACAATATTATCGTATTACACGATGCAGCTTATTCAGAATATTACTTTATAGGTGATGCACCAATTAGTTTCTTATCGACTCCTGGAGCTAAGGAAATAGGTTTGGAAATAAATTCATTGTCGAAAAGTTTTAGTTTAGCTGGAGCAAGAGTTGCTTATCTAGTTGGTAATGCAAAAGCAATTCAAATCATGCGTGAGTTTAAATCAAATTTAGACTATGGAATCTTTGCTCCAATCCAAGAAGCAGCGATCGTGGCGTTGGATAATGCCGAGGAAATTACAGATCATTTAAGAAATGTTTTTTCTAAGCGACATCAAATAATGATGAATGGTTTAAAAGATCTTGGATGGGAAGTAACTGAATCTCATGGTGGTATGTTCGTCTGGGCCAAATACCCTTACGCTATCGATGACAAAAATTTTGTATTTGAAGCAATTGATCAAGTTGGTGTTGTGATGGTGCCTGGAACCGTGTTCGGTACGGAAGGAGCGGGATTTGTCCGAATTGCACTTGTTCAAGAGATAAAATCATTGCAATTATCCATTGATTTATTAGAACAGCTTACTATTCGCAATACATAATTAAACAGTAAAGACTGCAAGTCTCACCTTATACTATCTTCCTTTCTTAAGATGGGACTTGCAGCTAGCTTTACTCCTCTCATTCCCTATTAATTTATTCCAACTCTATTAAGTTTTTTGCTGAAAATTTATATGCACTATTTTTAAAACAAATGCGGTTGGTAATAAATAGCCGATCAACGCTTGGATAACGGCAATAAATCTTCCAATTCCAATTGGAGTAATATCCCCATATCCTATTGTTAATAATGTTACACCACTAAAATAAAAGCTGCGAAAAAATAAACTGATAAGCGATGAATCTCCGTTTTCTACATTTTCAACTAACGTTAATTCATAAAATGATAACATAAAATAAATTAATCCAAAACCTACGATTACAATGCAATAGATCATGATCAATGTATAAAATACTTCTAAAGAAATACTCGTTTTATGTGTTTTTATATTAGTATCTTTTTCGCCATGAGTGATAAATTGGATGATACTTCTCGCAATGACAAAAAATATTACAATTATCAGGATCATATTCATATATTCAGAGCCCCACTTAAATTCTTCTTTATCTATATCTATGTTCTGACCTCTAATAATAGGACATGTTCTATAGGGCAATCTTATTTACAAAAAAAGAGAACCTCTATTAGGTTCTCTTTCTAGTTAACTAGTTCTGGACTAGCATCAAAATCCTGGACTTGATATAAATCATAGTAACTTCCCTGTTTACGCATTAATTCCATATGAGTACCAACTTCTGTAATTTGACCATGTTCAATCACAACTATACGATCAGCGTGTGTAATTGTAGCTAGTCGATGAGCAACAATAAATGTCGTTCTGTCAGCCGCTAACTTCTCAAGTGCTTCCTGTATCGTATGTTCACTTTCTAAATCTAGTGCAGAAGTGGCTTCGTCAAAGATTAAAATAGGCGGATTCTTCAAAAACACACGAGCTATCGCAATACGCTGTTGTTGACCGCCTGATAATTTTACCCCGCGCTCTCCTACTAACGTATCGTATTTTTGTGGCAAAGCTTCAATAAACTCATGAGCATTTGCTGCTTTGGCCGCTGCGATTACTTCTTCATCTGTAGCCTCTGGGTTACCCATTCGGATATTCATCGCAATAGATTCACTAAACAAAATATTATCTTGTAGTACCATTCCAATATTATTTCTTAAAGATCGTTGAGTGGCATCACGAATATCGATTCCATCTACTTTAATCGAACCTTCCGTAACATCATAAAAACGAGGAATCAAACTAATTAATGTCGATTTCCCACCACCGCTCATGCCAACAAAAGCGATCGTTTCTCCTTTTGAAACATGTAAATTTACGTTCTTCAATACTGTAAGTTCTTCTTCATTGTACTGGAAGGAGACATTTTCAATCTGAATCTCCCCTTTTACTCTACCTAATTCAACTGCATTTTCCTTATCGTATACGTCGTATGGTTCATTCATAAACTCAAATACTCTGTCGATCGATGCAATTGACTGTGTCAATGTGGTAGATGCATTAATAAGTCTTCTTAATGGACTGTATACACGCTCCATATACCCTACAAAAGCAACCATTGTTCCGACAGTTAAACTTCCAGTTATTACTTGGTATCCCGCAAATGTAATTACAAGCAACGGTGCTAAATCAGTAATCGTGTTTGTCGCAGCAAATGTTTTTGCGTTCCATTTTGTATGTTCAATAGCCTTTGTTAAAAAGTTATGGTTTCTATGATCAAATTGTTCTTGCTCATAATCTTCTAAAGCAAAACTCCTCGTCACGGAAATTCCTTGTACACGCTCATGCAAATGGCCTTGTACTTCAGCCAATGCTTGTGAACGCTCCCTTGTTAATTTTCGAAGCTTTGCATAAAAATATTTAACTGAAAGTCCATATAACGGAAAAAGAATAATCGAAACAATTGTCAATTTGACATCCATTGTCATCATAATTCCAATGGCGATTAAAATGGTTACCATATCGAGCCAAACATTCATTAGCCCGGTAATGACAAATGTCTTTGTTTGCTCCACGTCATGAATTACCCGGGAAATGATTTCTCCTGTTTTTGTATTGGAATAATACTTTAGACTAAGCCGTTGGATATGATCAAAAAGACGATCTCTTAAATCATACAAAATTTTGCTGCCGACAAGTTGAGCAAGATATTGTCTGATATACTCGATTGGTGGTCTTAAAATAAGAAAAATGGTGAAGGATACTCCCATTAACCAAAAAAGCTGATGCAGCTTTTCGGATTGTGCCATATCTCCTTGAATAATATTGTCAATGACATATTTTAAAATAAGCGGTATAAGTAGAGGGATAGCAAACTTAAAAATTCCGATAATAATTGTCCATATTATATGCCATGTATATGGCTTAACATATTTCATATATTGTTTTATACTGCTCATGATCAAACTTCCTTTTTCAGCATACTCTTAAAAAATTATTTACCATTAATAAATTGGAACCATTTATTTGGAAATGATTGTTTAAAAGGACCTTTTTCAGTTTCGATCCAATCTATTAACATGTGCAAACCTTCGTCAACAGACTTTTTGATAGCTGAAGAATAAGCATACGTTTCTGCGTTATCCTTAAAGTCCTGTTGATCAACTATTTGATAGTCTAAATTTGATTGAACAATTACATCGATATCATAATCAATATATTGTAATGTTTGATTTTTATACGTAACTGGGGAACTGAGATTACAGTAATAATAGTAATCATTTTTTTCGAATAAAGTAATAATATTAAACCAATAACGTTTGTCAAAATAAAAAATAGCCGGCTCAGTCGTTTCCCACTTCTGTCCATCTGACTCTTCGACTATTGTTTCATTGTTCGCTCCAATTAATTGATCATTATTATGAAATAATATAATATTTTCTTTCCAACACCTATGCAATTGTTTATTATGTTTTAAACTGACAATCTCAACTTTAGAACCAATCTTAGGAAACCCCATAGTTTTTTCCTTTCGTCCATTGATATATTCAGTATACAGTTTGGTACTTGAGAATAAAAGTTTCTTGTTTATGTATGATTTCCTAATATGAAGTTTAGGTCAAATACAAACAAAAACTTCCCTGCTTTTTAGGAAAGTTTTTGTTTGTGATATGTTATTTTTTGTTTTGCTCTGACTGTTGATTTCGTCTTTTTACTTCTTGTGCATCAGTTTCTGAAGCAAACTCAGTTCCGTATTGTCCTTGAGCTGCTTGTTGATTTTGTTTTCTAACTTTTTGAACGTTTGTTCCTGCACTAGACTGCTTAGGATTTTTTGCCATCTTTATCACCTCCGCAGTATTTAACTTGTCCAATTCAAGGAAAGTTATCCGAAAGTGTATAATGGTATTAAGTGGAAATAGTGTCCTTCCAAATTTCTCTGACTTTCAAGTGAGATACCGGGAATGGAAAGGTTTCTAATTCTTTCTCCGACACAAATTGTAAAGATGATCCTTGCTCCACTTTTATCGATAAGTTTTCTAAGTAGTTGGCTTGGTAAATCGTTAAATTCCAAATTTTATGCGAAAACACATGTTTTACTGTCCCTAATTCGTGTGCAACTTTTATTTTTAATCCATACTTCTGTTTTACAACCATTTCAATATCATTTCCATCCGTTGGAATCATTGGAAATTGCCACATATTAGCGAGTAATCCCTCGCTTGGTCTTTGCTCAATTGCTACTCTATTTTGATCATCTGTAAGTAATAAAACATGATAAGAAACTACACGCTGTTTTTTCTTTTTCATCTTAACAGGCAACTTTTCCTGAATCCCTTCTTCAAATGCTCGGCATTCTTGTTGAACGGGACATAATAAGCATGAAGGAGAGCGTGGTGTACAAATTAATGCTCCAAGTTCCATTAACCCCTGATTAAATGAAGATGGATCCTTTTTACTTATTACCTCTCGAACAATTTCCTCAAATTTCTTTCTTACTTTTTGTTCACTAATATTATCTTTTATTAATAATACCCTTGATAATACACGCATTACGTTTCCATCTACAGCTGGCTCTGGCTTATTAAAGGCAATAGATAAAATAGCTCCTTTTGTGTATGGACCGACACCTTTTAGTTCACCTAGTTCCTTAGGATTATCTGGTACTACCCCATTGTAAGTTTCAACAACTTCTCGTGTCGCTTCTAATAAATTGCGAGCTCTTGAATAATAACCTAGCCCTTCCCAGTCTTTTAACACATCTTGCTCATCTGTTAAAGCTAAATCAAAAATAGTTGGATAATGTTCCATAAACTTCTCATAATAAGGAATAACGGTATCTACTTTAGTTTGTTGCAACATAATTTCTGAGACCCATATTTTATAGGGATCAATCGTTTCTCTCCAAGGCAACTCCCGTTTATTTTCTTCATACCATGAAATCAACTTCGTTTGAAACGATAAAATGTCAAATTTATGTAACGTTTTATTCATCAAATAATCACCTCTATATGTTACAATTGCACTATACCTTTAAGTCAAAGGAGGACAAATTCTATATATGGATACAGGAACCCATGTAGTAATGGGAATCGCACTAGGAGGCCTTGCAACATTAGATCCCGTCGTAGCGAATGACCCAATCTTATTTAATGCTGTTTTGGTCGGCACTCTTGTTGGTTCACAAGCACCTGATTTTGATACTGTATTAAAGTTAAAAAATAACGCAGTATATATTCGAAATCACCGTGGGCTAACACATTCAATTCCGGCAGTCATTTTTTGGGGCGTTTTTATTTCTGCTATGATTTATCTATTTGCACCTGAAGTAAATTTCCTTCATCTTTGGCTATGGACATTTTTAGCAGTGATCATTCACGTATTTGTAGATATATTTAATGCGTACGGAACTCAAGCCTATCGCCCGTTTACTCATAAATGGGTTGCATTGGGTTTCATTAATACGTTTGACCCGTATATTTTCTTCCTCCATGTGGGTGGAATTATTGCATGGATCTTAGGGGCTAACCCAGGAACAACGTTTTTAATCATTTACGCGGTTATTGCCCTCTATTATATTAAACGTTATTTTGATAAAAGGGAAATCGTTAAAAAAATACATGAATATTTTCCAACTACAGAAGAAGTGGCAACTTCACCAACAATGAAACAAAATTATTGGAGAATTGCTATCACAACTAAAGATCGTTTTTATGTAGGAACAGTTGAAAATGGACATATTCAATTAATGGATGAATTTGAACGAATTGAATTACCTAAATCAGAAATTATTGAAGTAGCTAAAACAGACAAGAATATCGAAGCGTTTCTCTCATTCTCTCCGGTATATCGTTGGGAAGTTGTAGAATATGACCGATTTACTGAAGTACGTTTTACAGATTTACGTTATCGCTCAAAAGGATATTATCCGTTCGTTGCTGTCGCCCAAATCAATGAAAAGTTAGAAATAATGAATTCTTACACCGGTTGGATATTCTCTGAACAAAAGTTACAAAAGAAATTGTTTTTTGGAGACAGTCCAACTTAGTAATTTAACTTAACATAAATGATAAAAGTGAAGCGTTATTAGGTATACATCCCAATAGCACTTCACTTTTCTTATTCTTCTTCTTTCTTACCTAGCAAGGAGATTGGTAGTGCTTCTTCCTGTTCACGTTGTTCTCCTAGTAAATTAATTCGATGTCCCCATGCCATAACTCCATTAATATAATTAATTTTAAATTTATATCCTGGATCTCCATTTAGTTCATGAACATCATTCGGTTGGAACTCATCAGGATTTAACATATATGAGGAGACAATTTGCATTTTTCTTTCATAAATTGCTACTTTGTTTATTTCACCTAACTGCTCAGCTTTTTGTGCCTTTTCTTTTAATTCGCCTAATTCTTGTCGCAATTGTTCGATTGTATAATCACTATATCTGAAATTCATATTATCCATCTCCTTTCACATCGTCTATTCTACAGTTAATCATCTAAATCTGCTACATATTCGTTAATTAACTCTCCTTGAAACCCTCGTTGATATAAACTTGCTTTTAATTTCATTTTTAATTCATACCCTGAATACCTTTTCTTATATCTATTATATAATTTATCCGCTTGTTTTTTCAAAGCTGCTAATTCTTCTTGTTTGTCTAGCGGAGGTGTGACTTCAGTTATGACTTGATGTATTACATCATTTTGATATCCTTTTTGTGTTAATTTAAGTTTTAACTGTTCAATTTGCTTATTGTACGAATGACTGCTTTTTCGTTTCATCTGTTTCTCCGCCCATTTTAATGCCGTTTCAACTTGTTGATCATACCCATACTGTTTAACGGCTTCCTTGGCGATTTCTACAGCAACTCCCTTATCTTTTAATTCATTAACAATTAGTCTTGGTCCCTTTGATGAATGATTTATACGGTCTCGGACAAATGAATTGGCAAACTCTAGATCATTAATATGTTTTTCTCTTTCTAACCGATTAACAATCTCCTCAATAACATCGGGGGCCACTTCTTTTTTTTGTAGATAAGTTTCGATTTCTCGTTTTGATCGCATCCGATAACTTAAAAAATGAATTGCTTGTATATATGAACGATGAAACGATTCATGTTCCGTAATTTTTTCAATTTCATTTTCCGATAAGTGTAAACCTTTGCGTAAATTGTATTTGATTAAAATGTCTTCCGTTACACTAAAGGAGTATGATTCATCTAGAAAGATATTATAACGATCAGCAATTTTCTTTTGTTTAGAAATTTTTGTAACCGTTGGCAATTGACTCACCTCTATCTATATCATAACATGAATAATAAGATATGCTGTTTAAAAAAGAGGAGGCGGTTTTGATGAATATAATTATGACCGGAGGGACGGGTTTTATTGGAAGTCATTTTGTTAATAAACTGGTTAACGAAGGTCACCATGTCTATGTAATAACCCGATATCCACGGACACATAAAGATACAGAATCAATTTCCTATATTAGCTTTGATTATCCAGTGAAAAGGCTGCCCCTTATTCATGCAGTTGTTAATCTAGCTGGCGAATCCCTCTTCGGCTATTGGTCAGATAAAAAGAAAGACGCAATCATTTCTAGTCGAGTACAGGCTACTGAAGTCTTAATCCAAATGATAATGCAGATGGAGGAAAAACCTAAAGTTTTCCTTTCCGGTTCTGCCATTGGTTATTATGGAATGGCCTCAGATTTAATTTTTACCGAAGCAACAAAAAGACCAGGTAATGATTTTTTAGCAAACGTTGCAACTACATGGGAAAATACGGCATATTATATAGAAGATTTAGGGATTAGAACAATATATGCCCGATTCGGAGTCGTATTAGACAAAAATGAGGGTGCATTACCACTAATGGCTTTACCGGTGAAACTATTCATAGGCGGAAAAATCGGTAAAGGAGATCAATGGATTTCTTGGATACACATAAAAGATTGCGTTCATTTGCTTTATTATATGTTAATTGAACCATCTTTTCATGGACCAGTTAATATTACAGCACCTCACCCACTACGGAATAAAGATTTTATCAACGTGTTGACTAAAACTTTACGTAAGCCAAATATGATAACCACCCCTTCTTTCCTTTTAGAATTAACATTAGGAGATATGCATCAATTAATAACTTCTGGACAATATGTTCTTCCCCAAAAAGCATTGGATCAGCAATTTACATTTGCTTATCCTTATCTTGAAAATGCACTGGCAGATGTTTATCAATAAAACAGTAGAAATGCTTTACTTATAAGGTTTTTTGAGACTCTGACACAATTTCGTAATGACTAAAAAATTTCTTTTATTTTTTTAAATTTAGGTATTCCCTTTTTGGTAATACCCGTGTTAAAATAGATTGAATCAAAAATTCAATATGCTTTTTAACTGTTTATTATTAAAATTAAATAAAAACATACTTAGTTTTAAAGGGAAGGCAAATGGTGCGCCACCAGAATAATTTTCTGGTTCTAGTAGGTTCGATTCCTACCCCGAATTTTCGTTGACCGTTAACTAAAATTCGTGGGTGTCCACCATTCCGGACTTCTCCCTTGTTAGGGCACCCAACTTAATTACAAGAAGGAGGGTGCATTTTCATGCTCAAAAAACGGGATTTACATGAAGTACCTACATTATTTGAATTATCTTATCATCCGGATGTGTATCCGTATATACGTCACAAAGCAGCAACATGTGATGAATTCTATTTCTTAACAAAACATACAATGGAAGCAGAAAATAATGGAGAAATTATTTCTAGGACCATTTTAGATGAATATGAACAACCTATTGGCACAATAAATTTATTTGATATTCATAATAGAAGTGGATTTTTAGCAACATGGATCGGGAAACCGTATTTTGGTAAAGGATATAACAAGATTGCGAAGCAAGAATTCCTTGATGAGCTATTTTTCACGCTTGATATTGAAACTGTCTTTATGAAAGTGAGAAAAACGAATTTGCGCTCCTTAAAAGCCGTTTCAAAATTAGATTACGTAGCACATGCAAATGAGTTATATCCGGAAGTATATCAAGCCATTAACAAAAATGAAGAAGTTTATGACCTTTTCGCTATTACAAAAGAACATTATGTGACATACGTACAATTTACTCAAATTGCTGTCCAAGAAACAGCCGAAGTTGTTTCTTAAAAATATGTTTAAAAGCTGTTCCCTCACTTCAGGGAGCAGCTTTTTTAATTACTTTTTGCACTTATAAAGTTAGTTCAAACAAATACTTAGATTAACTAGGTAAGGTTTCCAAACCTTATCTTGATCAAGATAAGGATATTTTACACAAAAGATAAAAACTGTGTGGTACTGCTTGTTTTCCGCTACGGACTATTGCTTTCAGCACAGACATAAGTGCGACATCTGGGACTACAAAAGGTTCGTCCCATCGAGAACCATTTGCTGTTACCACAGGAGTCAATGGTCCATCACTCCAAACACCCGCGAGTACCACCCTAGCGAAGGAAATACACGTAGACTCCTGCGGGAAGAGAGCGAGGCCACTGAAAAGGTCCATATAAATCACACGTATTTGTTTCATCCAGATTTACTACGCTTTCCACGGGCAACGCCTCAACTAATTTTATAAGTTTTTAAAAACTTATGAAATGGATTTTCGGCTGTTGCTTTTCCTGTAGGAGTCTTCGTAAATCTGGATTTCACACAAACAATATATAATAACTTTCCCCGTTTAATTAATCATTTAATTGTATATAAATTTTTCAAACAAACAGTTACTTGAATTCAGCTAAGGAAGTGCATCTTCCAACTCCCCAAAACTGCAAATGCTGAAATTAATCTATATTATTTTCATACGCTTCTATCTTAAAAAAATCCCACTTCGAAAGAAAAAAGCGTTCATGTTTAAATTTTTTCTAATTTCCTATAGACTTTTACTATTTGCGTGTTATACTACATATATAACAAATATTATGTATAAGGTTGATAAATATGTATATACAATTAGATTTTGAATCCGATATTCCTATTTATGAACAATTAAAAAATGAAATCATAATTGGTATCGCTAAACAAAAGTTACTTCCTGGGGAACGCTTACCATCTGTCCGGGCTTTAGCTAGTGACATTGGTATTAACTTACATACGGTGAATAAAGCTTATCAACAATTAAAACAAGAAGGTTTTTTACTTATTCATCGTCAGAAAGGAGTAGTTGTTAATCCAGAAGGAGCTCCGAAGGCGGATGACGATTATGAAAAAAAATTAAGGGAAACACTTCGGCCATTAATTGCGGATACAATTTGCCGGGGAATGAGAAAAGAAACGTATTTAAAACTATGCAATGATATTTTTCAAGAAATAGAAGGTGAATAAAATGAATGGACCATTATTACTTTCCATTGTCATATTCGTACCAATGATATTTGTAGTTGCTTTTACTCCTTTTTTAACAAGAAAAACAGAAAACTTTGGTGTCTCCATTCCAGAATCACTTTATAATCGTGAAGACTTTAAAACAATGCGAAAAAAATATGCAGTCACATTGATTATAATCGGTTTGCTCTTTTGTATTAGTTATGCAATACTCTCTTTCCAACTGAGTGAAAATATAATTACTATTTTATTTACAATTATTATTGTCACCTATCTAATCTTCGGTTTTCTTCTCTATCTTCCGTTTCATTATAAAATGAAACAAATTAAAGAGTCAGAGAACTGGAAATCTACTAAGTCACAAACCATTGTTGTCGATATGAAATTCCGCCAAGAAATATTAGTTTATTCAAACTGGTGGTTTCTCACTTCAGCATTAATTATTATTGTTACATTATTGCTTACTTTTATTTACCTGAATAGAATTCCCGAGAAACTTCCAATGCATATAGATTTTTTCGGTAATATATCATATGAGGAAAAGTCTTTTGCGACGTTATTGTTTATTCCTGGAATGCAATTAGCTTTACTTGTCTTATTTATCTTTCTTAACCTTATTATCAAACATACAAAACAGCAAGTGAGTGTCGCCAATCCTGAACGATCAAAAAAACAAAATATTATTTTTAGAAAAAGATGGTCAGCCTATTTAATTTGTCTTGGCGGTTTGATAGAACTTTTGCTTATGTATACTCAATTAACATTCATCTTTCCACAATTAACTAAGTATACAGAAATAATTATTTTTAGTTTTGTTTTTCTGATCCTCCTAGGTACTTTACTCTTAGCTTTTATTACTGGGCAAGGTGGAAGTAGAATTAAATTAAATGAACACACTTCTGATCAAGTAATCGATCGTGATGATGACCAATACTGGAAGTTAGGTCAGTTTTATGTAAATAAAAATGATCCAGCAATTTTCGTGGAAAAACGTTTTGGTGTTGGATGGACAAATAATTGGGCACATCCATTATCTTGGATTGTTGTTATAGGAATTCTGTTAGTCATTCTTATTCCGGTATTACTATTAAGTTAAAAGGGGGTTTTTTGGATGGAAGCTTTAACCGATATTAATTGGGGAATAATTGTACCCTTTATCATTATTCAAGCAATCTTAATGATAATTGCTTTAATCGACTGGGTGCGAGTTGAAAAAACAAATGGCCCGAAACTAGTTTGGCTATTCATTATTTTATTCATCACTACTTTCGGACCTATCTTATATTTTATCTTTGGAAGAAGGGATTAAAAAAATGGCTATTTTAACTGTTAAAAATGTTTCCAAAAAATACGGTTCTCAAACCGTTGTGGACGATATTAGTTTTGATCTTGAGTCTAATAAATGTATCGCCTTAATCGGTCCAAATGGAGCCGGAAAAACGACTACATTACGGATGCTGACGGGATTAATCAAACAATCTTCCGGTTCTATTAGTTTTTTAAGCAGTGAACAAAAAGATTTTAGATTTTGCACGGGCTACTTGCCGCAATACCCTGTCTTTTACAACTGGATGACTGGCTTTGAATACTTAATTTTCTGTGCAAAGCTTGCTTACATCGATAAGAAAGAAGCAAGATCTAGAGCACTAAACTTATTAGACAAAGTAGGATTAACAGAAGCAAAAAATAAACGAATTGGAAGTTATTCTGGTGGGATGAAACAACGACTTGGCATTGCTCAAGCGATCATTCATCAACCTAAACTTGTTATTTTAGACGAACCTGTCTCTGCCTTGGACCCATTAGGTAGAAGAGAAGTTCTGACCTTAATGGAAGAGCTGAAACAGGAAATGACCATACTTTTTTCAACCCATATATTAAATGATGCAGATGAAATTAGTGATGAATTACTATTATTACACGAAGGTAAAATTATTGAAGCTGGTTCCATGCAACGTTTAAGAAATAAATATCAGTCAGACACAATCGAGTTAGAATTTGAAAAGGGCACAAAAAACTATATAAGTGACATTCAAGCATTAGAAACTGTATTAGCCGTTACTAGTAATAAACATACAATCCATGTATCTGTCACTGAAATTAATAGTGCCCGTAAAGAGATTTTAGAGGCAGCGACTAAAAATAATTGGCCGTTAGTTAATTTCACAATAAAACGTGCTTCCCTTGAAGATATGTTCATGAAGGCGGTGAGTTAATATGCAATGGATAACGATGTTTAAAAAAGAAGTTTTGGAAAGTTGGAGAAATAAAAAATGGATATGGGTTCCAATTGTGATGATGTTACTTACTATGATGGATCCAATTTCATACTATTACTTACCTGAGATTATCAATTTAGCTGGAGGAGTTCCTGAAGGGACTATTATAGAGATTCCCAGCTTAGCACCGACTGAAGTAGTTATGATGAGTCTCGAACAATTAAGCTTGTTTGGTGTCTTCATTATAGTTTTAACTTCAATGAGCACTATTGCAGGAGAGCGACAAAATGGAACTACTGAAATTATTTTGGTAAAACCGATTAAACACCATAATTATGTCACTGCTAAATGGACTGCTTTTCTATTACTTATATGGTTTGGCCTCTTTTTAGGAATGCTTATAAACTGGTACTATACGAATCTATTATTTGGAGATCTAAGTTTTCTAACGATGGTTAAAATCGTCATGTTTTACGGTTTATGGTTTACGCTCGTATTAACTATTTCTATTTTTTTCAATACATTATTTAAAGTTCCTGGCTTAGTAGCCGCATGTACAGTCATTACATTATTAATTTTAAGTGTCATCAACATGATTTTCGGGCATAAACTTACTTTATTTCCTAACCAGTTATCTACGTATATTTATCAAATGATAGAAACTAATTCGATTTCAAATCAATTAGTAGGCACTTCTGTGATCATATTATTTCTATGTGGCATTCTGCTCTTTTTATCGATCTATTTGTTTAAAAATAAAGAAGTCATGAATTAGATGGATTGTTACATTAAATAAAAAGAGGCTGAGACAAAAGTATTTTTTATTAAAGAAAAGACGAACGATCCTTGATGAATAATAGCTTCGGAAATATACTTCGCTTTCCACGGGCACGGCCTTAGCTTCTGTAGCTCCTCGACTTGAGTCGCTACAGAGATCTTCGGACGCGTGCTGTTCCCGTAGGAGTCTACGTATATTTCCTACGCTAAACTAACATATTGTTCGCCTTTTCTGTAGCTAGTTTTATATAATTTCCCACCCTCTTTTTCAATTCAACTACTCTAAATCGTTATTCGTCTCATTAATATGAATGAGAGTAAGTATATAATTATTCCTACCGCAAATAGTTGATAGAAGAATGTGAAATGGAAGTTTTCAAATAATTTTACAAAGAAAGATGTTACCCATCCACGAGATATAGCTAAAATGAACATCAACATAACAACACCTAAAGTACCAAATCCACCGATCAATCCATAGCGATAAAAGATCAACCCCAAAATTAGTGTTAGCGATATAAAGAAGAAGGTAAGGGACATATCAATGAAAACTCTACTTATCCATGTACTGTCCATGAACAGGTCTGCAAAATGAGTGATCGTCAGAGTTATGTTACCATCACTATATGAAATAAACCCTCCCATGGTATCTCCATATACGCGTTCAAGGGATGAATGAATCGTATTCGCAATGACAGAGTTAATAAGTGAAATTCCGCATAAAAGAATACCAGTGCTTATAAACAAACTCTTCCTCGTAACTCCCATTTTGATTAAAAATGGTATCACGTTCTTAACAATGTGAAAACCAAAAATTGCTCCAAATATATAGATTGGTATCGAAAAATTAAATGCGATGATCCCCTCTTCACTTTTTATAAGTAAATCAGCTAGTATGGTTAGAGCTAGAGTTCCAATCATAATTGACCAAAAAATAATAAAAGAATAGCGTAAGTTTGCTTGTAAATAATATAATGATCCTTTCAATTCTCTTTGCATTCTTATGCTCCTCTCTCTGTTTCTGTAAGATAGATCATCAGATCTTGGATAGGGATTCCTTCAACCTGCAAATTAGATTGATTTGCTTCTTCTCTATCCCCATAAATATAAGCTGTCATTACATTGGCAAGTTGCTTCGTTTTCATTACTTTTTTATTACAAATAAATTTCTTTACTTCTTCAATCTCTCCAGTGACAGCACATGTTTTATCTCTTAATGTATCAGCTGTTTCTTGTAAAATAAGTTTTCCTTCTTGTAAAATCAATACTTCCTCAAATAATAGACTGACTTCATCGATTAAATGAGTCGAAAAAATGATCGTACGTTTCTCTTCCTCATATTCCTCTAGTAAAATATCATAAAATTTTCTTCTGGCAGCAGCATCCATTCCTATATACGGTTCATCAAATATAGTAATTGCAGCCTTGCTAGCTAAGCCAACAATGACACCAAGCGCAGAACTCATTCCTTTAGATAACGTTTTAACCCGTGCTTTTCCATTCAGTTTATATTCCTTCAATAATTCATCAGCTAATTGTTGATCCCATTTTGGATATAGCAAGGAACATGCTTTGATTATTTGGTGAATTCTCATATCTTTATTAAAGTTATCTGCTTCTTTAATTAAACATATTTCTTTAACCACTTCTCGATTATCAAAAGGAGATTTTCCATTCACTAATACTTCTCCATCCGTGGCAAGCTGATGCCCTGCCAAAATTTCCATAAACGTTGTCTTTCCTGCTCCATTTCGACCGAGTAATCCATAAATTTTAGGTTCATGTAACGAAAAGGATACATTTTCTAACGCATATTTTGTCTGGTATTTTTTTGTTACATTTTTCACTTCAATTTGCATCTGTTATTCACCCTCTTTTATCATTTTTATCAACTGATCGGAAGAAATCTGTAATTTATTCGCTTCGTTTTTTAAAGGAATTATATAATGGTCAATAAATTGTTTCCTACGCTTTTCAGTTAAAATTTCTTTTGCATCTTCGGTAACGAACATGCCTACACCTCTTTGCTTTCTTAAAATATTTTCTCCTACTAGCTCATTAATCCCTTGTCTGGCAGTAGCAGGGTTTATTTTATAAAATTTAGCTAATTCATTTGTAGAAGGGACTCTTTCACCAATCTTGATCGTTTCATTTATAATGGAGTCTTCTATATATTCTTTGATTTGTATATAGATTGGTCTGCTGTCATCTAGTTTATTTTTCAATTGCCACCACCCTTTCCCGTTAGGTTAGTTACATCTATAACTAACTATATAACCAATTAACAAGATTGTCAATAGACTAATTAAACAGTAAAAAACATCCTCAAAGTTAAATTAGAGATTCTAACTTATAAAGGATGCTTTTTATTTTTCAACATATATATTAAATGTTGTTATCCATTTTCCTGAATGGATCCTGTATTAATGATTGGTTGAGTACCATTATCTGCAACAATTGACACTAGTAGATTATTGATCATAATCATTCGTTTCTCTTCATTTAACTTTACAACCCCAGTCTGTTCTAACTGTTCAATAGCATCTTGCACCATTCCTACCGCTCCCTCAACAATTTGTTTACGGGCTGCTACAATAGCGCTTGCCTGTTGTCTTTGTAACATCGCTTGTGCAATTTCAGTTGAATATGCTAAATGAGTTAAGCGGGCTTCCATAATGTCAACTCCTGCTACATATAGTCGCTCATGCACTTCGGTCTTTAATTCATCTGAAATTTCTTCCGCATTTCCTCTCAATGTAAGTTCCGTTTCATCAAAACTGTCATATGGATATTTTGTTGCTACTGCACGTAATGCCGTTTCGCTTTGAATTTCAACAAATTCCTCATACTGATCAACATCAAAGACTGCCTTGGCAGAATCAACAACTCGAAATACAATTACTGCCGCAATTTCAATTGGGTTACCATTTATATCATTCACTTTTAATCTTCTACTATGAAAGTTTCGTACTCGAAGTGAAATTTTTCTACGTACCGAGAATGGAATTGTTATTATTAATCCTTCTTTTCGGACGCTTCCTACATACTTTCCAAAAAACAAAACGACGACAGATTGATTCGGTTGAACTAAAGTTAGTCCTGTCGCTAATATAATTGCAATGACAAAAAAGAATATTCCGAGAAAAAAATGTTCATGTATAATATTAATTATTCCTACTCCTATTAAAACAGCTATGACAAGTACCCCTAAATAGCCATTCATTGACCATGCATCTCGTTCAGTAATCAATCTATATTCACTCCTAAAGCAGTTATACATACAGTTTTGCCAAAAAACTGAAAATACATAATTAATTGCTTCTAATTAGAATAAAGACCCTTTTCACTTCAGTAATGGATAAATAATTATATAGAAAATTTTCACTTGTTTATTTGTATAATGCTTTAAAAGTTTATCATCAATTAAGTATTTTTTTATTCATTTTCTGACCTTAATTCCAATCGCTTGCTGCCTCGTATTTCCCTCCAACTATTTATTTTTCTACAATACAAAAAAACCGCTAATATAAAATCAGCGGTTTAAAATTAATTTTTATGCAGTTTTAACGACGATATTTTCATCTTTCACTACGACAACAACTTGATCAACTTTTTCATTTTCCAATATTAAATCTGTTAATTGATTTTCAACTTTATCTTGAATAACTCGGCGTAAAGGTCTTGCTCCAAAACGAGAATCGTAACCAAGTTTAACTAATTCTTTTTTCGCTTCTTCTGTCACTTCAATTTTGATATTATTATCTTCAATTGTTTTTTCAAGATCATGAAGCATTAAATCAACAATTTCTAATAAGTTTTCTTCTGTTAATTCATTGAAAGAAACAATTCCATCAAATCGGTTTAAGAACTCTGGTTTGAAATAATCATTTAAGCTTTCAAATACAGAAGCTGCTTCACTTTCTTTTTCAAATCCGACAGATATCGGTTTAAAACCTGTTCCAGCATTACTTGTCATGATGATAACTGTATCTTTAAAGCTCACTCTTCTGCCGTGTGAGTCTGTTAAATGACCATCTTCCATGATTTGTAAGAACATATTTTGTACATCTGGATGTGCTTTTTCAATTTCATCAAGTAAGATAATGGAATATGGGTTGCGACGTACTTTTTCTGTCAACTGACCTGCTTCCTCGTGACCTACATAGCCTGGAGGTGAACCGATAATTTTAGAAACCGTATGTCTTTCCATATATTCACTCATATCTAATCGAATTAAGGATTCTCGAGTGCCAAATAATTCTTCAGCTAATACTTTGGAAAGTTCTGTCTTACCTACCCCAGTCGGTCCAACGAATAGGAAGGATCCAATTGGGCGATATTTTGATTTTAGTCCTGCACGGCTTCTGCGGATTGCTTTCGCTATTGTATCAACTGCTTCATCCTGGCCGATTACTTTCGCACGTAAATGTTCACTAAAGTTTCTCATTTTTTCTTGTTCATCTGCTTGAAGTTTGGTTACCGGAATCCCTGTTTTTTCTTCAATCATTTCTTCTACATCGTGAACCGTTACATGTGGACTCACTTCTTGTTTATTATCATTAGCTTTTTCAAGTTGTTTTTGTAATTGGATTTCTTGATAACGTAAGTTCGCAGCTCGTTCATAATCTTCTTGCTCGGCAGCTGATTCTTTTTCTGTTACTACTTTTTCTAATTGTTTTTTAATTGTTTCCGTATCTTGTTCTGCGTTTGCGAGATTTAAGCGAGATCCAACTTCATCCATTAGGTCTATCGCTTTATCTGGTAAAAATCTATCTTGAATATAGCGAGCAGACAAATTGACGAATGCTTCGACTACTTCATCTGAATAGATAACGCCATGAAAGTCTTCATAACGGCTTTTTAATCCTTGTAATATTTGAATTGTTTCATCTGTTGTAGGTTCTTTTACGATAATCGGTTGGAAACGACGTTCAAGCGCTGCGTCTTTTTCAATTTGACGATATTCTTTTAACGTTGTAGCACCGATAACTTGTAAGTCTCCTCTTGAAAGTGCCGGTTTCATAATGTTACCAGCATCCATCTGTGAACTTTCAGCTGTTCCTGCACCGACTAATAAATGAATCTCATCAATGAAGAGAATAATATCTGGTCGATTTTTTAATTCTTCGATCAGTTGTTTCATTCGTTCTTCAAATTGACCACGAATACCTGTATTTGCAACTAATGAAGCAACATCAAGTACATAAACTTCCTTGTTCATTAATTTCGCCGGTACATCCCCTTCGATCATTTTAAGCGCTAATCCTTCTGCTATTGCAGTTTTACCTACCCCTGGTTCACCAATTAAAACTGGGTTGTTTTTATTACGACGATTTAATGTCTCGATGACTCGTTTAATTTCATTGTCTCGACCGATTACGGGGTCAATTTTCCCATTACGGGCATTTTCTGTAACGTTTGTTCCCAATTCATCAAGTAAACCTCCACCACGGCCGCTATGTTGTTGCTTTGTTGATGCACTTCTTTTACTTTGACCTTGGGCAGATCCTTGAAAGAACTCATTTGAAAAGAAATCTCCGCCTTGGAAAAAGTTATTTGAATCTGTTATTTGATTTTGGATTTTTTGGAAACATTCACTACATAAATGCAACTGATGTCTTTCATTATTCAATTGCATCGCCATGTTTACAGTAGCTCTGTTTACTCCACATTGTTGACATTTCATATAGTTTGTCCTCCTTTAGACAAGTTTTTTATTTTATTTTCAAGTTAATTATTCATTTGACTTTGACTATATTTGACCTTTGATTTTATTATACACTGACTATCTTTGACTTTCAAGTACTTAATCTATTTTTTAAAATTTTTTCCCAAAACTGAGAAAAAACACGTACATATAGCGATTAACATAAAAAAGCCTTGTACAAATTATCGTACAAGACTTTCAATCATTTATTTATTTTTTGCACTCTTTTCGAGCTCTCGTAACTCTACACGACGAATCTTTCCAGAGGATGTTTTCGGTAATTCCTCTATAAATTCTATTTCTCGTGGATATTTATATGGTGCTGTATGTAATTTGGAATATTGCTGTAGTTCAGTCATTAAACTTTTCTCATCTACTACTTTTTCTTTAGGAACAATAAATGCCTTTACAATTTGTCCACGAATATCATCTGGACTACCCACTACGGCGCATTCTTGTACAGCTGGATGTTTTACAAGTACATCCTCTACTTCAAATGGTCCAATTGTGTATCCAGAGCTGACAATAATATCGTCATCTCGACCTTCAAACCAGAAATAGCCGTCTTCGTCTTTCTTCGCACGATCTCCAGTTATATAATATTCACCACGAACCGTTAACACTGTTCTATCTTTATCTTTATAATATTCTTTAAACAAGGCAGGACAATTTCGTTTTACTGCAATATCTCCTACTGTACCAACTTCGACAGGCTCGCCTAAATCATTAACAATCTCAACTTCGTTTCCTGGAGTCGGTTTTCCCATGGAACCAGGTTTAACATCCATTCCTTTCATAATACCTAATAATAATGTATTTTCTGTTTGCCCATATCCGTCACGGACAATAATGGAAAAATTGTTATCAAACACTTCGATTACTTCCCTGTTTAATGGTTCACCTGCAGAAACTGCACTATGCAAATGACTTAAATCAAAGTCAGCCAGATTTTCTAACTTTGCCATCATTCTATATTCAGTTGGTGTACAACAGAGGACATTAATTTCTTCTTCCTGAAGTAATGTTAAATACTTCTCTGCACTAAACCTTTCGTTATAAATAAAGCCTGTGGCACCTGAACCTAGTACTGACAGTAACGGACTCCACACCCATTTCTGCCAACCCGGTGCAGCTGTAGCCCATACAATATCATCATTTTTTATCCCTAACCAATTTGCTGCCACTGTTCGTAAATGAGCATATCCCCAACCATGAGTATGTACAACCCCTTTAGGGTTTCCAGTTGTTCCTGAAGTATAAGGTAAAAATGCAATATCATCTTTATTCGTAGCTAATAAATCCAATTTATCGGAAGCATTTTCTCTTAGGTCATCTAAGAAATACCAATCAGTCTTTTCTTCACCAATTACAAATTTCTTTAATTGATCATATTCCTTAATCCCTTCATAAACGGATGTAAATGAATGATAACTGACTACTCCATTCACTTCTCCATGGGTAACACGATACTGCAAATCCTCTGTCGTTAACATCTCTGAACTAGGAATAATTATTATCCCTGTTTTTAATGCTGCTAAATAGACTTCATACGCTTCTATAATCCGTGGAACCATTACGAGTAATTTGTCACCTTTTTTCAGACCTTCATTTAAAAACACATTTCCTATTTTATTGACGTTTTTAATCAATTGTTCATATGTAATTTCTTTTCTATTATTGGCACCGTCTTTATACTTTAATGCTATTTTCCCTTTGTTTACGGCATGTTTTTCAATTTCCATTACAATATTATATTTGTCCGGAGCTATTAAATCTTCATGATTCATACCATCATCTCCTAAGTCATCTTTCTTAATAGTATAGCAAACAGATCAGATGATTTAAATTATGATTCCTTAAAAAAAAGACATCTTTATAATAAGATGTCTTTTGGTAAAGCTTGTTTTTTCATTAAATCATCTAGACTTTTGAAAACATACCCCTCTTTCTTCAGATGTTTAATTACTTTTTCTAACGCTTTTGCATTATCTTCTGAGACAGTGTGAAGTAAAAGAATTGCTCCAGGGTGAATTTGTTCAGTGATTTCATTAAATGCATATTCCCATCCTTTTTGATTATCTGTTTCCCAATCTTTAAAAGCTAATGACCAAAATACATGCACATAGCCAAATTCACTTGCCCATTTTAATGTATTTTCATCAAACGTGCCCCGAGGTGGCCGTAAATACATTAATTCTTTTTGATCCGTTATTTCTGCAACGGCATCTTCCAACATGTCTAATTCTTTCTTCATTTTTTCTTTTGACTGCGTAGTAAAATCAGGGTGACTATATGAGTGATTCCCTACGATATGCCCTTCATCAACCATTTGCTTTACGAGCTCTGGAGTAGTTTCCACATAATGTCCAGTGACAAAAAAAGTTGCAGGAACCTGCTCTTTTTTCAAGACGCCTAATATTTCTTTTGTATACCCTTGTTCATATCCATTATCAAAAGTTAAATAAATCTCTTTATCAACTGGGTCAAGGTCCGCGTATATAGCATCATATTTTTCAATAATTTCACCAAACTTTCCAACCTCAGGTAGTTGATTGTCATCATTTTTTTTATATCCCCAACCATATCCATATACAGAATGTGTCATCGTAAAGAAAATGAAAAAACTTGCTACAACAAGAAAGATCTTAGACTTCATTTTAAAACTCCTTTTAGGTTTAGCTTCAACAAAATGAGTGAAAATATGTATATGACCTTATTTATGCAGTTGACAGTATACCAAGTTAGGACTAACATATAGTTTATATATCCTCATATACATATATTGAAAGGAGAGGGAATATGAGACTTTTAAAAGGGAATTTACTAACCCAAATTTTAATTGCATTTGTAATCGCTATCATTCTTGGTCTAATTTTTGGTAGCTCAATTGAAGTGTTAAAACCTTTAGGAGATTTATTTTTACGCTTGATTAAGTTTATTATTGCTCCTCTAGTGTTATCAACGCTTGTAATTGGAGTGGCTAGTATTGGAGACCCTAAATCATTAGGGCGTGTAGGAACTAAAACAATTAGTTATTATTTAATTACTACTGCTGTAGCAATTATCATTGGACTCGGAATGGCATTTATTATTAATCCAGGAAAAGGTCTTTCAATTAATGTGGAAAGTACAGAGGTAGAGGTGAATGAAACAGAAGGTGTCATTCAAACCTTTCTAAATATTGTTCCTGAAAACCCATTCACTTCACTTGCAGAAGGTAATATTTTACAAATCATTTTCTTTGCTATCTTTATTGGGCTTGCGATAACAATCATCGGAAAAAAAGCAGAACCGGTCTACAATTTCTTTGACGGGTTTGCTGAGTTGATGTTTTGGATAACTGGTGTGATTATGCGTTTTGCACCAATTGGTATCTTAGGCTTAGTTGCACCGATTATTGGTCAATATGGACCGTCTGTCTTATTGCCACTGTTAAAGATAATTATTGCTGTAGCGGTTGCATGTCTCATTCATGCCATCGTTGTTTATTCATTATCAGTGAAAACATTTGCAAAAATGAATCCATTTACTTTCTTCAAAGGGATTGCACCTGCCGCTATCGTAGCATTTAGTACGGCAAGTAGTGCAGGAACGTTGCCAGTCACTATTAAGAATACACAAGAAAACCTAGGGGTATCAAATAAGATCAGTAGTTTCGTTCTTCCTCTTGGGGCTACAATTAATATGGATGGAACTGCTATCTACCAAGGGGTTGCCGTTATATTTATTGCACAATTTTACGGATTAGATTTAACGTTTATGCAATTACTCACTGTTATCATTACAACTGTTTTAGCATCAATTGGAACTGCTGGAGTTCCTGGAGCTGGCATGATTATGTTAGCAATGGTATTGGGAGCAATCGGACTTCCACTTGAAGGGATCGCACTTATTGCTGGTATCGACAGAATCCTTGATATGTTTAGAACAACTGTCAATATTGTAGGTGATGCTTCTGCGGCAGTAGTTGTTGCAGGTACAGAAAATGAAATTGATCGGAAAGCATTTGAAAATTAATTCTGATGGTGTATTTTAGGTAAATACTTTGTAAAATAAGCAGCTAACAATAGAAATGAAACTATTAAAATCCATAAAAAGAGACCGAAAGAATGAGTCCATAATCCAATAGCACCTAAGATCCCTATCATATAGAAACAGATTGGAGTTAATAACGTCTTAAAACCGGTTATCGCATATTTTCTTCGCGATCGAAGTAAAAAAAATATAGAAATAATAAAAATAATACATGTGATTGCTGTTAAACTTATCCTTAACATTGTTTTTACCTCCTTATAGTAAGGGTAACATATATTCTTAAATGATTTTGCAGGAGAGCAGAAATCTGCTCTCTTTTTTTATTCCATACGAGGCCAGTATAGAAGATGCTTTAATACGGATGAATTACCATACTTCGTTTTTATTTTTTATTATAGTATCAACTTGAGAAATTATTTCTGCCAGCATCTCACTAACAGGTTGTTGTTTACTTAAACGAGGATTTTGTCCACTCCACAGTGACATCCATTCGGGGTGATTTTGCTTAGCTGCTTCACTTCGAATAGATTTTGTTAATGTGTTTTGAATCGGATATTTTGGTAATTCCTCTTCATGATTAGCCATTTTAGTAATAAAATCATTTCGGATACCTCTTGCTGGTTTACCGCTGAATGCTGAAGTCACAACTGTTTGATCTTCGGTACTATTCAAAATTGCTTCTTTGTGCTGCTTATCCGCTCCACTTTCTACACTCGTAACAAAAGCTGTCCCCATTTGGACAGCTTGCGCCCCTAGAATCAAAGCTGATAACACACCCCTGCCATCCATTATTCCACCTGCTGCAATCACCGGAATATTGACATTATCTACAGTTTGCGGAACGAGTGCCATCGTTCCAATCATAGCGTCCTTAAATGATCCGCTAAAGGTTCCGCGATGCCCTCCAGCTTCACTCCCTTGAACAACCACCATATCTATACCTAATTCTTCGTTGGCTATCGCCTCTTCCACAGTTGTTGCTGTTCCAATCACTACTATATTTTCCTTTTTTAACTTTTGTACTATTTCTTTTGACGGGAGACCAAACGTAAAACTACATACTTTAACCTTTTCTTCAAGCAGAATATTTATCTGTTCTTCAAAAAACAAAGCGTTTGGCTTTTTTACCTCAGATTGTTCCGAAAGATTTAGTTCCTCTCGAAAAGGTTGAAGCCATTCGTTCGCTTTGATAACTTCTTCTTCAGAAACTTCCGCGTTCTCTGGTATAAACAGATTCACTCCAAAGGGCTTATCCGTAACCTGTTTGATTTTCTTAATAGTTTCTTGCATTTGTTCTGGGCTCATGTATCCTGCACCTAAATTTCCAAGAGCACCACTATTTGAAACAGCCGCAACCAATTCAGGTGTTGTAACTCCTCCTGCCATACCTGCCTGTATAATGGGATATTTGATATTCAGAAGTTGTGTAACTTTATTTTCATACCACATAATAATCCATCCCCCTCATGGTTATGTTTTAGAAAATGTCGAAAAGTGCTCATTTTAGTTTAAAGTGTAACTACTCACAATCGTTCATTAGAAAGCTTTTTATTTATTGCAAAATGTCTTGCAAAGTCTTATGAAGTGTGTTGAAGGTAAACCTATAACCTTCTCGTTCCAATCTTTCTGGAATAACCCAACGGCTTTTCAATACTAATTCGGTTTCAGTTTTAATTATCATTGATCCGATTTCCAGTATCCATTTGGGAGAAGGCAAACCAAATGCCACATTCATTTCTTTCCGTAATAAATTCATTAGTTCTTGGTTACTTACAGGATTTGGAGCCGAGCAATTAAACACACCGCTAAGATCTTCTCTTTCCTTGAGAAAGAGAACGATTTGTAACAAATCTTCAATATGTATCCAGCTAAACTTTTGCTTACCTGATCCTTGTATTCCGCCAAGTCCAAATCTAACTAAATTTCGATACGGTAACATAACTCCTCCTCCTTTACCAAGTACAATGGCCGCACGAAGAGCGATTTTTCTTGTTTTTGGTAAGTCAAAAGAAAAGAAGGCTTTCTCCCAGCTTGTAGCCACGTCAACTGAAAAACCTGAGCCAATTTCACCATCTTTTTCTGTCATTGGACGGTCATCTGCGTGACGATATATAGTAGCCGTACTAAAATTCATCCAGACCTTAGGTGGATTCTTACAAACTACTATAGATTCTCCAAGTATATTAGTTGTCTTAATCCTGGAAATCATTATTTCATTTTTATTTTCCTCATTGTAACGGCAATTTACTGACTTTCCGGCAAGATTGATCAACATCTCGGCATCTTCTAACGCTTCTATTATTGCAGTTCTATCATCCCAAGATATGTACTGTGGTTGCCTTGATATGATCTTCACCTTATATCCAAGTTCATTAAATTTCCCCGTAAAATATTCACCAATAAACCCTGTTCCTCCAGCTAAAACTACTTTTTTCATATTTTCCTCCAGTATAGGACCAATGTTTTTGCCCAGATCTTTTATACCTTCTCATTAGAACATAAATATTATCCTTTAAGATAGGTGCTTTAATAGCGCATTTCTCATTCCATAAAAACGTCCATTTTAAGATGCAATTCTCAATCCATCTATGCCCGTTTAGTTAACTGACCTTTAATCATCAGATAAATTGCATAAAACACCATGATAGCAAGTAAGGAAGCAGGTAAAATTAAAAGCTGTGTTAAATTACCAATAGGCGAAGCCAAAAAAAGCGAAAAAATAAATCCCAATAAAAATATAGTAGTAAACGAACCGAAATGTACTATTATAAATTGAATTAAACTCTTCCTGTTTTTTTGAGAACGAAACAATAAAATAGCTCCAAGTATAAACAAACATGAAAATGAAATTTCGAGAAGAGAATTCAAGAATCCAATCTGTTGAATATTTTGAATATCCTCTTCTGTGAGGTAATTAAGTTTTACCCACTGTTCCGACTTATTTAAACGGTATTCAGCTACAATGACATAACCCAAATATAACACAAGCATAAATCCAAAATACGCAGATATTATTGTTCTCTTTTTCTCCTTTCTTTTTTCTGTTAATTTATTTCGCAAAAACAACACCTCCATGCTTCCAGCAATTCCAAATTAATTAAATACGATCAATTTTTAAAATACAAAAACACATCATATGCTCTTTACCAGTTGTATCCTATTTTGAAATCATTGCGTTTGGTTTTCTAGAGAAACTACAACCTAATAAAAAAGTTTGAATTTGCAGGAAAAAATAAATATATGGAATTACATCCAATATTTGTTAACTAGTGTATCATCTTTTTATTAATAGTTCAGAAATTATTAGTAGTGAGTAATACATTTTTTATAGACGAGGAAATTTAATCACTTATAATTTTAATACTCAGCTGTTTAAAGCTATAGTCTGGTTCATTATTTTTTTAAAAAAATTAAGCGGCCTTCTTCCAATGTAATTTTGGGTTAAAGCCGCTTAGGTACATATTTTTATTTCAGTTGTCTATTTAATATGAAATAATTCATTATATTAATTCTTCGGTTCCAAATCTTCTATGGAGTCTATATCCATATATTCAGGTACAACAAGACCAATTACTGCTCCCATTAAGTTAGGACCTAAATCAATTAAATCATCTTGGTGTTTTTCATAAAAATCTTTATGTGTTGCTGGTAACCATGCTGCAACTGTAGCATCTGCATCTCCATTTGCAACAGATTCAAATACGATTGCTACATCTACTGGTGTCACTGTTACTTTAAAACCTTTTTGTTCCATTGCTTCTTTTAAAACACCTGAGGAAGCACGTTCTGAATCCCACGGTGTCGAAACGAGTTCAACTTCAACACCGTCTACATCATCAACACCTTCAAACCAAGCTGAAACTTTATCTTCATTTTCCTCTACCCAACGTTTTGCTACTTCTTCCACTTCTTCACCGGTGTCTTGTGCTTCATACATAATTTCTTCCATATCTTCGATGTCCCATTCAAATTGGTCAATTACTTTATATACTTCTGGCTTATCTTCTTCTAGACCAAGTCTTGCTAATGAGTTAATTCCTTCTTCTCCACCGTAAATGCCATTCGGATCATCTAGATACTTCATATCTGGATATTTAGCAAACATCCAATGTGGATTCCAACCAGTAATAATAATCGGTTCTTCATTATCGATAGCTTTATTTAGCTCTGACATCATGGCAGCAGTGGATGATAATTCTACTTCCCATCCAGCTAAATTTTCATATTCTTCAATAGCTTTTTCTGTCGTCACTGAAATTCCAGCACCAGGTTCAATTCCAGTAATAGTATAATTTACTGCATCTCCATAATTTGTTCCTGAATTGCTATCACCATTTGAATCGCTTTCATCATTATTACTTCCACAAGCCGCTAATGCTAACATAGCAACTAGACCAATAAGTAGTAACCATGATTTTCTCATATTTACTATTCTGTCCCTTCTCTTTTGTTTCTCAATTTATTTTTAAGCGTCTTGATTAAACGAATCTTTTAAAAAATAAAAGGGACTATTAAGAGTCCCTTATTATTCTTATTTTGTATCTAAATCTTCAATTGAATCAATATCCATATACGCTGGAACAACTAAACCAATTTTTGCTCCTTCTAGATTAGGTCCAAGATCAATTAATTCATCTTTATATTCTTCAAATAAGTCACCATGTGTTCCTGGTAACCATGCTGCAACCATTGCATCAGCCTCGCCTGTTGCAACAGCTTCCCACATTACCGCATTATCTAATGGTGTGACTGTTACGTCATAACCAAGTTCCTCTAATACTAATCCGATCATATTTGTGGAACCAACTTCAGTATCCCACTCCACATAAACTAACTCAATTTTATCTCCATCAACTTCATCAACACCATCTGTCCATTCTGCAACAGTATCTTGATTTTCGTCGATCCATTCTTGAGCAGCGTCTCTTGGATCTGCACCATCGGAAATCTTTAACATAACTTCTTCAAGATCATCAGGAGTCCAGTAGAAATTATCTAATACTTGATATGCTTCTGGCATATCATCTTCTAAGCCTTCGCGTACCATTGTATTAATAGTTTCTTCTTCACCAAATACACCTTTAGGGTCTTCTAAATATTTCAAATCATACTTAGCAAATTTCCAATGTGGAGACCAGCCAGTAACAATGATCGGTTCTTCATTGTCATATGCTTCTCCTAAAGCTGTAGCCATTGCGCCACTTGAGGAAGCTTGAACTTCCCATCCTTCTAATTCATACTCTTCTACTGCATTTTCAGCAGCTTTAAATACACCTGCACCAGGTTCGATACCTGTAATTTGATATTTCATTTCCTCACCGTATTTTACATCACCACTAGATGAGTCATCAGAACCATCCTTATTCTCTCCCTCATCTCCACCACCGCAAGCAGCAAGAATGAGTGTTGCGGAAAAACCTGCAATAATTCCTAATCGTTTAAGGCTTGTTAACATATTAGAAAAACTCTCCTTTAATCATTTTCTATGAAACTTTTCTTTGCAGAAAAGATATCAACTAATTAATTCTTTTTGTTCATGTTTTGTGTAAATCGATCAATAATAATTGCTAAAATAACAATTCCTATTCCAGCAACAAAACCAGTTCCAACTTGTGCACGTTGTAATGCGGACAATACCTCTCTACCTAATCCAGGTGCACCAATCATGGAAGCAATAACAACCATAGATAACGCAAGCATTACCGTTTGGTTAATTCCAGCCATAATAGTTGCTTTTGCCATCGGCAGTTCCACTTTAAATAATTTCTGAGCTCCTGTACTTCCAAATGATTCAGAAGCTTCAACTAATTCCTGAGAAACTTGCCTAATACCTAAATTAGTAAACCTTACCGTAGGCGGTGTTGCAAAAATAAGCGATGCAAATACTCCAGGTACCATTCCGATCCCGAAAAATGCGACAGCCGGGATTAAATAAACGAATGCTGGCATTGTTTGCATAAAATCAAGTATTGGTGTAATAATCGTCTCGGCAACTTTACTTTTTGCCATTAAGATTCCAACAGGAACACCAATAATTACTGAAAGCAAACTAGATATGAGCACTAATGAAAATGTATCAATTAAATGTGTCCAATATCCTTGGTTTAGTATCAACCATAATCCTACAATAGAAAATATTGCTAAACCAATTCGTTTACCAGATAAGAAAAATGCTAACACTGCAATGAGTATAATCATTACAACAGGTGGCACCGTATTTAACATATCTGATGTCCATTCCATAAAATTACCGAAATGGGTTTTTATCGGTTCAAATAAAAACGAAAAAGCTTTTGTAATTTTTTTTGTAAACCACTCGGTACCTTCAGCGATTGGTATTTTAGGGATAATTGATGAAAGCACAAAATTATTCATGTCCATTCACTCCCCCTTCACTCGCTAGTCCCGCAATAACGGCACCCCGGACGAGAACACCAACTAATCGATTTTCTTCAATGACTGCGATCGGGATAGGTGAATCATAGATCATATTAAAAATATCATTCATCTGTGTATCCTTATCAACTGTTTGTATATCTGTTTTTAATATTTCTTTTAAATCACGTACTTCTTTTTTACGTGCTTCTAATACATCATCTGCCGTCACATATCCTTGTAACTGTCTATTATTATCAACTACTAGAATGCTAGAAATACCTTCTGCCCTCATACGCTCTAATGCAACACGTGGTCCATGTCTTTCGATATTGACAGTTTCAGGTCGCTTCATTACATGCTTTGCCGTTAAAACTTTAGAACGGTCTACATCCTCAACAAACTTTTCAACATAATCGTTTGCAGGATTAACTAAGATTTCTTCTGGTGTTCCTATTTGAACGATTGAACCGTCACGCATTAGAGCAATCCGATCACCTAAACGAAGTGCTTCATCCAGGTCATGAGTAATAAAAATAATTGTTTTTTGCATTTTTGCTTGCAAATCAATTAATTCATCTTGCATATCCTTGCGAATCAAAGGATCTAATGCAGAAAAAGCTTCGTCCATCAGTAACACTTCTGGATCATTTGTTAAAGCACGTGCTAAACCTACACGTTGTTGCATCCCACCTGATAGCTGATCTGGATATTGATCAAGATATTCTCCTAAACCAACAAGTTGTAATGCTTCTTTCGCTTTTTCTCTACGCTTTTCCTTATCCATTTTTTGAATTTCTAATCCAAATTCTGCATTTTCTAAAATTGTACGATGAGGAAATAAAGCGAAACGTTGAAACACCATACTTAATTTTTCGCGTCGTACTTGACGCAATGATTGTTTATCCAAATTTGAAATATCTTTTCCTTCTATAAAAATATTTCCTTTTGTAGGCTCAATTAGACGATTAATAAGCCTGATAAGGGTGGATTTTCCACTTCCTGACAGGCCCATAATCACAAAAAATTCACCTTTTTCAACTGAGAATGTAGCTTCATTTACTGCAACTGTACTTCCTGTTTTGTTTAAAATTTCTTCTTTTGAAACACCTTGTTCTAAAAGCTTCAGTGCTTCTTTCGTATTCCGCCCAAAAACTTTAGTTAAACGTTTAACTTCTATTACTGGCACACATCTTCACCTCTAACTATAATTGACTATAGAGAACGATAAAAATGCCATTCAATCTCTTCTTACCGCTTATAAATAAAATCTATTTTTTTATGTTTACATTTTATTTATTCTCTTTTTCATAGTCACTCTAATAACTTACCGTTTTTTAAGTTGGAATACAAACGCGATTATGCTTGAAATATGCGAACTACATCTTAATTTTTATGTTCTCTATCCTTTACACCTTCTTTTTCTTATAATTACTCTACTATGCTCTGATTTATTCACTTTTCTTACGTGACATCCAAGATATATGAGTTATATTTATCCTTTTTTTAAAAAATAAACCATTTATTTGAAAAGAACTTTAAATGGATGTATCACATTTCCATTTAAAGTTCTTTTTATAATTATGATTCATCTTTTTTTTCATTAGTTGTTGAGGCTTCATCGCTCATTAATTCACTAGCTGAGTTTTTAAATTCACGTAATGTTTGACCAGCTGCTTTTCCAATTTCGGGAAGTTTTTTCGGACCAAATATAATTAATGCTAAAGTTACAATTAATATTAAACCGGGGATTCCTATATTGGCTATTCCCATAACCGATCCTCCTTCATAAATATTTATATAATCTTTTTATCCTTTTGTTCGTGACTTTTGGCTAATGAACCTCCACCATTTTTCAAATACTTCTCAATTCCTTCTGCTGCTCTGTAACCAAGCGCTCCAACAGTTGCCGTCGGGTGATGATTACTGAAATGAGGGAAAGCAGATGCTCCAACTACGAATAAGTTATCCATGTCCCACATTTGCAAATAATTGTTAACAGCCGAAGTTGATGGATCACTACCCATTATTACACCACCTGCATAATGTCCGCCTTGATACACATGATCAAATTCTTCCGGTATTTCATCATCATCTACGATATCCGCACCCATTTCCTCTACAACCTCTCTACATTTCTCAATACCGAACTTTGCAATATTTCGATCTTGGTCTGTATATTTAAATGTTGCACGAAGAAGAGGATCATTAAATACATCGGTATAGGTTGGATCTAAGTCCGTATAATTATGCCACCATGGCATAACAGCTGGAGTATACCAGACAACAAGATTTCTGTTGGCATAATAAATCGACTTTTCTTTGAACTCCGGTCCCCATCTTGGAGTTCCTTTAGGTACTTTATTACTCGCAATCGCCCCATCCCCATATTGCCTTAGTTCTACTCCTCCACCATGTAGGAAGTCCAAATCTGTATGATCGAAATTATCACCCGTTAAATCAGTGAAGGTCGCGCCTAATGCTCCTGCTCCCATGTATAAATTAAATTTCTTATCATTAAAAAAACCTCGTGCCCCCAAAAATGTGATATTGAACTGACCATTGTAATTTCTTCCGATAACCCCTGTACGTGTATTAGGATCGTACTGCTTACCAATATCAGATAGCATTAATAAACGATTATTTGTAAATGTAAACGCAGCAAGAACGACGACATCGGCCGGTTGCTCATACTCTTGTCCAGTAACCATATCTACATACATAACTCCAGTTGCTTTCCCATTTTTATGTAATACCCTTCTGACATAAGATTGCGTACGAAATTCTACGTTACCTGTTTTTCGAGCAGCTGGGATCACAGTTACAATCGGATCTGATTTCGCTCCGAAGTCGCAACCATATTGTGTACAAAATGCACAATAAACACACTGATTAATGGTTTGTCCATCTGGATTTTCATAATTCTGAGTTACATTACCAGAAGGAACTTGCATTGGATGATATCCAAGTTTTCTTGCCGCTTCTTTAAACAATTTTAAGTTTGGAGTTTCTTTTGTAGGAGGATTTGGATAATCACTTGAATGTTTTGGCGCGTTTGGATTAGGATCTTGCTCTCCAGAAATACCGGCCGTCTTTTCGAACCGGTCATAATACGGCTCCAGCTCATCATATGTTATTCCCCAATCCTGCAACATCATACCGTCAGGAATCTTCTTTTTTCCGTATCGTTCTACTGTCTTACTATAGATTTCAAAATCATATGGCAAAAATCGATAAGTCGCTCCAGCCCAATGGACACTTCCACCCCCTAAATCATTACCTACCCCTAATTCGTGTTTCGTTCGGACTGGTAATGCGGTCTCATCAAGTGTATTTCGAGAAGTAATTGTTTCTAATGATAAATCTTGCATCATTTCAAATCGATTCGTAAACCGTAATTCATCTTTCACTCCGATATAATCCTTTGTGGACTTTTCTTCCCCACGTTCCAATGCGACAACTTTATAACCCGCTTTTCCAAGTTCAGCACTGATGATTCCACCAGCCCACCCAGTTCCAACAACTACTACATCAACTTTATCTAGTTTTCTTACCATCATTAAGCCTCCTGTTTATATTAAGACTGATAATCCTTTAAACTCTTCTGTTCCATTACAATGAAATCCTCTGACTCTATATCACCTATATAAGCAGCCCTTGGACCTGGGTATTCCTTCATTTTCCATCCCATCATATTTTTATTTCCACCATATAATGGATCAGCAAAAGCTCCTTCAATTGTCAGTTGCAACAATAAATTAAAAAATGTTTCTGAACCTACACCTGCCATCTCAATTTCTCCATTTTCAAATGCTGTTAAGATTTCATCTTGTTGCTCTCCTTCAAGCTTGTCGAATGAAGATTGATACCGATCTTGGCTCACCTGATCCATTGTTCGAATACCTAGAAGCATGATTTCCCCTCTATTTAATCTTGTTTGATATCTTGGGGTTGGCACTTCAGGTAAAACATCAGTATGAGGACCTTGCTTTGATTGATCACGATCTTTTTTTTCATAATCTCTTACATAGTTATTTTGTACGAAAGGTCCTTTCATATAATTTTTTGCATTCCATCCCCATGAACTATTTAATTGTTTGTCAATAAAATAAGGGACACCAAGCTCGATTGCACCAGGACCAATATCATCTTTTGGAAATAATCTCTCGGTTGCTGCACTCAGAACGTTAAAATCTTCTCTTCGATCGAAAAACATTCTTGCATCTTGTAGATCTGTCTCCGTTTGTACTTGCTCAGGTTCTTTTTGAAATTGATTTGTTAACAAACCACCTAAAATTGAACCACCAACAACTCCTCCAGCGAGAATTCCAGTATTTTTAATAAAACGTCTCCGCCCGGGATCATAGTGCTCACCATTGCCATTCTTCCCATTTCGATTGTTATTATCATTCGTTTTATCCTTATCAGACATACCTTTAATCTCCTTACCATAAAAATCTTTTCATTATTTAATTGTATTTTGTACTATTTTTCCAAAAATATTAGTGTATATAAAATTAAATTTTTAAATAATAGGCGAGATGCGGTATAAGTTGTGCAATTTGTGGAAAAGTTGCGCAATCAGGGTGTAAGCCGCGCAATCAAGTTAGAAGTTGCGCAAATCGAGGGGGAAGTCGCGCAATCGAGTCAGAAGTTGCGCAAATCAAGGGGAATGTCGCGCAATCGAGTCAGAAGTCGCGCAAATCGAGGGGGAAGTCGCGCAATCGAGTCAGAAGTTGCGCAAATCGAGGGGGAAGTCGCGCAATCGAGTCAGAAGTTGCGCAAATCGAGGGGGAAGTCGCGCAACTCAAGGGGAATGTAGCGCAATAGCGGTCTTAATGAGAAAAAAACAAAAGGCTAATGTGGAATTCCAGATTTTGGTCCAACTTACTGAAGATGGTCAGGGAGAGACTTGAAAAATACAAAATCAGACAGAGGTAAACAAACTGTTTTCCTCTGTCTGATTCATTTGAGGGGCTTATTAGATAGCCCTATCCTTATAACATTTTTATATTTTTGATAAGAATTCTTTTACTCTTTCTTCAAACATAGCAGTTTCTATTTCATACGCTTTAATATGCCCAACATCTGGAACAAGCCACAGTTCCTTTTCACCGCCTGCCGCTTGGTAAATCTCTTTCCCCATCCATGTTGGAACAAGATCATCCGCTTCTCCATGAATAATTAAAAGCGGTAATTTGTTTTTCTTAACCTGCTCTATCGAAGAAGCCTCTTCAAAGAAATATCCAGCTCGAACTTTAGTTATTACACTAGTAATATCTAATAATGGGAAGGACGGTAACCCGTATATATGTTTTAATTGGTGTTTCAATTCATCTTTTACCGAAGTAAAACCGCTATCTGCAATGATTGCCTTTACTTGATCCGGTAATACTTCACCACTTGTCATTAAAACAGCTGCAGCACCTGCTGAGTTTCCGTGCAATACAATCTCTTTTGTACCATATTCGGAAATAAGAAGATCAATCCATCCAATTAAATCGTGCCGATCATGCCACCCATATCCATAGTAATCTCCTTCACTTTCTCCATGACCACGTGAATCTGGCATTAATATATTATATCCTTGATCATAATAAAATTTAGTATAATTACCCATGTCTGCTTTTTCTTTTCGAAATCCATGAACAAGAATTACAGTTTTGGAACTATCATTTTCATTGTTAATATAATCGGCTTGCAGTAGTAAATCATCATATGCATTTTGTGTTAAACGAATTGGTGTCTGATCCTCATACCACGCTTTTGCTGTAGATAATAAATCGGAACTGTCTGTTTCAGCAACCGCATTAACAGCTTCAACCTCACGGTGTAGTTCCACTTCTGAACCACGTTTTACACTCTCTCCATAAAAAAAGTTACCAATAAAAATTAATATGGATACTAAAAACGCGACAACACTCGCTAAAATTATTTTTAGTCTTTTCTTCACTTTATCGGCTCCTTTAAAAGGGGGTTTATTAATGTAATCATACCATCAAAACAAAGTGAAGAAAACACTAATACGCTGAGACAAAATTATTTTTATCAAAGAAAAGACGAACATGCTCGACTTATAACAACGTCCAAAATATACTTCACATTCCATGGGCTCTGCCTAAAGGTTTGTATCTCCTCTTTACCTAGTATCTTTAGGAAGCTTCGAGTTCGTCGGAATGTATGATCGGTTCGTCCCATCGGGAACATTTACTGTTCCCTCGGACGATAGGACATCAAAGTGTCAAAGTTGGTCACAATTTTTAATGAGATGAAAGTGTTGCTACAGCCCTAGGACGTGACGTTTTTAGCCGACGAGGAGTCTGTGCTTATTTCCTACGACTAACAAAATTCGTTCGTCCTTTCAGTTTCTGGGTTTACCTATGTCGCAACTTCTCTATAACTAACCTATTTTAATTGAAAAGAAAGAGAAATATGATCTTGGATAGGTATCCAAGCACCGATGCCTTGTTTAGTTACATTTTTAATTTCAATTTCTTTCGTATGACCTTTTAGTTCTATATATACCTCTCCAAAAGTAACTTTACCTTTCTCATTAATAGCCGGACTATATGCTTTGAGAGAACCGTTCTTATCAATAGGAACATTATAGTAATTGTCTAATTTTGAATTTTTACCTAAAACTGTTGAAAAGGATAAAGGCAAATTTGTTTTTTCATTAGCATTCATTAACATCATTTTTTTAATTACTGATGGATTTTCAATTTTGTTTGTTAGAGCTCCCTTAACTTCACTTTGCTCTTGTTGAATATAACGCATTTCTTGGACTTCATGACCAGCTACATTAGAAAGATTATTTTCATTTACTAGCTGGTAATCCCAAATAACAGAAGTATTTTCAGACTGATAATTCAAAGGCCAACGACCTAGATATATTTTTGCTCTGTATCCAATAGCAATTGGAGAAGGCTTAATGGATGATTCATTCAACAACTTAATTAATTCTGGATTTTCAATTTGTATATCTATTGCATCTAACAATTCTTTTGTTGCATTACTCGGTTCAATTACTTCCATATCCTCAGTCGTATTAGGAAATGTATTGGATTTGGACAAAGAAATTACATTCTTAGGCAATGTGAAATTCTCTGTTTGCTTTTCGCTCTTTTTTTCTGCAGAGTATTCTTCTGTTAAAAACAACATAGTACAAAATATAAAACCAATACTAAGTATTAAATGCAGACATTTTTTCATCATCTATCTCAACTCCTTTTTGGGATAGTTTTTCTGGATAGATGATTTTTATACATCTGTAAGTAAAGCTCTTACACAGTGTTTTTAAAGCAACTTCTTTAACACAGCTATACAACATAGTATCTGAAAACTTAGCTAAATATGTTCATTTCTCTTCCATATCAAAACTTCAATTTCTGTTTTAAGTCCTTAACCGCCTGTATTAAACGATTAATTTCTTCAACCGTATTATATGGCGCAATTCCAGCTCGTACAAGAGCCTGATGCTTGACGTTCAATTTTTCGATGAGTGTCTGTGCATAAAAGTTTCCATATTCTAAATGTAACCCATAATCTTGTGCTAAATGGTGACAAACTAATTTAGGTTCCATCCCCTTCACCTGAAAGGCGACAGTTGGTGTCTTAGATACGGTATTATCAGCTTGGTATAATGTTATATGATCAAAATCGGCTAAATGGGATCGTAAGTGATCTGCTAAATAATTTTCATACTCGTTCATCTTACTGTATGCGGAAGTGAGCTGTTCACTTAAAAGATTTCCTTCCCCAATACTAGCAATAAATCGAATCGCTTCGGAGACTCCGACCAATCCTTCAAAGTTTAATGTTCCGGTTTCTAACATATTAGGTGGATTATCTGGAGCTGGTCGTAATTTAAATACATTCAAATTATTATATGCTCTTTCAGAAACTGCTACGATTCCTACATGAGGACCAAAAAATTTATAGGCTGAACAAAACATAAAGTCAGCACCTAGTTCATTAAAATTTACAGTGAAGTGTGGTACAGCATGTACTGCATCTACTGCAATTAACGCTCCTACTTCTTTGGCCCTTTCTATTATTGCCGAATAATTGTTAATTGTACCAATAGCGTTGGATGCTAAACCAATCGCTACGAGTTTTGTCTTTTCATTGATTAATTCATTCATTCTACTGAGATCTAATGTTTTTGTTTCGGGATTCACTTGAAGCGTATGTATATCTAACCCTTTCCTTTGGGCAGCTGTAACCCAAGGATCAATATTTGCATGATGATCCATTTCAGTTATTACTATATTTCCCGAACTAGAATCCCATGATTCACTTAATGCTCTGGAAATTTTAAACGCTAAAGAAGTCATATTTGCACCAAAGGATATATTTTTTTTATCTGTACCTAATAGTGTTGCAACATGATCCCGAGCTTCATCCACAAGAAATACTGTTTCTAATGCTGTTGGATAGCTTCCCCCTAGATTAGAAACACCATTTTTCATATAAGTAACCATTGCTTCGATTACAGACTTTGCTACTTGAGATCCTCCAGGACCATCAAAATAGCCTACAAAATAATCTTTCTCTATCTTTTGTAATGCTGGAAATTGATCACGTATAAACTCTAATGGATAATTATCTGTTATCATGTCAAACTCCTTTCATGAGGTTAATAAATTATACGAAAATTCTAATGTTTTATCCTCACCCTATATTACCTGAACTAAGCTATTTTGGCTATCCCTCAATGAACGAACATTTCTTTCTTTTCAGTAAAATCGTCAACACGAGAATTATTTCTTGACTCCAGAATCAAATCTATTTATAATTATTATAAACTTAAAATTATTATAAACAATAAACGAACTTTATTTTACATAGTAATAACTGTCTTATTAATGATAATTATTCTCAATTAATGATGGAGGAATGAAAATGATAACTCAAACGGAAATTAGAAAAAACGAACATTATTCATCTACTTTTGGAAGCACACTATCAGTTATATTAAACAAACACGGAGAACTTATTGCATCATTAACAAGTGGGGCCATCATTTTAGCAACATGGTCGTTAACAAATACAATTCCACATTCTTTATGGATCTGTTTGCACATAATTGCTTTTCTTATTGGAGGGTATGCTCAAGCAAAAGAAGGGATTTTAGACTCAATTTCAGAAAAAGAATTAAATGTTGAACTATTAATGATCATAGCTGCGATAGGCTCTGCATCTATTGGCTATTGGACGGAAGGTGCCATCTTAATTTTCATCTTCTCTCTTGCCGGTGCCCTTGAAACTTACACATTAAATAAAAGTAATGAAGAAATATCATCATTAATGAAACTCCAACCCGAAGAAGCAAGAATCATTCAAGAGAATGCTGAAAAAATGATTCCAGTTTCAAAACTTTTGATCGGTGACATTATTTATGTAAGAGCTAGTGAACGAATCCCTGCAGATGGGAAAATAATTAGTGGTTCTACCTCTGTTGACGAAAGTGCAATAACGGGAGAATCTATTCCAGTTTCAAAAGAGATAGAAGCTGAAGTATTTGCTGGAACTGTTGCTTTAAATGGTTCCATATCAGTTGAGATAACAAAAAAAGCAGAAGATACGATTTTTCAAAAAATAATTGAAATGATTCAATCTGCAAAAGATGAAAAAACACCTAGTCAACTTTTTATCGAAAAATTTGAAGGAACGTATGTTAAAACCGTATTAATTACGGTGGTCATTATGATGTTTTTGCCATACTTATTACTAGGTTGGACGTTAACTGAGAGTATTTACCGGGCAATGATATTACTCGTTGTTGCCTCCCCCTGCGCTTTAGTGGCCTCGATTATGCCAGCGACATTATCAGCTATCTCAAAAAGTGCTCGTAATGGTGTATTATTTAAAGGCGGGGTGCATCTTGAAAGTTTAAGTCAAATGGATGCAATTGCTTTTGACAAAACGGGTACTTTAACAAATGGTACTCCACAAGTAACTGATGTGCATATCAATCCCAAATACGAGGAAGCAACAATTCATGAAATTGTGGGTGCTATTGAGAGTGAATCAACCCACCCTCTTGCAAAAGCAATTCGTTCATACAGTTTGGATTATTTAAATAAAGACCAATTTAATGTAAAAATTGAAAAAGTAGAAACAGAGAGTGGTCGGGGTGTCATTGGAATAATCGATGGAGAAACTTGGCATATTGGAAAAGAAAACTTCTTGCAAACTACAAATAGCAACGATCCATTCTATGGAAACTTAGCAAATAAATTAGCAGGTGAAGGAAAAACAATCGTTTATGTCACCCATAAAAAACAAATTGTTGCAATTTATGCATTGAAAGATACGGTTCGTAAAGAAGCAAAAGAAGCTATTACAGCAATTAAAGAACGTGGAATTTATACTATTTTATTAACTGGTGATAATGAATTAACTGCACGTGCAGTTGCAACTGAAGTCGGTATTGATGATTATGTTGCCGAATGCCTTCCAGATGAAAAAGTTACTCATATAAAAAAAATCAGTGAAGAGTATAACAAGGTAGCGATGGTTGGCGATGGGATCAATGATGCACCAGCCCTTGCAACAGCAGATTTAGGCATTGCGATGGGGGAAGGTACCGATGTAGCACTTGAAACAGCGGATGTTGTATTAATGAAAAATGAGTTAACTAAGATTAAAGACTCGATTGAAACTTCTAGAAAAATGAATCGAATTGTAAAGCAAAACATATTTTTCTCTTTAGCAATTATTGCAACACTTATTGGATCAAACTTTTTCCAAGCAATTGATCTACCCCTCGGTGTAATTGGACATGAGGGTAGTACGATCTTAGTCATCTTAAATGGCTTGCGTTTATTAAAATAATTTTTAACGTTTAAAGCGCCGGTTTCCGGTGCTTTTTATTTTTTGGATAATTAAGGAAAAAGTTTGATAAAAATTGATTATTAGATTATTATCTTTTTTATAGGTTATAACAGGCTTTTATGAAGCTTTTAAATAGTAATCTAAAATTATAGAAGATACTTTGAAACAAACCTTGAAAACAACAAAAAAGAGAACTGTTTCTTAGGATTAGATCTAGGATGGTGAAATATATGGCCACGCTTTTTGAACTTAAAAATATAAGTAAAGAATTTGGAAATAAAAAAGTCTTACATAATATTTCCCTTACGATTGATCAAAATGAAATCATTACATTTTTAGGTGGAAACGGATCCGGAAAAAGCACATTATTAAAAATAATTGCAGGCATTGAACTACCTAGTTCGGGTAAAGTCAATTATTACGACAAAGAAATTAAAATTGGATATGTCCCTGAAAGGTTTCCCAAATTAATTCGTTTCACACCTGTTGAATATTTGAATTCTATTGGAAGAATTAGTGGTCTCTCACAGGCTTTCCTGAAAAAAGCAGTTCCCGATTTACTTTATCGCTTTCAATTAGAAGAACTAAAAAATGAATGGATAATGAATTTATCAAAAGGTAACATTCAAAAGGTTGGTATTATACAAGCAATATTGCCCAAACCAGAATTATTAATTTTGGATGAACCTTTTTCTGGTCTTGATTCCCATGCCCAGAAAGAATTACTTACGATTATAAAAGAACTAAAAGACAAGGGGACTACAATTTTAATAACGAATCACGAAGCTAATATATTTGAGATGGTAGAAACTGCTTATGGTATAAGGAATGGACTTATTTCTCCAATCATAAATGGAAAAAAAGAGCCAATCAAATTACTAGAGGTAAAACGGTTAGATGAATCTCATGTGTTAAAATGGAATGAAGTTCTCCACATGGAAAAAAAGAAAAACAGATTATTACTTTATGTTCAATTAAAAAACAGTGATAAAGTACTCTACCGAATTTTAGAATTACAAGGAAGTATTAGTAGGGTCGAAACAGTAGAAGAGTTTCATTTAAAATTTGGACCATAACTCCCGTTTAATATGTAGAGAAGGAGAGATTAATGTGAGAGAACTAATTAAATACAGCTTATTTGATTATTTACGTTCCCATAAATACTTCCCGCCTGTTTTAATTTTCTTTATTTTAATCATCGTTTTTTATACGTATACTCCTAATCCGGTGATTGACAGTTATGCAGTAACAGCTTTATTTTTATACATTGTATCTTCCTGGTTATGTTTAAGTTTTTTATCTGTTGATCCACCTGTTCAAAGTCAAGTAATGATCCTTCATATTGGAAGTTTAAACCGTTATTATATGGCAAAATTATTTTGCTTAATATTAATTTCTTTTATTCTGGCTATTTGTGCATTTGTCTATCCTATTATTTTTAGTATGTTTAACGAAACTGTGACGTTTACAATTGGCTTTGTATCTCTCCTAAATCATGTTTCTTTAGCCCTTTTAGGGATAGCTGTTGCTAGTTTGTTTAGTAGAGTAATAATGAAAAGTGCTATTAATTCGATTGGAGGGGTAGCCCTTATCATTACTATTTCATTGGCATCTCTAGCTATTTACGACTCCTTACCGTCGCCCTTTAAAAATATAGTATGGATGATTCCACCGGCAGTCAGCACGCAAAAACCGCTCTTTAATTGGGATGGTAATCTGTCGGATCTTTCTCTTTTTCCATTTATTTGGATAATTATTTATTCAATTCTTCTTTTATTTTTGTTCTTAAAACTAGTTAAAAAATTTCGATGAAGTATATAAAAAGCAATGAAAAAACGTTCGGAAGTCACTTAGCTTGACCGAACGTTAAAGATGAGTCCATTTGAACTTTTATACAAATCCAAGATATTGAAAATAGCCTTGCGTTAATGTCATGAATCCATGTAGATTGTCTTTGGCAAATACCGAGTCGCTTTATCATTATGAATTAACTTTCTTCTCTACAGTGGGAGTATTACCACTGTTATTTTTTAATAGTACCCTCACATAGATCTTTCTAATGTTTACGCCCTATTTCTCGATCTTTCATAAAAGCATTTAATACTCCACCACTATTAATTATTATTCCGGATAAATAAAACCAAATCATCAGAATAATTACCGTTCCTAAACTTCCATAAGTGGCTGAATAATTTCCTAGCTTATTCACATAAAATGAGAAGCCCAGTGAAGTAATTTGCCATGCGATCGTAGCAAATAGTGTACCCCAAACTGCATGACGTGCTTTTACTTTCGTATGTGGGGCTAACAAATAAAGCGCAAAAAATACTATGAAAAATATGATGGAAGAAACTACCCAGCGTAGCATATTCCAAGATTTTAGAAAATCTTCAGATAGATGAAACCATGCGAAAAATTGTTCTCCAATTATTTTTCCGAAAACCGGTAATAACAATGCTACTGCTATGACGATAATCATTCCAAATGTTAATAGAATTGCTATGGAACGAGCGACAAGAAATGGCCGTTCCTTTTCGATCGCATAGGCTCGATTAAACGATTTAGTAATTGCATTAATTCCATTGGAAGCAGACCATATCGTTCCAATAATCCCGATGGATAAGAGACCACCACTCTTCGTATTAATAATATGTTCTAAATTTGAATCAATCATTTCAACGACTTGTTCCGGCAAATAGGATGCCAACATATCAATAACGGCATGATTATCTATGGGTAAATAACCAATTAATGTTACTAAGAAAAGTAGAAAAGGAAATAATGATAAAAGGAAAAAATAAGCTAATTGTGCAGAAAGATCAGTAACATCTGCTTGCTGAAATCGTTTAAAGAAATTTTTTCCAAAAAGAATTATTCGTTGCATATTGCAATCCTTCCTTTAAGACACCATTTCCTTTCCATGGACATACTTTATTTGCTAATTACTTTGTTTAATGAGCTTTCTACTTGCTCCAATGCGCTTACTGCACTATGTGTATTCGTTTCAATCACACTGTTTAAGGAAAGGACGGTATGTCGTATTGAGTTTACAGCTTCCACAGGGTTATTAGCATAATAAGTTAGCGTATTACATGATTGATCTAATGTATCTTTAGCATATTTTCTTGCATCTCCATTTAATAAACTGACTAATCCACCTATTGATGCTCCAACAATTATTCCTGTTAGTAAAGTTCTTTTCCCCATTTTCCTATCTCCTAATCTTATATTTGATGTTTATGGACAATATACTCCAGTAAATGTTCACAGGCTTCATGAACTAGTTCATACGTATAATCAAAATCCCCAGTATAATACGGATCCGGTACATTAAGTTCACGTGGGTTATCTACAAATTCAAGCAGCTTTTTTACAGTGACAGAGTCAGACATCTCAAACTCGGATTCGATATTTTTCATGTTATCGTCATCCATAGTGATAATATAATCAAATGTATTAAAATCTTCCTGCGAAATCTGTCGAGCAGTCATGCCTTCATACGAAATTTTGTATTCATCTAATTTAGCTCTCGTTCCTTTGTGTGGTGGTTTTCCGCTGTGCCAAAGAGCAGTACCTGCTGAATCCACCTCTATTTTATCTGCTAATCCTTTATTCTGTACCATGTTTCGATATATTGCTTCTGCCATTGGAGAACGGCAAATATTGCCCAAGCAAACGAATAATACTCGGATCATTGTAAAACCTTCCCCCTTAATTAATGACTTTTATTTTGTTATTGGTTCAATACAAGTTGCATCATTATTTGTTGCATTATTCACAAAATCACTAACTGAATAAGCTGATAAACGTTCTTCCTCAAGATTTTGCAAAAAATGATAGGCAGTTTTTGCTTGCGTGAAGCTTTGGCTTATCCATGCATCTTCTTTATCTCGAGGAAGAATAATCGGCATGCGATGATGAATCTCTTGCATAGATTCATTCGCATCTTTTGTCAGAATCGTACACGTAAATAATGTTTTATCATCTTGCTGCCATTTATCCCACAGTCCTGCAAAAGCAAAAAGTTTGCCTTTTTCCAGTTGAATTCTTTTCGGTATTTTTCCCTCATTTGCCTTTTGCCATTCATAAAAACTGTCTGCAATAATAAGGCACCGCTTTCTAGCCATTAAGTTTTTAAAACTTGGCTTGATATGTGCGGTCTCACTACGCGCATTGATCATTTTATTACCTATTTTTTCATCTTTTGCCCAAGAAGGAACCAACCCCCATTGCAAGAATCCAGCCCTTCGCTTAGCTCCATCATGAATTACAGCTAATACTTTTTGGCTAGGAGCTATATTGTAACTGGTATAATATCCTTCAATTTCGTGAGGTATATGAAATCGTTGTCTAATCTTTAATTCATCAGCTAACAATGTATATCGACCGCACAATGGAATTCCTCCTAAAAAGAATTAAATATGGACAACTCTCGTATTTCCGATCATATCGTGTATGCCTTGTTTTTCATTGGAAAAAGCGATAACGAGATAAAGAAATTTTGTAATAAAAATTACGTTATAAATAAATCTTCCAACCACTTCTCTAAATAGGATATCACTCCATAAGAGAGCATCTTCATTTTCTTTAATAACTTTTATCCCTAAGACCATTTTCCCTAACGTTTGTTGGAAAGTCTTTGTCATGAACAGGAAATAAACATAATAAACAATTCCTGCTAAAATTCCATTTACTGTCCAAAACCCGATCTCCAAAGGTAACCCTTTATTCACAAACAGCAATGGACTTAGTAAAATACCATTAATACTAAAAATAATTATTACATCAATAAGGTATGCCCAATAGCGCATCCAAAAACCCGCATATCTGTATTCTTTTTTGGGGGAATTTAGCTCTTCTGATAGAATCATCTCTTGTTCTTCTTCATGATCCTCATACTTTGAATCCATCGTTATCCCTCCTTTAGTAAATATACATAGCCCGCGGCTTATCAGATTGTCTAACTAATGACATAACAAGCTCAAGTTCGGATGTATTGCCTTGAAAAACATTTTTCATTTGCGTTACAAAACCACTTAGGAAAACAAAGTCTTCTCCATATTGAATTACTTGTGCATCTTCTAAGTTATAGTCTTTTTGAATTGCAGCTAATGCATCATCAAAATCCCCTAATTCATCTACTAAACCAACCTCTTTTGCCTGTCTACCAGTATATATTCGTCCATCTCCAACTTCCCTAACTTTTGCCTCACTCATTCCCCTACCATCTACAATCACTTGAACGAAATCATCATACATTTCATCAATTATCGATTGTAATATTTCTCTTTCTTCCTTTGTCATCTCACGGCTAGGAGACATAATATCTTTATGTTTCCCACTTTTGATCGTGTTAAAATGCACACCGTAGTTTTCGGCAAGTTCTGAGTAATTGATGTTTTCCATTATTACACCAATTGAACCAGTTAAAGTTGAAGTCTCTGCAAAAATCTTATCTGCCGGAGCTGCTACATAATAGCCCCCCGAAGCTGCTGTTGATCCCATAGATATATAGATTGGTTTAGAATAATTCTCTTTTAATTCTACAAGTTTTTCGTGAATTTGAGCAGTTGCCCCTACTTCTCCTCCTGGTGAATCAACGCGTAAAATAATTGCTTTCACAGATTCATCTTCACTAGCTTGGTCAATCATGTTTAAAAATTTGTTGTGATCATACCCTTCCATAAACAAAGAAAGTTCTTGATCCATAATAACTCCATTTAAATTTAGAACTGCAATCCTTTCATCCCAGTCCCCTTCAACTACTACTTCTTCGCTGTAGTAGTATTCATCAAGCGATGCAAATCCTTCTAACAGTCCTGAAGCAATATTCATTGTAAATCTAAATCCAATAGACACAAATAGCAATACGATTGCTGCTACAAGTGCTAACCAACGTTTTGTATTCATTATGTATCAATCAATCCTTCCTATATGTAAAACTTCCTTCTACTAAAATCCTACAATAAATATTACTCAAATACCACTTATTTATATCTGTTAGACAAATTAAATAAACTTCAAGCGAATCAAGGAAGATTAAACTAATTTTCTTAATCTTTTCTTGTACAAATTCGGTTTATAAAATCCTTCATTTCATGGCCCAGCACATAAAAAAATTCCCAAGTACTGAAAAGATAACTCTCAGTACTTGGGAATGGATAGTTTATTTACCGATAAATTGTTGAGTCCAGTAATTTCCTTGTTCAACATATCCTACACCGATATGTGTATAGCTACTATTTAAAATGTTTGCACGGTGACCTTCACTGTTCATCCAAGCAGTTACCACTTCTTGAGGAGTACGTTGACCCATCGCAATGTTTTCTCCTGCTGAACGGTAGTTAATTCCAAATCTTTCCATCATGTCGAATGGAGAACCGTAAGTTGGACTGTTGTGATCAAAATAATTGTTTGCTTGCATATCACGTGATTTTTCTCTAGCTACTTTACTTAATTCATTATCAATTTGAAGAGGTTTTAATCCGTTTTTAGCTCTCTCTTGGTTTGTTAATTCAACAACTTGTTGTTCGAATTGGCTTAATTGTCCACTTTCATTTTCTTGGGGCTGATCTTCAGTAACTTCTTCACTAGGCTGATTAGGTTGTGTTACTTCTTCAGCTGGCTGTTCTTCTGGTTGTGCTGCTTCATCTGCTGGCTGTTCTTCTGGTTGTTCAGCTTCATCAATTGGTTGTTTAATTTCATCTTCGTTTGGTTTTGAATTTTTATCCCACTTAATATTCCATTTTGATAAACAATTAGCAAGATAGCTTTCTAATTCTTTAAAATTGTTTTTATCTATTTTACCTTGATAAACAAATTTATTTGTCTGTGCATCTGTGTCATCAGTTTTTGCTGTCGCTCCAACAGACTGTCCAAATCCAGCACTCACCAACCCAACAACTAATATTGCTATAATAAATCTGTACTTCTTAAACATTTCTCGCTCTCCTTTGAGTGTTTTTATTTTGTGAATTCATCATATCACCAGTTTTTTGTAATAATGAATCCAGTCATTTCCAGTAAAAATTCTGCTCCTCTTTCAAACTGAAAAACATTAATAAATAAATAGTTTTTCATAAAGGTGATATCTAAAAATTAGGATATATTCTGTAAACTTACCATTTATTACATTGGATTACCTCTTGACATAATTTTAAACGACTTAGTATTTTACATTTATATTATTGCTAGTAATCTACTTGTTACATTTATTAAATAATCCTACCTGATATTTACAATATTATTAAAATAAGCTAAAATAGAAGGAAGATCATATAAACTGCCTAGCTTGCTTACAATTTAATGCCAAAATTGTTCCAGCAAGTATAAGCCAGTTCTTACTTAACTTAAATCTTTTTTAAGTTAGTTTGAACTGGCTTTTTGTATTTATTTTTAACAAGGAGGTGAAATAGAATGAATGGAGCGCTGAACGGTATTACAGTCCTGGATTTATCTCGTGTTCTAGCTGGTCCATACTGTACAATGATCCTTGGTGACTTAGGTGCTGATGTTATCAAAATTGAATCTCCTGATAAGGGAGATGATACAAGAAGATGGGGACCACCATTTAAAAATGAGGTTAGCGCCTATTATCTATGTGCAAACCGTAATAAAAAAAGTATTACACTAGATTTAAAGTCTCCCTACGGTCTACAACAAATAAAAGAGCTTGTGCTAGATTCCGATATTATTATTAATAATTTTAAAGCTGGGACGATGGAGCGATTCGGCTTAGGTTATTCTGTTCTTTCAGCAATCAACCCAAAAATCATTTATTGTTCCATTACTGGGTTTGGAGAAACTGGACCTTACAAGAATATGCCAGGATATGATTTTATTATTCAAGCAATGAGTGGATTAATGAGTATTACAGGTACAGAAGAATCGGGTCCTCAAAAATTAGGGGTCGCTATCGTCGATGTATTAACTGGTTTGTATGCAAGCACTGGAATTCAAGCCGCTTTAATAGAGCGAGAAAGGTCCGGCAAAGGCCAAAAATTAGATCTTTCACTTTATGACTCAGCTGTCAGCTCGTTAATTAATATAGGTAGTGGCTATTTGATAAATGGTAAAATTCCAAAGCGATTAGGTAATGAACATGCAAATATTGTTCCTTATCAAACTTTTATTACGAAAGATGGAGAAATGGTAATAGCTGTTGGAAATGATCATCAGTTTCAAAGTTTATGTAAGATTATCGGACAACATGAACTCGCGGATGACCCTCGCTTTCAAACAAATCCTTCTAGGGTCAAAAATCGATTAAAATTAATTCCTATTTTGCAGAGGGCTTTCTTACAACAGTCAACTGCTTACTGGAAAAAGCGATGTGACACATCTAATATCCCTTGTGGTCCTATTCAAGATTTAGAGCAAGTGTATAACGACCCTCAACTTCAATTTAGAAACATGTTTATTGATATGGAGCATCCGTCTGCCGGTGCAATTAAACTGATTGGTAGCCCTCTTCACTTTTCAAGAACACCTGTTTCTTACCGACACTATCCTCCTGATTTAGGAGAACATAATGAAGAAATTTTAAAAACAAATAAAAAAATAAAGAAATAAATAAGGAGATGAGTTTGATGGATTTTCAATTTACGGAAGAACAGAATATGTTAAGGAATACGGTTAGAAGTTTTGTAGATCAGGAAATTATGCCTTATATTGCAAAATGGGATCGAGAAGGATATTTTGATCCGGCCATAATCAAAAAATTAGCTGATTTAGGATTAATGGGTGTATGTATACCCGAAAAATATGGCGGCAGTGGAATGGACTATAACGCTTTAGCGATCGTTTGCGAAGAATTAGAACGTGGAGACACTGCTTTTAGAACCGCAGTTTCCGTACACACTGGATTAAACAGCATGTCCATTTTACAATGGGGAACGGAAGAACAAAAGCAAAAATATCTCGTTCCTCAGGCACGTGGAGAAAAAGTCAGTGCATTCGGTTTAACTGAACCAGGTGCTGGATCAGATGTTGCCGCTATGCAGTCGACAGCAGTGAAAGAAGGAGATTATTATATTTTAAATGGACAAAAAACTTGGATTTCTTTATGTGATGTAGCAGATCATTTTTTAGTTTTTGCATATACAGATAAAACTAAAAAACATCATGGAATTTCAGCTTTTATAGTGGAAAGAGAGTGGGAAGGTTTTTCCTCAAAAGCAATTAAAGGTAAATTAGGTATTCGTGCAGGTAATACAGGGGAGATATTTTTTGATAACTTAAAAGTGCCTAAAGATAATTTACTCGGAAAAGAGGGTGAGGGATTTAAAATTGCCATGGCCTCGCTTGATAATGGTCGTTTTACCGTTGCTGCTGGAGCTGTTGGGCAAATTATGGCATGTATGGAAGCATCAATCGATTACTGCCATGAAAGAGAGACATTTGGTAAACCAATTGGTAAACATCAACTCGTTCAGCAAATGTTAGCAAATATGGAAGCGGGTTTGCAGATGAGTCGTCTACTCGTATACCGAGCCGGAGAATTAAAAAATGAAGGAAAACGCAATACTCGAGAAACTTCTCTAGCCAAATGGCAAGCATGTGATTTTGCCAATAAAGCAGCTGATGATGCTGTCCAAATCCATGGTGCATATGGATTTTCAGACGAATATCCAGTTGAACGTTACCTGAGAAACTCTAAAGCACCAGTCATATATGAAGGTACACGTGAAATTCATACAATTATGCAAGCAGAGTATGTATTAGGCTACAGAAAAGATAAACCTTTAAATAAAATGCTACCTGCTTGGGAGCCTGAGGCATAATTATGAAGATAAAGGAACCAATCGTCTAGTTTAGTCTACAAAGACGTTTGGTCTCTCAATCTATTAATTAAGGCAATCAATCTGCAAGAGGCGATTACCCTACACTCTCCATTAAGTGTTCATTTCAGATCACTTAATCAAGAGGGAATCGTCTCTCCTTGAATCTGGCACCATTTTTGCATTGGCGCAGAGCGCGCTCACCTTGCATAGTGGGAGTTTACTTTGCACAGAGCAAGCGACACTTCGCAGAGCGGGACTTCACTTTGCAGAGCGGAACTTCACTTTGCATAGATCGAGCGACACTTTCCAGAGCGTAAGTTCACTTTTCATATAGAGCTTTGCACGCTTATTGTCCGCATCAAGACTGTATATCTAAATGGTCAAAAAATGAGGATCCTAAATAGAGTATCACATCTTTTCATACTGTTTATATAAATCTTTTAAAGCTGATTCCAATGCACTTCCTGCTTTACCAAGATAGTGTTCTCGGATTTTTTTTACAGGGGCATCTATTCCATCTTGTAAACTGTATCCACGTAAAAGTTGCTCTACAAACTTTTGAGCATGGATAGTGGCAAGTGTACAGCTAGTAGAAACAATTACACCATACTTTTTATCAATTTCAGCTGTAATCGTTAACGTTTCATATATACTTTTAGCGGCCATCCCTGATGGTAATCTTGCATGACCAGCAATAAATATCGTATTCATCTTCATTCCCCCATCATCCTTTATATCCTAGTTGTTTGGATATTCTCCGAGCTGTTTCACTTCCATGCCGCTTCATTAATTCTAATTTTTCATCTTGAAAACGGCTTGATAGTCCACTTATTGCTAATGCTGCAACAACTTTGTTTTCATAATTAAATATGGGAAATGAAATACCGGTTGTATCTGCATCTTGTTCATCTACACTATAAGAAAATTGCTGTTTTCTAATTTCTTGTAGTTCTTTTACTAAAGCCCTTTTATCAATGATACGATTTGTTAATGAAAATAAAGTCGGAGCTTTTAATAATTCTTCCTGTTCGTCTTCTGGTAAATGAGCAAGTAACATTTTAGGACCTGAGCCGACATATAAAGGAGTACTCCTTCCGATTTTTGTATGCAAACTTAATGCTCTTCTACTATTTACTTTTTCTATATACGTTGCTTCTTTTTGATACATGACTACTAGATGGATTACTTCATTAATTTCTTCTGCTAACTTTTCCATATGAGGTAAAGCAACCTCTCTGAGTTCAAGTCTTTCCGAAACTAAATTGCCAAGTTCCAAAAGTTTTAATCCTAAGCCGTATCTGCTGTCATGAGCACTTTCTTTAACCTTATAGAGTAATCCATGATTTTCTAATGTAGAAAGAAGGCGATATGCTGTCGGTTTTGGAAGATTAGCTTTCTGTGCAATTTCTTGTAGAGATAATTCTTTTTCATTAATAAATAAATCAAGTATGGATACTGCTTTCATCACACTTTGATTCATAATTATACCTTCCTTCAATTAAATATACGGTAAATGATTAAAAACTGATGCTGGTGCAAAAGTATTTTTATTAAAGAAAAGACGAACTATGTTAGGTTTATAACAGCTTCGGAAATATACTCCGCTTTCCACGGGTACGGTCTCAGCTTCTGTAGCTCCTTTTTCAAGTCGCTACAGGGATCTTCGGACTCGTACTGTTCCCGTAGGAGTCTACGTATATTTCCTACGCTTACCTAATATAGTTCGTCTTTGTAGAAAATGACTTACGTTATGTGCTAGCCTCGGGAAAATCAAGCATTTGCAATCTCTGATGATTGGGTTGTTTCCTTTTCAAAAATTTGAACATTTCTATTCTTTAATTCATTAATATATAGATCTCCTGGTACGATTTGCTCGGGTGGATAAACCCCTTTTTTATGAATTGTTCCGTCCCCTATCATTTGTGCGACAATGGAAATTGTATTAGCTGTAGCTCTAGCCATTGCTGTGACATTGTTAATGCGATCTTTATATGTTGTCATTTCATATGCATACGTTTTTTCCTCATTGGCTTTTTTACCAGAAACAAGTACACGTAATAACACAGCATCATCTTTATCTCCCAACTCAACGATTGGGTCTAACACCTTTAATAACACGTCACGGGGGCTCACTTTTACTCCATTTACATCAACTTCATATTCTCTGCGCGTTAAATTTAAATCAACCAGTAATTGAAATTTCTCTGCGTGACCAGGATATCGGATTGTTTTATACTCTAACGTTTTTAAATTTGGATAAGAATGTGATAAAGTTGATGTTCCACCCGAAGTGTGAAAAGCTTCTAATGGACCGAACTTTTCAAAATAAATCCGCTCCACTTCAGATAATGAAGGAACTTCTTGCTTAATTCCATTCCGGATAATGAGTGATGGATCTGTATAGTGATCAAATACTCCTTCCATTGAAAATACGTGATTATATTCTAGGGGACGTTCCGGATTTAATGGAATTCCTCCCACATATAATTTTAATGATTCTAATTCATCCAGCTTACTTGCACCATATCCAGATAAAATATTAATCATACCGGGCGCAACTCCTAGGTCTGGAATAACGGCTACCCCATTCTCTTTTGCCTCTTGATCAAGCTCTAATACTTTATCTGTTATATGTCCGATATGCCCACCTAAATCTACGGAACTCACTCCGACCTTAATTGCAGTCTGAGCTACAATTTCATTAAAAGAATAAAACAATGCATTAATAATTACATCAAATTGTTGCATGAAATTTGCTAAATTTATTGCATCAGCAGCATTAACTTCATATGCAGATAGTTTAGTTGAGCCAAGCATATCGCAAACTTGCTGTGCTCGGCTGAGATCTATATCAGCTAACCCTACATATGAAACTTTCTCACTCGCAACTAAGTCTCTTGCTGCTTCTTTACCCATTAATCCTGAACCTAATACACCTACTTTCATCTGATCAGCTCCTTTTGATTACATTACTTCTAATATATAAAGGACGTCATAAATATGTTAGTTTCTCTGAGAAGTTTTATTCAACGTCAATTTGGGCACGCTGTAACTTACCACTATAGTCGACATAAACAGCTTTCCATTCTGTAAATACATCTAATGCTTGAACACCTGAATCACGATGTCCATTACCTGTTCCCTTAGTACCACCAAATGGCAAATGAATTTCAGCTCCTGTAGTTCCAGCATTGACATATACGATTCCTGTATCTAAATCTCGTTGTGCTTTAAAAACACGATTCACATCTTGTGTGAAAATAGAACTTGATAATCCATATGTGACACTATTATTAACTTCAATCGCTTCTTCAAAAGATTTTACTGGTATCAATGAAACGACCGGACCGAAAATTTCTTCTTGTGCAATACGCATATCACTAGTAACATCTGTAAATAAAGTTGGGGCAAAATAATTTCCTTTACCCAATTCGCCTTCAGTTAAAGCATAGCCTCCTGCTAACAGTTTTGCACCTTCATCTTTTCCGATACCAATATAATTTTTTATTTTTTCCATCCCAGCTTTATTGATAATAGGGCCTATTTTAACACTCTCATCTAAACCATTTCCAATCGTTAATTTCTCCATTTCTGTTTGAAGTCGTTGTTCAAGCTCTTCTTTAACATCTTCATGAACGATCACACGACTACATGCTGTACATCTCTGTCCACTCGTTCCAAACGCACTCCAAACGATGCCTTCTACAGCTAAATTTATATCCGCATCATCCATCACGATAACTGCATTTTTACCACCTAATTCTAAAGACACCTTTTTCAATTGTTTTCCACATTCTCCGGCAATATGGCTTCCAGTTTCGTTTGATCCTGTAAAGGAGATAACTCGTATATCGTCATGATGAACCATTGCATCTCCTACCGTACTCCCTTTTCCGTAAACTACATTGAGAATTCCTTTTGGTAATCCTGCTTCTTCGTATATTTTTGCAAGTTCATACGCCATTATTGGGGTTTCAGTTGCCGGTTTCCAAATAACAGCGTTACCTGAAATTATTGCAGGAAAGGACTTCCATGTAGCAATAGCAATCGGAAAGTTCCACGGAGTAATAATACCTACTATACCTATAGGTGCTCGAACACTCATCGCAAATTTATCCTTTAATTCTGCATTCGTTGTCTGGCCAAAAAGTCTTCTTCCTTCTCCCGCCATATAAAATGCCATATCGATTCCTTCTTGTACTTCTCCTCTTGCCTCTTCAAGGACTTTCCCATTTTCAAGAGTTAATAACTTTGCCAAATGTTCTTTTCTTTCTTTCATGATTTTACCAACTTCATATAATACTTCCGCACGTTGAGGAGCAGGCGTAAGAGCCCATTCTTTTTGGGCAATTTTTGCTACTTTAACTGCTTTATCAACAGAATGTTCATCTGATAGAGGTACTTGAACAACCTCTTCGCCTGTGGCTGGGTTAATTACAGCCGTATATTCATTTCCAGCTTCCCATTCCCCATTAATAAAATTTGAAAGTTTTTCTACATTCAATAATGCTTTTGTCATATGAATGCCTCCTCTAAAATATATCGAACTAATTTTTAGCTCGCTCTCTAATTTGCTGAATTGTCGTAGCAACTGAGATTTGTTCTTTTTCTGTAATAATTTCAATAACGGATACTTGATCACTTGTTAATGCTTCAAGCAACGCAGAGTCAAAATCCTCGATTTTGTTCACTGTATAACCAACGGCACCAATACTTTCAGCTAATTTCTTAAAAGAAACATATCCTAAATCAGTGCCGATAACTTTTTCTGGATAATGCATCTCCTGGTGCATCCGTATCGTTCCATACATATTATTATTAAATACGAGACAAATGATCGGAATATGATATCTAACTGCGGTTTCCAGTTCATTAGCAGTCATCATAAAACCGCCATCACCTGCCAGGGCGACTACCTTCTTTTCAGGAAAAGCAAGCTTTGCCCCAATCGCTGCTGGCATTCCATACCCCATTGCGCCAGAAGTTGGACCTACATATGTATGCGGTTTTTTAAATAAATAGAAGTTGTGCATCCAGCTGGCAAAATTTCCTGCATCATTTGTAAGTAGTGAATCTTCTGGTAACTTACGTTGTATAGTAGCAATAACTTGTTTATTAATGACATCTGATTCAATTATGTTTAATTTACTTGTTTCTGCATAAGCCGCTCTCTTTTCCATTGCCCACTCTTTCCAAATAGGTGTTATTTCGAAGTGACTAAAAGCAGATAAAGCTTCCTTTACATCTGCCACAATCCCTATCTCCGGATTATATACCTTACCTAATGTTTCATTATTAATGTCGATATGTATTAATGAATGGTGATCTTTAAGTAATGTATAATCTATTGTCGTTACCTCAGATAAACGTGTTCCTAGAGCGATAATTGTGTCTGCTTCCTCGATCATTTGGTTTACGTATTCACTTGTACTTAACCCTAAATGTCCTACAAATAAATAATGATCGTGAGGGAATGCATCATGTCTCCGAAAAGCTACAATTACAGGTAGATGAAATTTTTCAGCAAAGGAAAGAAGAACAGATTCTGCCTCGGAACTTTTTACTCCACCACCTACTATTAACAAAGGACGCTTAGCTTGCTTTAATCGGTGTTTAACGTCTGTGACCTCTGAATGCGAAGGTGCCGGTCTTGGCTTTTTAAAGACTCCTCTGAATCTCATCTCTGCTTGCACTGGTAATACATCTTCCGGTAAGGAAATAACAACGGGACCAGGCCTGCCAGATTGGGAAACCCGAATTGCTCTTTCCATAATTTCTGGCATTCGTTCCGCATCTCTAACCTCCACAGCCCATTTGGAAATTGGTCCAAAAAATTGGTCTAAATCAACTTCTTGAAAACCTTCCCTTCCTCTAAATTTACTATGCACTTGGCCAAGTAATACAATCATCGGTGTAGAATCTTGTAATGCTGTATGCACTCCAATTGATAAGTTCGCTGCACCTACACCTCTCGTCGCTAAGACTACACCTGGCTTTAACGTAGACTTAGCATATCCCTCAGCCATAAAAGCAGCGCCGCCTTCATGTCGTGCAGAGATTACCTGAATACTAGATTCATCATATAAAGCATCTAAAATCGGTAAATAACTTTCACCAGGAACGCAAAACACATGCTTTATCTCTGCATCCTTTAAAACAGTTACTATTGCCTGTGCCGCAGTCATCATTTTTTTATTGACTGTCATGAACGTGTCTCCTTTTCACCTTAATGAGATACCGCCCTCTTTCGACAAAAGTTGAAATCGCTTCCATTTAACATTTCATTTAATGAAATGTTGTTTCATAACGATTTAAGTATATCGTATTTATCTAATGAATTCAATCTAATTTTGTCAAAATTAACACAAATAGCCAAATATAATTGATAAATTGGCTATTGTAAATTATCCTGTATTAAATAACATTGAAAAGGAGTAAATAGATGAGTGTACTTTTCAGAGTAGAACTATATGTAGATGAAATAGAACAATCAATTCAATTTTATGAAAATATTATCGGATTAGAACTTTCTGGCCGAAATGATCGGTGTGGCCGTTTCAATTATGATTGCTTTTCTTTATTGCTTACAGCTAAGTCTTCTTTAGAAGATGATCACTATTTTAATAAGAAGGCTAACAGCAACATAAAAGGAAATGGGTTCGAATTAATAATTGTTGTAAATAAATTAGAAGATGTATATCAGCGTTGTTTAGATGCTTCGTATCTAATAGAAGTTGATACAGAAACCTATCCTTGGGGCATGAGAGGCTTTAAAATCGCAGACCCGGATGGTTACTTTTTACGTATCACTTCAAAATAGTATCTAAATTTTTGGGATTGAAAACTATTTATCTAATAAAATCTCTTGAAAAACTATCATTTTACAAAAGTTATCGATTTTTAACCAAATAAATCGACGAAAACACAGTCAATTTTGGATATAACCAAAACTCCGACCAAAACATCAAAAATTCCTTAATGAGCTTGAACATTGTACATAATAATTATACTATTTAGGTGGAGATAGAAATGCATATAGGAAAAAGAATTCGTTACATAAGAATGAAAAACAATCTCTCTCAAGAAAAATTAGCAAAAGGTATTGTATCAGTTAGTCATCTGAGTAATTTAGAATCTGGCAGGTATTCAGCGTCAGAGGATACGATCCGATTTCTAGCTAAAAAACTTAAAGTAAATGATAGTTATTTATTGGATTGTAATAATCCTGATCAAAACTTAGAAAAACAACTTTCGGTATTATTCGATACAATCCTATCAGATGTTATAAACACTTCAAAAATATTGACTACTATTCAGGAGCCAATAAATTGTATCCATCAAGAATGGACTTATTTCTATTTAAAATGCAGTTACTACTATAAAGTAAATGAGTTAGATAAAGCAAAAGACTTAGAAGACAGCATATTAACTTATTTTATCTCTGATAATGATAATTTGAATGAATACCCTCAGTTACTTAAGCAGGGTTACTATTACTATAAAGGTATATCTGCTTATAGAAAAAATAATTTAGAATCGAGTTACTACTTTTTTAATATGTTACTAGAGACAGTTCGTCATTCAACTAGTATATGTGCAGATATGAATTTTAACTTAGCTTTAACAAGTTATCAATTAGCCGATTATTTTAAAGCTAAAAAACATGCCGATGAATCTATCAAACTTTATATAAATAACGGTGATCTGGAAAATTTAGCTATCGTACATAATTTATTAGGAACAATATACTGTGATACTTTTATGTTTAAAGAAGCATTACAAGAATTAGAAAAAGCGATGAACTACTCCAAAATATTAAAATTCAACAGTCACAAAGCACGAGTCTTTCATAATCAGGGACTCGTTTATAAAGGAATGAATAATCTTTCGGAAGCTTTAAAACACTTTATGAAGTCTTATGAACTAAAAGTAAAGATCAAATCTGAAAGTATTCTAGTTACACTAATTGAAATTATTGAATGTCATATAATACTTAATCAATATAGCGAAGCAAAAAAATTAGCAAGAACTTCATCGCAATATCTCAAAACAGAAAGAGATTATCACCGATTATCTTCATTAAAAGGAAGTATTGATTTATATGAAGATAGTGAAGCTGAATTTATTAAGAAAAAAACAGAAGCTCTAAATTATTTTATAGATAATAATTTGTTTAAAAATGCAAAAGGAATAGCAAAAGAATTAGGAGATTTTTATTTCAAAACTAATAAATATAAAAATGCTGCAACCTATTATAGGATGGAGCTAAATAATTTTCCAAATAAGAAAGGTGGTGAAGAACATTGAAAAAATTAATGACTTTGGCGTTACTTCTAGGGTTTGCATTTTCTGCACTACAATCTGGCTTAATCGACATACATAATGGAGACAATGCAGATATTAAATCTGTAAACCCTAACAATGGTATTATTGGTATTAATAACGGCGATAACGCAGACATCAAGTAAACGCAAAATAATTACCCCCTATGATATACAAAAACAGCACTTCCTCATATATGAGAGTGCTGTTTTATTTTTAATTAAAAAGATAAAAAAAATAATGGATGAGAACTGTTTACTCATCCATCCGAATTATTTAGGAAATATTTCTTCATATAAAACTTGTGGATTAAATAATTTCCTACTTTTTGATTGATCAAGTATATTTGCTGTCCAACCAACTATTCTGCTCGCGGTATAAGTTGGTGTAAACAATATTTCTGGAATGTCTACTGCTCTTAATACTGCTGCAGCATAAAATTCTACGTTTGTGTAAATTTTTCTACCTGGCTTATATTCCTTCAGTAAACGAATTACAGTTTGTTCTACAAAATATGCTAAATCAAGTAATTTATTTTGCCCTAATAGAGATCTAGTAACTTCTCTTAAAGCTAGAGCGCGTGGGTCTGGGGCTTTATATATATAGTGACCGAATCCCATGATTTTTTGACCACATTCCAATCGGCATCTTAACCATAATTCTGCATTTTCTTTATCACCAATTTTATTTAGCATTTCAATTACTTTTGACGGAGCACCACCATGTAAAGATCCTTTCATTGCTCCAATTGCTCCTGTTACAGCAGAAACCATTTCTGATTCGGTGGATGTGATTACTCTAGCTGCAAAGGTCGATGCATTTACTCCCTGTTCCATTGTTAAAATTAAATAAGCATTCAATGCTTTTACTTGAGCTTCTCTAGGTATTTCACCTGTTAACATATAAATATAGTTTTCTACATGTCCTTTATCTAATGATGGAGGGATAAAATCCATGCCTCTTTTTTTCCGGTATATGTACGCAATAATAGTTGGGGTGACAGAAGTTATTTCTATTGCTTGTTCCAATGTTGGTTTCCATGTATAATTTTTGGAGCCTAAAGCAGATATACATGTTCGCAAAATACTCATAAATTCCATTTCGGATGGAAGATTTTCCAATATATTCAAAATGTGCTTAGGCAATCTTCTTTTTGCATACATCTTTTCTTTAAATGTAATTAATTCCTCTTTTGAAGGGAGTGTACTATTCCATATTAAATAACATACTTCTTCAAACGTATAATGAACAGCTAACTCCATTGTATTTATACCACGATAAATTAAACGACCGTTTTTGCCATCGACCAAACTAATGTGATTATTCCCGGACCGAGTGCTACTGAACCGATTGCTTACTTGATTCATTTATATAATCCTCCTTTTTAAATAAATGAAATGGTGTCTGATCGTCATGACTCTTTCAGTCGCCTACATTTAAATTCCTATATTTTGAATATTCAATCTACTTACGAAAGAATTATTTGATAAAATTATCGGTTACATGTATGTTTATGCTATATTTAAATTATATCCTATCAATACTATCTGATTATGTAAACACTTTTTGAAGAGAATAAAAGTTGCCCAATAATTGACGAATAATTAATGATTTTACTCGTGATTTTTGTACAAGTAAGCCGGAATCGAATTGTTTTTAATCCAAAAAATCCGAACTATGATTTAAAGTCATTCCACAATAACTGTACATCAGTTCGGATTTACTATTATAGTGATATAAAAACAAAGACGAGCAAAAATAATTCCATACTATTCGTTTAACCCTTCATCCATTTCATACAGCTTACGATAATATTCATTCTTTTTAATTAATGTTACATGAGAGTCACGAATTTTTATTTCTCCACTTTCTAAGAAGATAATCTCATCCATCCATTCTGCTCCAGCTAAATGATGCGTTACCCAGATGATTGTTTTATCTTTCGCAGCATATAAGATCGTTTTTAATAATTCACTTTCCGTTTCAGGGTCAAGACCTGTTGTTGGTTCATCCATTAAAATAATTGGTGTATTTTGAATTAAGACACGTGCAAACGCAATTCGTTGTCTTTCTCCGCCAGAAAATCGCTTTCCCATTTCATCCATTTGTGTATGAATCCCTTTAGGAAGTTGCTTAATTAATTCATAGATTTGTGCTTGTTTCAATACCTCAATAATTTCTGCTTCTGTCGCATTAGATTTACCAATTCGGATATTGTTTGCAATTGTTGTATTAAATAAGTGTGGTTTTTGATTTAGAATTGAAACAACATTCGCTAACAGTGAGCGAGTCATTTTTATATCATTAATCATTATCGTTCCATTTGTAGGTTGCAAAAGGCCAGAAAGTAATTTTAATAATGTAGATTTACCTGTTCCGCTTTTTCCTAATACTGCAACTTTTTTTCCTGCATCAATTGTTAGAGTTAAATTATTAATAATGTTTTTATTTTCATCATCGTAGCGATAGCTTATATTTTGAAGTTTTACTACAGGTTTTTGAATTTGTAAATGACTTATTCCAACTGGTGCGTTATTGATATCTTGTTGATTTTGAATCTTTTCTATCCTTTGCAATGAATCTACATAAGCAGGAATTTCTTCGACAGCCTCACTTATTGGTAATAAAGCATCCGTTATAGAAAACATCATCAGGACAAATGCTGCAATAACAGTTGGTGAAATTACTGCTGAATCAACTTGGTTGTTTGCCCAAATCATTACAGCAATGATAGAAATTCCAGCAATTAATCGTAAAAGAGCATCCCTTATATGATTCCATCTTTTAAGATTGTTTTCTTTTTTCATCAATAAAAAATTCTCATGTGTAATACGATGAACTACTTCATTCACCCGTCCACTCACGACCCAATCTAATTGTCCAAATATAGCATCGGTTATATGCTGATATAGTTTTCCTTTTTTATCTTTAATGGCAATATGTTTTTTTCGCATAAGTACATAGGACATAATTGGTATTAAAAATACAATTACTCCAAGTAATCCAACCATTAATAACATGAATATCCAATCAAAAAAACCAAATACGATGGCTATTACACCATATACAAGGATTCCAATTACACTAGGAAATAATGTTCGAATATAAAAGTCCTGTAATTTTTCAATATCGTCTGATAAAACACTTAATATATCTCCCGTTTGATAACGTCTTTGAATATCAAGGGCTTGAGGTTCTAATATCTCGTATAATTTTTTTCGATAACTAGCTAATATACGTAGGACAATATCATGACCCATTAATTTTTCCAAATAAGGAAATAGAGCTTGCCCGATACTAAAAGCGCGCACAGAGACGATTGGAACGTAAACAATCATAATATTTTCAGGTCGAAGCGAAGATTTTGAAATTAAATAACCTGAAACAAATAGCAACATTGCAGCAGAAGCAATCCCTAAAAATCCGAAAAAAACAGAAAGAGCGATCCGACCTTTGTTCTGTTTGATATAAGGTAATACCCAGTCAGTCATTGCTCTCTCTCCTTTTCCGCTTAATAAACTGCTTATATTCATCATGATTATTTATTAATTCCTTGTGTGTACCTTGACCAATCAGTTTTCCATTTTCCAAGAAAAGAATAGTATCCATTTGTTTCATCCAGTGCAATCTATGTGTTGCTAAAAACACTAATTTATCTTGAAATACGTCAAGCATTAATTGTTTTATCTCGTATTCTGTTTCAATATCTAAGTGTGCAGTTGGCTCATCTAAGAAAATAATTGGTTTATTACTAACTAATGCTCGAGCAATCGCTATTCTCTGTTCCTGCCCCCCACTTAAGGATCTGCCACCTTCTCCAAGTCTTTCATTAATTCCGTTTGTCAATGTATCAATGAAAGATTTTAGGCCTATTCTTTTTGCAATATCAATTACCGCTTCATCCGATACATCCGGTTGATAAAATCGAATATTATCTGCTAACGAAATCGGAAAGATATATGGATGTTGTGGAATATAAGCAATATTGTTCAACCATTCTTCAAAATGTAAGTTGGAATAAGAATGATCATTTAATTTAATAAATCCTTTAACTGGGGTTAAACGACCGGCTAAAACATTTATTAACGTAGATTTCCCTGCCCCACTTGCTCCGATTATTCCAATCCAACCTTTATTGGCTTGAAAATTAATCCCATCAAGTAGCTTTTTATCGTCCATCTCTACCGTTACATCGTTAAATTCGATCTTAATCACACTTTCCAAACGTAGGGAATCAGATTGCGGCTCATTTTTAGTTAACGGATGACCTTCGATCAATTGATCAATCTTATTCATTGCAATTTGTCCGTCCAATGTTGCATGATAATCTTTTCCGACTTGTTTTATAGGTGAAAAATATTCTGGTGCTAACAGTAAAATAGTTAATGCTGGTAATAACATTATTTCTCCATCAATTAATCGTAGACCTAATCCGACAGCTACAAATGCGATCGACAAACTCGTAAAAAAATCTAGCGCAAAGGAGGATAAAAATGCTACGCGAAGTGTCTTCATCGTTGCTTGCCGATATTCTGAACTTACTCGATGAATTTTTTTGGCATGAGTACGACCTTTTCCTAAGTAAGTTAATGTTTCCAATCCCTTTAATGAATCAATAAAATGGTTGGACAATCGCGTATATGTTTTATATTGCTTATCTGCCATTTTCTCTGCTGCCATTCCAAGTAAAATCATAAAAATAACGACGATTGGCACGGTAACTACTAAAATCACAGAGGAGATCGGGTCGTAGAAGTAGACATAAATGACAATCGCTACAGGAATTATTGCTGTTTTTAGCATCCGGATACCAATTATTTCAACATATTTTCTAACATGGTCGACCCCTTCCATCGCTAGTGTAACGAGATGCCCAGTCCCAATTCGCTGAACAAAAGAAATACTTTGGTTAAAGTATACATCCATTAAACGATCACGTAACATACGAGCTGATTTTGATGCATACCGATCGGCCAACACCATCTCAATATGAACAATAATATATCGCAAAACAAATGCAACAAAAAAGAAGCCAATATCACTCATCACTTCTGTAATTGGCGTTCTCATAAATAAAAAGGTGATCGCCCAAGCTAAAAAATACGCTTGGGCAATAATAGCTGCAGCCTCACCTAAAATAAATATCGTTAATAACCCATGAACAAGTAAAGAACCTGGGTAGGTAGGAAATCCTTTATTTCGTTTCATTAATATTCCAACTCATCATTTTTCTTAATACGTTTTCTAAATACATAATAACTCCATATTGTATAGCCTAGAACAAATGGTAATAGGGTTAAGGAAAAATAAGTCATTACTTTTAACGTATAAGCGCCGGAAGCCGCATTATATACAGTTAAACTATAGGCATCCGAAATTGAACTGATCATCACCCGTGGAAACATTCCAATAAAAATACTTCCTGTTAATAAGATGATCGTTATGCTAGTTAAACCAAAAGCGTTTAGGTCTAATTTCTGTGTATTGTACAGATTTGCAAACAGCAAAGATATCCAAGCAAGGATTGGTAGGACCATAAATGTTTGCCCGTGAAATGTAAATACATCTGAAATTATATACCCTACGACTATAAATGCTAAGAAAAGAATAATAGTTATAGGAGCTACTTTCCGTCCAAGTTGCCGGGCTCTTTCTTGTAATTCACCTGTTGTTCGGATCGTAATAAATTGTAGCCCATGTGTGATCGTCAACATTAGAAACATCATTCCGCCAAGTAAAGCAAAAGGATTCAAAAATTGAAGAAATGATCCAACCATCTCTTTATCTTGATTGATTGGCATTCCGATCATAAAGTTAGCTAGAACAACTCCCCATAAAATCGGAGGTAAAAAACTCCCAATAAACATAGCCCAATCCCAGGTGTTTTTCCACTTATCGTTTTCTACTTTTCCGCGAAATTCAAAAGATACACCTCGGAGGATTAAGGCGAGCAGCATAAAGACAAGCGGAATATAAAATCCACTGAACATGGTTGCATACCAATGTGGATATGCAGCAAACATTGCTCCTCCAGCAGTAATTAACCATACTTCATTCGCGTCCCAAAATGGACCAATCGTATTTATATACACACGTTTCTCCTGATCATTTTTCCCTAAAAAACGAGAAACGATACCGACACCAAAATCAAATCCCTCTAATACAAAGAACCCAACGAACAAAATGGTTATTAAGATAAACCAAAATTCATTAAGAGACATGTTCTGCACCTCTTTCTTCATCGAAAGGATCTTGTGCTACACTAGGTTCAAATTCGTCATGGTTTTCTTTTTTAATATGACGAACGAACAAATAAATAGTAACAATCGCAAGAATACTATACATCGTTGTAAAAGCAATTAGAGAAAAAAGCATTTCATTTGCAGTAACAGATGGCGATACAGCATCCTCTGTTTTCATTAATCCAAAAACAACCCATGGCTGTCTTCCCATTTCCGTCAAAATCCATCCACAAGTGTTTGCTATAAATGGTAAAGCAATAGCAAATGGCATCATTTTTAAATAAAATTTGTTTTCTGGCAGCATACCTCTTCTAGTCGAATACATGCCATAAAACCCTAATAACAACATAACCCCACCAGCACCTGTCATGAACCTGAAAACCCAAAACAATGTCGTTACAGGGGGGATATAATCACCAGGTCCATATTTCTCCTCATACATTTCCTGTAATTGATTCATCCCTTCCAGGGATCCACTAAACTGATTAAAAGACAAAAAGCTGAGCAAATATGGGATCTGTATTTCAAAATCATTTACTTTATCATCCGGATTAACTGTTGCATACACGGTAAATGGAGCTGGATCTTCACTCGTTTCCCAGAGCGCTTCAGCCGCTGCCATTTTCATTGGTTGAGATTCCACAAGGTATTGTGCTTGCCAATGTCCTGTAAATAATATTGCGAATGCCGCAACAGCGCCAATAGTTATAGAAATTCTGAAAGATCGTTTAAACATATCGAGATCGTGTTTTCGAGCTATTTTCCAAGCACTTATCCCTGCAATAACAAATGCGCCTGTTGCTAACGATGTTAACAACACATGAGGGAATTGAGCCCATAAATGCGGATTAGTTAAAATCGCTCCAAAATTATTCATTTGCGCTCGACCATCTGCAAATTCGAATCCAACTGGATTTTGCATAAATGAATTTGCTGACAAAATCCAAAATGCCGATAATATAGTCCCGATAGATACGAGCCAAATAGACGCAAGATGTAATTTTTTTGATAGTCGATTCCACCCAAAAACCCATAACCCAATAAAGGTAGATTCCATAAAGAATGCTAATAAACCTTCAATCGCAAGTGATGGACCAAAAACATCGCCGACAAACCGTGAGTACGTTGACCAGTTCATACCAAACTGGAACTCTTGCAATATACCTGTTACTACACCAACGGCAAAATTAATTAAAAACAATACCGCCCAAAACTTCGTCATCTTTTTATATACTTCTTTCCCTTTGATGACATACAACGTCTGCATTACCGCTATAGTGAATGCTAATCCAATTGATACTGGAACAAAAAAATAATGGAAAATAGTCGTAGAAGCAAACTGTAGGCGGGCAATGATTAACGGATCCATTCATTCCATCTCCTTTGCCTTTATATAAACAAAAATATTTAACTAATATTGTATCTTCAGTATACGGGATATTGAATAAACATTTCCGTGTATTAGTTACAATACTCGCACGGTTCTATGTACATTTATTGACATTTACTTTACTATCTTCCCTTCAATGAAAAGAAAAAACCTCTATAAAATAGAGGTTTTTTGAAACAGAATTCATTTTATTTTTCATTTGTTTTACGATCTCGAATAAATTTTTTCACAGCCAATACGATCAGTAATAATAACCAGGAAGTAACTACATAATAAATTATCTCTCCTGATGCATCCATATCTTTTCGAAAAATTGTCATCCCGATCCAAATAATTAATACGCCTACTATTTGATAAAGATAAAATTTCAAATCTATTTTAATCGGAAACATCCCCTTTATATTCTTTCTCTATACCAATACTAGCGTACTACTTCAAAAAAACCAATTGAAGTATTCGCCACTTTTCTATGTTGATGAAAGATTAAAAGAGATTCTTTACATAAAATAGAAAGATTATCATATTAGACATCACTAGATTTATAATCACTTATGAAATTGGCTCACTTTTTCTGAAAGTTGCTCACATTATCGCAAATTGGCTTACTCATTCTTTCAATTCTTTAACTAAATTTGCCATTTCTACTGCTGCTGCAGCGGCATCAGCGCCTTTGTTTCCATTGGTTGTGCCTGCTCTTTCTATTGCTTGATCGATCGTATCAGTTGTTAAGATACCAAAGATGACAGGTTTTCCGCTCTGTAAACTTACTTGCGAAATACCTTTTGCGGCTTCATTACATACATAATCAAAATGAGGAGTTGCTCCACGAATGACTGCACCTAAAGCAATAATAGCATCATAAGGACGTTCCGCCATCTGCCTAGCAATTAACGGAATTTCAAAAGCACCGGGCACCCATGCAACATCAATATTACTTTCTTGTACCCCGTATCCTTTTAATGCACCGATCGCTCCTTCCGCTAAATTTTTTGTTATCAAGTCGTTAAAACGGCCAACAATAATTCCAATCTTTAGTTCGTTCCCTACTAACTTACCTGTGTATACTTTGCTCAATTTCAGATCTCCTTTATTTTAAAGTGATAATAAATGCCCCAATTTTTGTTGCTTTGTATGCAGATACTTACTGTTTTCTTTGTGTATGGCTAACTCTGTCTCTACACGATCTATAACATGTATTTGATTATCTTTTAACGCTTTTACTTTCTTTGGATTATTCGTAATTAATTCGATAGTATTTGCATGCAAATCAAGCAAAATTTGTGCGCTAATTTCGTATTCTCTCATATCAGCAGGAAAACCTAAGGCTTCATTTGCCTCAACTGTATCAAGCCCTTCATTTTGCAGTTGATATGCTCTGAGTTTATTAAATAATCCAATTCCTCTTCCTTCTTGGCGCATATATACTAGAATCCCATGTCCCTTATCGCTTATCATCTTTAAGGCTTGATCGAGTTGTGGACCACAATCACATCGAGTCGAATGGAAAACATCTCCCGTTAAGCATTCTGAATGAATCCGCACTAAAACAGGTTGCCCCTTGCTAATTTCCCCTTTCACCAAGGCAATATGTTCTTTAGAATCTAGTTTATTAGAATAGCCAATCATCTTAAATTCTCCATATTCTGTTGAAAGAGTTGTTTCTACTTCCCGTTTAACTAGTGATTCATGGTGTTTACGATAAGAAATTAAATCTTTAATAGTAATTAATTTCATCTCAAACTTTTCGGCAATTTTAACTAGTTCAGGAAGACGAGCCATTGTTCCATCCTCCTTAATAATTTCACAGATAATACTAGCCGGAAATGCACCACTTAGTTTTGCTAAATCGATTGCTGCTTCGGTATGTCCTGCTCGTTGAAGTACACCGTCTTTTTTAGCTATTAAAGGAAAGACATGACCAGGTCTTTTAAAATCTTCCTTTTTCACCTGTCTTTCTGTTAATGCCTTAATAGTGAGTGCACGTTCTTCGGCACTAATTCCAGTAGTAGTCTGAATGTGATCAATACTGACCGTAAAGGCGGTACTATAAGGATCCGTATTTTTATTTGTCATAAGAGAAAGGTCTAATGTATAGGCCAGTTCTTCCGAAATCGGAGTACAAACTAGCCCTTTCCCATGAGTAATCATAAAATTAATCATTTCTGGAGTCACTTTATCAGCTAAGGCAACAAAATCACCTTCATTTTCTCGATCTTCATCATCTATAACGATGATGATTTTGCCTTGTTTTAAATCATGGATCGCTTCTTCAATCGGGTTGAACATCTTCTCACATCCTTATGTTTTTTTCTAAATAATGATGGACATGTTTTGCAAGTAAATCACATTCGATATTAACTATATCTCCAACCTTCTTTTCTCCAAGAATCGTGGCAGCTGCTGTGTGCGGGATTAGTGAAATAGTTAACGTACATTCTGATTCTTCTATATCAAAAACTGTTAAACTAACACCATCAACAGTAACAGATCCTTTCAAAACAAAATAAGGAATGAGCGAATGAGAGATACTAATTTTATAATAAATAGAATTCTCCACAAATTGTTTTTGAGTAATTTTCCCTAATCCATCAACATGCCCCGTTACAAAATGACCACCCATTCTATCCGTTGGTAAAAGCGCTCTTTCCAAATTGACATAGGAGCCATTTTTTAACGATGAGAGTGAAGTCGCCTTTATCGTTTCAGGCATCACATCTACTTTAAAAGATGATTTGTTAAAAGCTGTTACGGTTAGACATATCCCGTTAACTGAAATGCTATCACCTATATTGATGTCATCTAAAACATCAGTTGCTTGTATCGTTAATTGTATTGCGCGTTCAGTAACTTTACTTAAATCAATTATTTGACCCTTTTCCTCTACAATTCCCGTGAACATTCATATCCTCCTTTTTAGCAACAATCTTAATTTGATCATCGATCTGGGTAATTTCACTAATTTGTAAATGATACGATTCCCTTAAATGATGGAATCCCTCTCCACCAAATGGACCTGGAGCATCTTTTCCACCAATCAAGATAGGTGCCATATATATAATTAGTTGATTAATTAATTTTTCTTTTAATAAGGAACCATTAATAGTTGCCCCACCCTCAACAAATAGTGATGAGACGTTTTCTTTACTTAATATCTCCAAAACCTTTCTCATTTCCAATGTTTCATCTTCCATCTGAAATATACGCACGAAAGAATGAGTAAACTTCTTTAGTTTCGATGAGGGTGTTCGTTTACCTATAAAAATCCATGTTTCAGCCTCACCATCAGTAACTATCTTCGCGTTTGTAGGAGTACGTAAATGTGTATCTAAAATGATACGGATTGGATTTCTTCCACCAGGGATGCGAGTTGTTAATTTTGGATTGTCTTTTATAACGGTATTTACTCCAACTAAAATAGCATCATGCTGATGACGGTAAAGATGTGCATCTAATCGAGCCGTTTTATTCGTGATCCATTTACTTTCCTGCCCAACAGTAGCTGTTTTCCCATCTAGGCTTACAGCAGTTTTCACTGTTACAAATGGCAACTTTGATGTAATGGAATAAAAAAACACATCATATAAATGAATCGCCTCTTGCCTTAAATATCCAGTCTCAACTTCAATTCCTGCATCCTTTAATTTAGCTACTCCTTCTCCTGCAACCTTGTCATGTACATCGATACAAGCAATGACAACTTTTTTCACTTGCTTTTCGATTAATAGATCTGCACAAGGAGCCGTTTTTCCAAAATGAGTACACGGTTCAAGCGTTACATATACCGTTGAACCTCTTGCATTTTCACCAGCCATTTCTAATGCAATAACTTCTGCATGGGCTTCTCCAGATGTCATATGTGCACCGAAACCTACAATGGTTTGATTATTAACTACAACTGCACCAACAGGCGGATTCGGGGTTGTTTGACCTTTCATTTGTTCCGCTAACTGAATTGCAAAACGCATATATTTTTCATCTAACAACCTATCCCCTCCTTACATAAAACAAAAAAATGCCTCTGAATCTTCTTCAGAGGCACTTAAAAATCAATTATTAAATAAGCAAATAAGCGTGTGAAAGTACACGAAAATAGACATACTATTTCAATGCCTCCATTAATATCCAATAAATGTATAAAGAAGGAATGCAAAAAAATATACTCCACTTATTTACTCGTTTAACAATTCTTCTCCCATCCAGACTATCACTGTCGGCTCTGGAGTTTCACCAGATCAGCCATGTCATTTATATGACACAGGTCACGGGCTGTAAGGAATTATCCTTAATCACCGTCGATTGGGAATTTCACCCGACCCCGAAGACTTGTTAGTATATGCAGTTGTATATTTACCATAACTAAAAGTGAACGAAACTTCAAGCCTAAAAGTTTTTATGAAGAATTTATCAGGGTAGTTTGGCTATTTTTATGTTGCTGCTCGCTGAATTTAGTCAACAATCGATCAACAAATTTTTTATTAGCTAAGTAAACGTATTTCATTCCAATGAGGCATCTACAATATCAATGCCACCTTAAGTATTTGGGCATGAAAAAAAGCACCTCAATGGGTGCTAAAAAACTTTCTATTTAACTCTGTAGATTACTCAACAACTTCATATCCTTGTTCTTGTAACATTTCCACTGATTTTTTTAAACTAATTCCTTTGTCTACATCTCCTTCAAACGAGGCTCCAGACAATTTGTTTACTTCATTTAAATCAGCCGTTTCGTAGTCTATCGTTAGTGTTTCAATTACTTTGTCATCTTGGTAATCCATATTATGTGTAACCCCTTCTGTATCATCATAGCCGACTATTAAATCGTCTAATACTTCCTTTGCTTCCTCTGAAGTGGTTACACCTATTGATTCATAAGGCAATACATTTTTGGCAGTTTGTTCAGTTACTTTGTCTCCATTCGCTTTATAAGTAAGTTCACTTATAACGCCATCTTGTTCCGTTTGAAGCGTAACGATATTTTCCTTAGAATTACAAGCGACTAGTGTAAAACTGAGAAGTATTGTTAGACCAAACATTATCCATTTTTTCATTCTACTCTTCCTTTTTTAATGAATTTTTAATTAGAAAACTTAGCTTATCGCTAAAGAAAATATGCCCCTTCATAGGGGGAGTCTTTAGTTAAGTGAGCAGTAAGAAAGTATAAATCTTTTCTTATCTGCTAAAAACTTTAAACAACCTAAATTATCTTATCCAATAACAAGCCACACTTCAATAGGCTAAAAGGTTTATCTTATCGTTAATTTTTGTAGTTCTTCATATTCAATATAAGACTGTAAGGCCTTTAAAGAACACGCTCTAACTAGTTTAGTATTCTATTAAAGACCCCTCGGCTCATTTATTAGCAACTGAAACCAGAATAAACGAACTTAGGAATTCTATCATCAACATCATTAAAAACCCCAGTATTTTTGGTATCGAAGCATCGTGCATACTATCAACACTCACGGATACTTTTATAAAAACACTGGGATTTTGCTTAAGTTCCTTTTGTAAACTTAAACAGACTAAACGTATACAATTGGACAAGTGATATTTTATTAAGTTGGATAAATTAAGAAATGTTCATACATTAACTGCCTCTATTCATACTTCTTAAATCAATAAAACCAAATTCTTTCCAGAAATCTTATACTTTTTATTATTTTTTCGATACGTCTGTCTTTTTCACCCAGGAGGTTATCTCTTTTAGTAGCAGGCGTTCCGAGGCTACTTGCTGAACTGTTAATGACTTGTTTTTTACCCAGCTCGGTATTTTTTCTCCCGTAGCATAAGTTTTGGCGCTATTTTTAATGACAACATGATCTCCGACTTTAAATGAAGGCTGTTTTGGTGAAGATGTTGTAGGGTTGATCCAACTTCCCGGAGTCCCTTTCTGTTTAGTCACATTCAGCATCCCAGAAGCCTTCTTATATACATAATACGTACCAGCTGATACGGTTGATCTCTTGTTTTTCCTATTTTTTGCATCTTGTGCAGTAGAATAGCCCTCGGTAGTTTTAATCACTTTATACGTGTCTTTGATTGAATTTGACGTGGGTTTAGAGGGAGTAGGAGTAGATGGAGGTGAACTCTTTTTTAAGTTATAAATTTGTGCAATACCTTCTGCATGTGCCTTACCAACTCGAGCAATCCAAGCTTTATCTTTCATTTTTATTGCATCTATGGCTGTATCAATAAAACCATTTTCTGTAAGAGCAGCTTCCATTTTAGACTCACGTAAGACGTGTAAATTAGCTTTCTTTTGACCCCGATTTCTTAATTCATTAACTGCTAAAACTTTTTTATGAATAATCGTTCTTTTCTTCGCCGAAGAACTTGTATCTGATAATTTATTAAAAATATACGACTCGAATCCAGTACCTTTCCCAGCGTTAATATGAATGCTTAGGAAATAATCTGCTCCCCAACTGTTTGCTTCTTTTGTTCTTTCATTTAAGGTAACTGTTTTATCTGTCGTTCTAGACATTTTTATTGAAACACCTTTATATTCACTTAAATACTTACGAACCGCTAATGCTATCTGTAATGTTATATTTTTTTCTAATAAGGCGTTTCCTGTTGCTCCGGAATCTGTGCCTCCATGACCAGGATCAATAAAAATTTTCACCATAAAAAAATCTCTCCTTCATTAATAATAAATGTAAGGAGAGTCATTTTCGTTTACACATATGTTTACATTTTACGCACTTTTTTGTACAGTCAATCCATTTTATCAAATTCTTGAACCATTGATTCATAATTTAGCGGACCAGTTGCTATATTATGAATCCTACCGTCTGAATTAATTAAATAAGAAGTCGGTAGTGCCCTTGCATTATAAATATTCGCGACAACTGTCTCACTATCCATGAGTACGGGAAAGGTGATTTCATACTCATCTAAAAAATTAGTTACATTCGTTTTACTTGTTTCCGTTTCCGTTAAGTTTACCGCCAATATAACAACATCATCATATGTTTCATGAAATTTCTGCATATCTGGCATTTCAGATCGACAAGGTGCACACCAGCTTGCCCAAAAATTCAGTAAAATCTTTTCTCCCCGAAATTCAGATAACTTCACTGTTTCTCCATCTATTGTAGTAAGTTCAAAATCCGGAGCCGAATTGTCCTTTTCGATTCCTACTTCCGGATCTTCTTCTTTGGCAATCTGCTTTGAAGTGAAATCGTAAATTGCCCATCCGAGTAAACCGACAACGATAAGTATTATAATCCATTTTCTCATTAATATTCCTCCAGTTAAATCGCTTCCTCTAAGTAAAATAGTATTTAATTTATATTGATCTACTTCTAATACTATACACAAAATAAATGAAAACTAGAATAAATAAAATTAGAAAAAAATAAATAGAGATAGAGTATCCAAAGACGATTGAATACGTATTACGTATAGCAATGAACGCTTGAACCATGATCCATAGCATAATAGTGAGTAAGTTCGATTTTGTTACATTCATCTTCTCCAATAGTAAAAAATAAATAACTAATAATACTGCGGAACAAGTAAGTTGAATAATTGCTTGATTTTCTCCATGAACTGTCCATTGTAAAAATTCGTAAGTGAATAAGGCGGAAATAAAAATCGGAATAAATGTATTCAATAAGCTTACACCATCCAACTTTCCGCGCATTACTTGATATGCGATTGTGCCGGATAATAATAGAGTCGCAATATAAAAGGCATTCGCATCACTTGGATAAGCTAATACAGCAAAAGGGTCCGAAATAAATCTATTGATATGGAGAATGATTTTTCCGGCCCAAATAAATAAAACAAAATTAATCAGATAAGAAAGTGCATGATCTATGCGTTGCTTTTTAATCTCCTTTGTGTCAGAAACGATCAAATAATAAAATAATATTCCAATCATAAAACTAAATATTATTGTTCCTATCGAAATTAAAGCAGTAGTTGATACCAAGATAATTCCTCCGTCATTTCCTTTCCTTTTAAGTATATATTATTTACAGAACAATAGATAAGTTTTCGTTTTGCATTCACTATTTTGTCAAAACCAATACAAAAAAACACCTTGGTATCACCAAGGTGTCCTCACTTTATTTTGCAATTAGATCATGGTATTCTTCCGTTCTTTCCATTTTTTGTTTTACATAAGAACATACAGGAACAATCTTTTTATTTTCTTTACGAGCATAATCAATTAATGCTTCAAGCAACTTACCAGCGATACCTTCTCCACGTAATTCATCTGAAACATACGTATGATCAGCTATAATAGTTTGTTCATTCTTCGGTTTAAATGTAATTTCAGCAATTGGTGTTTCTTCATTTTCTCCAATATAAAATTTATTATTACCTTTTTGAATAGTAGCCATAAATATTCCTCCTCTATTATTTTCTCTCATCGTACCATACTGTTATTATGTACAAAAATATCTGACTCAACTTTCTTAAAAAACTAATAATAATTATTAGCCAATTTTAGTGCCATTTTCAATTTGATCATCTGGAGCTAATAAAACAACATCATCCGTACCCAACATACCTCCAAGTACCAATACCTCCGATTTATATCCTGCAATTCGCATCGAAGGAAAATTTACAACTGCAGCAACTTGACGACCGATTAGTTTTTCTGGCGAGTATCTTTTAGTAATTTGAGCGGAAGATTGCTTGATGCCAAGTTCACCAAAATCAATTTCTAATTTTATTGCCGGCTTTCTGGCTTCGGGAAAAGGTTCCGCCTTCACCACTGTCCCAATCCGCATATCTACTTTTTGAAAATCTGCAAATTCAATCATAAAATTCCTCCTACATTCTCTTTTACATTAAACTGCAATATATGTTAAAGCCTTTCTGAAGGAACTGAGTACAATTACCTCTCCCTCATCATTTATATAAACATTATCTTCAATTCGTACCCCTCCAACCTCAGGTACATAGATTCCTGGTTCTACAGTAAAAAGCATTCCAGGCTCTATTAGTGTTTCATTTCCACTATGTATAGATGGTTGTTCATGTACATCCAAACCTAGACCATGACCAATTCGATGGGTAAAATATTCCCCATAATGTTTCGCATTTATATATTCTCTTGCCGCCAAATCTATTTCTTTTAAAGGTTTACCAACTTCTATTGTATCAATAGCTTTTTCATTTGCCCGACATACAGTTTCATAAATATTCATTTGTTCTAGTGAACCTTCTCCAACAATAAAGGTACGGGTTAAATCAGAATGATATCCATTTACAGTCACTCCAAAGTCAAACAAAAGAAAGTCTCCTCGCTGAACTTTTCGTGATCCTGGTACACCATGTGGCAGTGCAGAGTTTTCTCCACTTAAGACAATTGTATCAAAGGCAATTCCACTTGGTCCCAATTGCATTAATTGATATTCCAATTCTGCTTTAATTTGCAATTCAGTCATACCTGGCTGAATTAATTCCAACGTATTCACTAATCCTTTTTCAGTAATCTGAATTGCTTTTTTGACATATTCTACTTCTTCTGGTGACTTTCTTATTCGTTTTCGTTCAATATAAGGTTCAATATTTTCAAACTGTGCATGGGGATATAATGCTGTTAAGAGTTCATATTGTTGTACAGTGACAACAGACTTTTCAATTGCAAACGAACTTAATGAAGTCCCAACAGTCTTTGAAAATTTCTCGAATGCATTTTCAGTATCAGATATAGAGACAATTTTATCTGTTACTGCAAAATTCTCACCGGCATCTTTGTCAAGCGTTGGCAGAAATAATATTGTTTTTTCTGTTTCTGCGTGAACAAAAAGCGCAAAAAATCGTTCGTGAGGTTCTGCATGAAATCCAGTATAATAATATATATTGTTAGGGGACATTAATATTATGCCATCGACTTTTAACTCGTTTTGAATATAACTCATTAATTGTTTTTGTCTTGATTTGTACATTCGTATATTCCTTCTTTCTCATATATTAGTTTTTTCTCTTTTGTTCCTCTAATTCTTGTTCATATACTTTCTTTGCTTCTTCTTGTGACTTACTATCAATGAAATAAGCAATAGCCGCTTCACAAAGCGCGTAAGTACCTGCACTAGCAATGGAACCAGATATAATACTACCGGCACCTGGAAAAACTTTTACAAGTTGTCTTGAAACCTCCCTTAGTGCAACACCTACCCCTACATTAACCCCCATTGCTCCTAAAAACTGAATGATCGTTTTACGATTGAGTTTCTTTCCACTAATCATTGCAATGGTTCCAATCATAGAAAGTTGGAGCCCAGTTATAATCGGCATATCTGCCATTGGTACAGGACTAGCCCCGACAAGTCCGGTAACAGCCATGACACTTTTTCCAATATTTCTTGCTAACCTTTTTTGGACTGACTTAACTTTAGAGACCTTGGCTAATATTACTTGTGCTTCTTTTGGCAATTCTGTAATTAAATAATCAAGCAATACATCGATATTCCAGCGTCTGTCATAGACGACACTGCCATTTTCATATTCAATATAAGCACTTATAGGAATAACGGTAACTGGTGTTGTAATAATTTCTCTAATTTTTTCTTCGAGTAGTTCTACTGTCGCCTGAATATTTTCTTGTTTTTTAGGATGGTCAAACGGTGGTTCGCTATTGGATGCCGGAGCAAGCTCGTCAACTTGTGTCACAATTCCGACTATAGGCACATCATATGTATGCATATCATACACATCCTGTTTTAATTGCTGCAGCTGCTCTAGATCTTCATCAATACGTGAACCTACTTCTTTTCCCTTACATAAAAATAAAATAACATCTGGACATTTGTTTTTTATAGATTGTTTAACTTCTTCTAATGGACTTGCAGTTATAGTGGATTCTTCAGGACGATGAGATTCACCTAGTCCACGTGTATCCAAAATATCAATGCCACCTAATTCATTTTCAAATAAGTACCACTTTCCAGCACCTGTTTGGGATTTATAGTCACCAACTTCCGCTTTTTCCTCTCCAAAAATTGCATTGATTAAACTAGACTTTCCAGCTCCCCTTCTCCCAACAATTGCAATCCGTGCCGGTCTTGCACTAACTACAAATGACTGCAAACCGACTATCTCCTCTCTAATTTGTGCTTTATTTTTAGATGATATTTTTGAACGGTCTACATTATTTAAAATAAATCCGAATAATTCCTCCATTTGTTCATAGATGCCGGTTTTTTTGTCATTCATCGATTAGTTCATCCTTTTGTATTTATATTTCCTCCATTATATCATGAGCAGATAGAGCAATTTAGTCATACTTATTCAGAAATAATTCGAATTTCATAGCATTTTACTATTTGAGCCGGATAACTTTCTGCAATCATTCCGTCATAAACAATTTCCACTTCCATCCCTTTTTTAAACATCGATGGTTGAATTTTATTTCCATTCATGTCACTTAGCTCAACATCCTTTGTTGATACAGTGATAAGATCAGCTGATTTTATTTCATCTTCATCTTTTTTAGGAGTAATCATTAAATATCCTTCATGTGCTTCTACTATTTCCGCATTAAAAGAGACTTCCCTGTCATCAAGATTGACTGGGTCCTCTGAATTTTGTGATGAGCAAGCAACAAGCAGGATGATAATTCCGATGATGATTCCATATTTCCTCATCATAAATCCCTCTTTTATCGTTTACATATATTGTAACTTATATGAATGAATTTCCAAAATAGAAATAAGGACATTTGTTTAATGATTGAATAGAATAAAGCACTAACCATATAAGGATGAATTTTATGTATTCAATAACGGTACCTGTCGTAATTAAGACAGGATTAATTCATCAACAAGAAATGACACTGTATTATCCGAGACTATATAGCTTACAAAATGGATATGTTCAACACATAATTAATCAGGAAATATTTAATGTCATTAATAACTTAGTTAAATTACAATACCAGGAACAAAATACAACCAATTTCGCGGAAATGCTTGGAACGTTTGAATTGAAAACCAATGAAAGAAATATAGTAAGCATCGCTTTTTCTAATTATGCTATTTTTCCTTATGCTGCTCATGGATTAACTTTAATGAAATCACTAACTGTCGATACACTGACCGGGGCTTCATACCAGTTAAATAATTTATTTAAGAAGAATAGTAACTATGTAGAAGTATTGTCCAAAAAAATTGCAGAACAAATCGCCGAACGAAATATTACAACACTTGAACCTTTTATATCGATTAGACCGGATCAAGATTTTTATATTGCCGACAAATCATTGGTAATCTATTTTCAACAATATGAACTTGCTGCATATGTATATGGTTTACCAATGTTTCCAATTTCAGTTTTTGAACTGGAAGGAATCATAACCGAAGAGGGACCTTTAGGGAGAATGGCGACCAATTCATGATCCATAAAACGTTATTAAACATCGATCGATTTTAAGGTTATATGTAAAAATTCGCTCCTTTCCTGTGAAAAGATTCATTACAGGCTACGGAGCGGATTTCTTATTTTTCCACACCAACAAAGTGAGTTAAAACAAAAAACGTTGATTAACTCGAATATAGTGGTAAAGCTGTTTTGCACAAAAGTTATAAACTGCGCAGTAACTTTAGAAAGTAATAGCCTTACCGCTTCGGAAGTATGCTACGCTGGGTGTGTTTGGTAAACTGCTCTTCACAGTTTGATACTACTATCACAATGTTTGATTGAAGCCGGAGGGCAGTCGACTCCTGCGGGAAAAGCAACAGCTGAAGATCCCGCAAGAAGCGATCTTTGCTTCTGAGGAAGCTGAAGCGTTGCCCGCGGAAAGCGAACTGCCCGAAGGCGGAAATCAACGATGCTGAAACTAAAGGACTGTAGACTCCAGCTACTGCACAGTTTTCATCAAATACAACGATAAAATATCTTTAAATATAGTTAAATTTTCAATCAACCAGTTATTTGAAAATCAACTAAGGAAGTGAACCCTGATACTACCAAGTTTTAATTATCTATTTTCACGCTGCAAAGTATCTAATTAACATACTTTCCATACTCAGGCTTGGCAATCTCATCAAAATGCAGGATAAGCTTATTCAAACTTTCTGCTAATTGCTCACCTGCCATTGGTAAGCCATGTCCTGTTACAGCTACTGAAGGATTAAGCTTCGCCAATATTTCAACAGACGATTTAGCGGCTTTCCAATCAGTTGTAAGATATCTGGGTGGGCCACTAATTTCATGTTCTTGGGTTAATACTTTGTACAGATACTCTTGTTTGACTGTAACAAATGCGTCTGCAGCAATTAATGCTCGATCTTTTTCTCTAAACAACGCAACTTGACCCGGTGAATGACCTGGAGTATGAATCCATTTAAATTCAGGTAAATTTGGTACAGTCCCATCGGACGGTAATACTTCTATATTCTTTCCAAGGTCAATAGGTTCATTTGGAAAAATTGGAGACATTTTTGCTACAAGTCCACCTTCTACAGTAGCATCTGGAACTGGATAGCTTTTTTCTCCCGTTAAATAAGGGATTTCCTTTTCATGAGCATATACAGGTACATTCCATCGATTAATTAACTCTATTAATGCTCCTACGTGGTCAAAATGTCCGTGAGTTAGAATTATCGCCTTTGGACGACTATTTTTTCCAAACCTTTCATCCACAGCATTGATAATATGATCCGCAGACATTGGCATTCCTGCATCAATTAGTACGAATTCTTTGTTAGGATAACCTACCATATGGATATTTACTATTTGAATGGTGAATTGGTATAAATCCGGAAGGACCTCAATGCCTGATCCACTCGCTATAGAAGTAGCAGGTATATATTTATAATCTTTACCATAATTCATCTTTCTTCCCACTGACGCTCGCTCCTTTCATTAATCTTGTCCATAGTGTGTCACTTTCGTACAAATGTTATGTTCCCGATTAATAAAGGATTAAGCTTCATTTTCAAGCATGTCTCTCATAAGCCCTTGATGATATACGATGAATTGATTTTTACCTTTATCTTTTGCTGTATATAAGGCAATGTCTGCTTTCTTATAAAGCGACTCCTGATTATCTGTTTCCTCTGACAAAGCAATACCGATGCTCACTGAGACAGCAAATGTATTAATTTCATTTTCGTTATTTAACCTGTCTTCTATAGCTTGAATTACTTTTTTCGCCAATTGTATCGACTCTTCTTTATTCGCATTAGGCATAACAATAGCAAACTCATCACCACCTAATCGAAACGCTTTGCCTTCCACTTTAATGGTTTCTTTTATTGTTTGACCAATTAAGTAAAGTAAGTAATCCCCTTTTCCATGTCCCATTGTATCATTGACTATTTTAAAATTATCTAAATCCATCATTAATAAAGAGATAGTTTGCTTGCGATCTACTAATAATTGTTCAATAACATCATTAAAAGCCGCTCTGTTTTTCAGTTTTGTTAAGCTATCATGAAATGCCAAATAGACTGGCTTTGCAAACCAATTCGCAATCAATGATGAGACAAGGATAGTAACGACTAAAATAATAATAAGCTGCACAACAAAAACCTTTAAATTTTCGTGTAACACATCATCCAAATCATGTGTATTATACATAATCTCGACTACTTTTATTTTTGTATTTTCACCATCATCATATTCTGAATAGTAAGGTACATAACGAATAATTACATTTTCCCCATTATGCTTTGTCTTTATTTCAACAATCTCATTATTTTCTCTTGCCTTTTCAAATGCTTTTCTTTGTTCTGTCGAAATTTTATATCCTCTTGTTGTACCAAACGGCAACCCTCCAAAATTTAATACATGCAACTCCTCAATCAGTTCGAAATTAGGTACGAGTTCATCAATGATCGTCAAAAAATTAAACTGCTGAAAAATTTCTTCATTTTTTAGAGAATAACCAAGCTCTATGATATACTTTTTATCCTTTGTAGCCATATAACTAAATTTTTTAGCTTCTCCACTTTGTTGATCTAGATCAATCCCGTCAATAAAAAGTTTGCCTTCATCTCTTCTTTTATTTAATATTTTATTAAAAGATGTACAACACTCGGAAAAATCCACACCAATTTCTTCTGGTACACTGCCATAAATTATTATATTATTTTCGTCCATAATATATATATCCATCTTCATTTGTTTACTTAACTCAATGAAATCCCAAGTTTCAAAATTTGGATTCAAATTATACTTTTCCTGTAGTGCACTTGTATGTATTTCCATACTCTTCGCAGTTTTTTCATCTAATAAATAATATGCTTTATCGATTGTTTTTAACGCATATTTTACCGTATCAGTGGCATGCTCTATTTTAAATTGATTGTCTTCGATTATTTGCTGCTTTAATCGAAAATAATCAAGTGTAGTAATGGTAATCGTAATCACATTCGCTAATGCAAACAATACGATAAATAATTTAAATCTATAATGTGTTCTCATTATGTTTTTCTCCATAAGTCCTTTTACCTATTATTCTACGTTATTTTCTCATATAATAATAGAATCAATAATAGCTAACGGAAACTTATAAAAAGAAAAAGTGCCCTCCGTGAAATTTACGGCGGACACTCTGCTCTTTAAAATTATTCCTTCTTTGCTAAATTTTGTTTTCTTTTCTGTTCTTCAATAATTGCATCGTCTTCTGCGTTATCTCGAACAACCTTCTGCGTTAAAATTGCTCCAACAGCAACCAATATCATAACAGCAATATAATAGCCTTTTTCATTTAATTCCATATTTGCATTCCATAAACCTATACAAAACAATACTATTCCTACCGCAAACGTAAAGTATGCCATAAATACGAAAGCAGCTGTATTTCTCCGTCTATGTTCACGCATTTGATAACCCCCTATTATTAAGAATGCCTTAACTACAAATAATATACTGTAAAACGGGGGTTCCTACAATAGCGAGAAAGTAGGATTTCTAGCGATACGATCGCCATTCTCATTCTATTATCTAGTTAATTATTACTAGTAAGGTGCTTTAAATATTTTATTGATGATTTTGAAGAAATTCTATTGTTTATTGGTACACTTTAATTTCATTTCTTTTTTTGAAAATTGCCTCACATCTGCCGCCATTCAGATATACTGTTTGTTAGAAATTTATAAAAGATAAAATATTCTATGTTTCTGAAACAAAATACATCTATATGTTATATACTAAGTATATGTTTATATAGGTGTATTTATGTCTAAAATCATTTTTTTAAAGGGTTTTGAATAAATTTACTTTAATAATATATATACTTAGTATATAATATTTCTGTGAAGGATAGGAGGAATTTAAAACATGATTAAAATCGATAATTTAAAAAAGGAATTTATACAGGGACAAGAAAAAACTCAAGTATTAAAAGGTGCTGATTTGAATGTTAGAGAAGGAGAATTCGTCGCTATAATGGGACCAAGTGGTTCTGGAAAAAGTACATTACTGCAACTATTGGGTGGTCTTGATACACCCACTCAAGGAGATATATTAATAAATCAAAGAAATCTAAGTAATATGACAGAAAAAGAAAGAACGATATTTCGTAGAAAGTACATAGGTTTTATTTTTCAAAATTATCAGCTATTACCTTCATTATCTGTAGAAGAAAATATAGCTTTCCCTCTTCATGCAGATGGTAGTTTAACTAAAGAAAAGAACCAAACTATATTAGAATTACTAGATGCTGTTGGACTAAAAGGACTTGGTCGGAAACGAGCTAATTTACTTAGTGGTGGTCAACAACAACGAGTAGCTATAGCAAGAGCACTGGTCAATAATCCTTCTGTTTTATTAGCCGATGAACCAACAGGAAATTTAGATAGAAATAGAGCCGAAGAAATTCTTGGCTTAATATCTAGGTTTAATCGAGAAAATAATCAAACGATCTTAATGGTTACGCATGATATTTTCGCAGCTGGATTTGCTGATCGAATTATTCTTTTTAAAGATGGAATTATTGATCAAGTGATTTCTCGAAAGGATGACGATTATGCTGAATATGTGGCGAATTTCATGGCGTAACATAATACAAAATAAAAAACGGTGTTTTATTTCAATGCTTGGGATTATCTTAGGTATAGCATTTATAACCTCTATGCTGATTGCAGACAAAACAACAAATGATGTTTTCAATTATTATGAACAAATGTATGTGGCAAATGCGGATTATTGGATTCTTAGCGATGATCATACTTATTCCGAAGATTTGGTTACACCGGTTGTGACTAGTCCAGCTGTAACAGAAATATTAATGGCGCTTGATAAACAAGCTTTCTTTGAGCTTGAGGGTAATCATTCCCTAAATCAAAGGTCTGTACGAATTACAGGCATAAGTGATCAAAATAGTTCATTGCTAAAACTTCCAGTTATTGAAGGAACTTTAGATAATGAAGGATTGGTGATACCGGACGTTGTTGCAAAACTGTTAAATAAAAAGGTAGGTGATTCAATTCGGTTTACCGATTTAGGAGAAGCTAAGATTTCCGCTATCGTTGAATATACCCAGCTGCTTGCAAGTCCGAGTGACTGGGAACGTGCTGAACAAAAGAGTTTCCGAATTATTGCTCCTCTTGGCTTGTTAAAAGAATGGACTGGCATGGAAAACGAGCTTTCATATTTAAGATTTCAAACAAACGAAGATGGAGAAAAACTTTTTCAATCTCTCCAGCAAGAATTTCGTGATTCAAATGTCTATGCACAACCAGTTGTCGCAGATGATCGACAAAGTAATGATATAGAGGGACTTTATACATTTTTTTACTTAATTGCTGGGTTATCGATGTTAATTAGTGGCTTCATTGTTTTTAACATGATTTATACAACTGTTATGGAGAGAAAAAAGGAATTTGCGATAATGAAGAGTTTTGGTTATCTGCAAAGTTCTATTTCTAGGCTCATTCTTATTGAAGTGATATTTTTGGCTGTAATAGGTACAGCTATTGGGGTACCCATAGGAATATGGCTTGGAGATATGTTCATGCAAACTTTACTTGCTGTGTTTGAATTTGACATGGTATACACATTGAATTGGAAAATACCTACATTAACTGCTGTAATAATCGGAATTTTATTTCCTGTTGTTTTTTCTTTATTTCCAATATACAATGCTGGAAAAACCTCTGTGTTATTGACATTAAAAACAGAAAACCAATCACATTTTTCTATAAAACAATACATATATAGGACTATTCTTGGAGCTGGCTTACTTTCTTTTGTATTTATCGACCATCCTGCCTCTTATATAGCTATTTTAGCAAGTATCATTCTGTTGTTTCCATTATTGTTAATGGGTCTGAATCAGATATTTAAACCTATTTTGAAGATTTTTTTCGGATATTCTGGCAGCCTGGCAGCTCAAAGCATAACACAACAATTAAATCGAAATGCCAATACTTCCGCTATTCTTGCTGTTGGGATAGCAGTGATATTATTACTAAGTGCAGTTATAGAATCTGCTCCTGAAGGTTATGAAAATGAAATTAGGAATACTTATGGAGGAGACCTAAGAGTCACTTCAGAAGCTCCTTGGTCGAATGAAGATAGAGAAAAGCTGCTATCTTATGAGTCTGTTGCTAATGTTGAGCTTTTAACGGAGGCTACGCCAATTACATGGGAAACAATCGAAGAAGAAAAGAGACAATTTTCTGTCCTAGCTGTAGATAAAGAGGGACCTAGATTATTTGAGGAATCAAAAAAAGAAGATATAATTTTTAATGAGTTGACGAAGGAACCATCTGTTATTCTTGGTGAAAGAGCTTTTGATGAATGGGGAGGAAATATTGGCGAATATATCTCCATTAATACGCCTTCAGGTAAACAACAACTTGAAGTCATTGACGTTGTGAAAACATCCCATTACGCGGGCTATGTCGCATTTATGGATGAGCATCATTTAAATAATGAATTTGGTTGGACGAATAGTTTTGACGTACTACTAACTTTAAACGACGGATTTACTGGTGAACAATTACGAGATCAGTTATGGTTAGATTTTGGTAATCACCTTTCAAAAATTGAAACGGTAGAGGACGAAATTAGATCAACTACTTCAGCATTGACTGGTATGAATGAGTTAATTTTAACCATGCTAGTTTTTATCGTAGGGCTAGCTAGTATTGGGACAGCTAATACTTTATTGATGAACACTTTGGAGCGCACTTCCGACATAGGAACGATGCGGGCACTAGGTTTTACTAAACAACAAGTTAGGAAGATGATAATTGGAGAAGGTCTGCTTATAGGAGTGTCGGGAGTTATTGGGGGTATAGTATCAAGTCTAATTTTACTTTATGTCACCACCCAATCCGAACTTTTCGGTGGATTTATTTCTTTTCAAATACCTTTAAGTAATATTATAGCGGCACTGATTGCTGGTGTTTTTCTAACTCTTATTGCTTCTTGGATTTCTAGTGCTACAGCTAGTAAAATAAACATTATATCATCTCTCAAAGAAGGTTGAGTAAGTATGTCGGTTAAGTATGGAATATTAACATTGCTATCACTAAAAACTAATCATGGTTATGAGTTAAAAATAGAGTTGGAAAACCTCTTAGGAATTAAAGGGAAAATTAATCCTGGCCAAATTTACACGACTCTTGACCGTTTGACTCGCGATCAACTAGTCTCATCTGTAGGAATGGATGACCAAGAAAGAAAACTATACAAAATTACTGTAGAAGGAAAAAAAGAGTTGGAAAATTGGTTGCTGGAATCTGTACCTTATGATTCTACTAAAGAAGATTTTCATTTTAAATGGAGCTGTGCTCGAAAGATCCGTTTTGAACAGGAACAGAAAATGCTTGAGCAACAAAAAGTAATGCTAATGAAAGATGTAATGGAATTGACTCAATTAAAAACGGAATTTCTTATTCAAGGTGATGAGAATAGGTATTTATTAATCACTGGTACACTCTTACATTTAGAAGCAGATTTAAATTGGATTAATCAAGTTGAAAATCGAAATCGAACATAATTTTAGGCAAATATTATCTTTTTCATAACCCTTTGCCTCCAATTTTTTGAACGTTCATGACAAATGATAATTATAAGACAGGAGATTTAATCCCCTGTCTTATATTATTGGATCACACACTAGTGGAATGTAAACATTACTGCTAAAGAGTGCTTCTTCATTAGTCATTTATAAACGAATCTGTTGTTCCCTTATAATACCAAACGTATTATATCTAATCGATAATGTCTTAAATGATTCGAATACTTTTTCATCTTCATATTCTATTTTTATTATAAGCCTAAAAGAATTATTTACTTTATAATCACGAACAGGAACGAGACGCTCATTGAGCCCACTTCTGCTAGCTTCTTCTTCAGTAAAGACTGCCAGTCCTGTTAACGGTTGATTCTCAATAGAAGGAGTAATATCAATCTCATTGTTATTTGTTCCGTTGTCTTCATTTATTAGATTAACTTGATGAATTTTCGGTTGTCCAAACCCCATCCATTTTACATCACAGCCGATAAATAAAATGTTGTTTTTCTTTACTAATTCGGGATTTATAGAGGAACAAGTTTGCACTTCAAAATGTCCTTGGTTAATGATATAAAAAACAAGGAAAACCAAAGGCAATGAAATAGTTATTGCAACAGGGTATATTTTCCTTCGCACATTATCCCTACTTTTTTCATAAAAATCTAGTTATTAATTTACATTTTATACTATTACAACCAAAATGGCATTAATATGTTATTTTAGAAAGTGCTTTAAAAAAGAAATTTACCTGAACAGAGAGCAATATCAACTATTCAGGCGTTTTATGAACTTCGATTGTTTTTATATGATATCCTTCTGCTTCCATAACAATAAATTCATAATCATCTACTTGAATTTTATCCCCTATTTTCGGTTGCACTATTTTAGTTAAAATCCATCCTCCGATTGTATCAATATCCGTATCATCAATATCAATATTGAACATATCATTGACTTCTTCGATTAAAACTTTTCCATCAATAATGGTTCTGTTCTCGTCCAATTTATGAACTTCAGGTGTTTCATCCTCATCAAATTCATCGCGTATTTCACCAACGATTTCCTCCAAAATATCTTCGACTGTAACCATCCCTTTCGTCCCGCCATATTCATCTAATAGAATCGCCATATGAACCCTTTCTTTTTGCATTGTAAGCAGTAAATCATGAACTGGTAGTGACTCAATGACCCGTAAAATAGGACGCGTGTATGTTTCTAATGTTTCATCTAACGTATCTCCGTTTGCAAAATGAATAAGTACTTCTTTTAAATTTACTAAACCAATTATATTATCTTTATCCCCCTCATAGATCGGATACCTAGTATAATTGCTCTCGGAAGCTACTTCCATAAAGTTTTTTAATGTATCTTTTTGATCGAAAGCGATAATCTCTGTTCGTGGTACCATAATTTCTCTTGCCAGTCTTTCATCAAAGCGAAAAATATTATCAACATATTCATATTCAGACTGATTAATTTCCCCGCTCTTGAAACTTTCCGATAAAATCATTCGTAACTCCTCTTCAGAATGTGCCACTTCATTTTCTGATACTGCTTTTAAACCAAATATTCCAGCAATAAATCTTGCTGTCCCGTTTAAAGCTTTAATAAATGGATATGCCACTTTGTAAAAAATAATCATCGGACCAGCAAAAGTCAAAGCAACTTTCTCTGCCTTTTGCAAAGCGAAAATTTTTGGTACAAGTTCACCGACGACTACATGTAAAAAAGTAATTAATGAAAAGGCAATGACAAAGGATAAAATCGAAGAAATATTTTCCGCTAAATGTAATTTTAAAAATAAGGGTGTCAACAGCCTCTTTACCGTAGGTTCACCCAACCAACCAAGCCCTAATGCGGTCACTGTAATTCCAAGCTGGCATGCGGATAAATACTCATCTAGATTCTGGATTAATCGTAGTGCAGAGATTGCTTTATTATTTTCTTCTAAAGCAAGCTGGTTAATACGCGTACTACGAACTTTTACTATTGCGAATTCAGTCGCTACAAAAAAAGCAGTTAATGCAATTAATACTACAACCATTGATAACTTGAGAATATCCAATTTGCTCCCCCCTTAATAATAAATAGTAAGGGGTACACCTCCTATTTTATTCATTACAAAATAAAACTATTTTCTTTTAGGACTATTCCCAACTTTATATCTCATTACACACCAAACAATAAAATACTAATGATGAAAACTAAATCAAGGGACTGGGATATAAAAAAAGTTTTTCTAATTGAGAACGATTCCGTCATTGGAAGTATAGAGTATTACTAATTGAAGAAAATTTGGAGTAATTTCGTTACTAATTGTTGAACGTTTAAGTGGCGAAATAAATTAGCGGACAACTCGACCTATTACGAGGAGTAATGGAAGATATATCTGAGTCAATTGCATCTTCGTTGAGTGGCGGTAAATATATGCTGAGTCGCTTGACACAAGCAGCAATCGACTCTAAGTGGAATCGTATTTACTGTGCAGGAACTATGATATATCGTAGTCTACTTAACTGTAAATAAAAAAAGAACTACTCAAATTTCAAGCAATGAAATTTGAAATAGTTCTATTTTCTTTACAACTATATCTCTTTGTTCTTTTCTATATCAATATTATTTACCAAATTGCTGAATCGGATGATCTCCGATAGCTACATGGATAATTTTCTTCTCCGTGTAAAAGTCAAATGCATAATGCCCACCTTCACGTCCAATTCCTGATGATTTAGAACCACCAAATGGAGTACGAAGATCACGTACATTTTGGGCATTTACCCATAACATACCTGCGTCGATCTGATGAGCAACTCGATGTCCCCGTTTAATATCATTCGTCCAAACATACCCAGCAAGACCATAATCAATATCATTTGCTAGGCGAATTGCTTCATCTTCATCTTTAAAACTCATTACGGTCAATATCGGACCGAAAATTTCTTCTTGCGCAACACGCATATCATTCGATGCGTGTAATATCATTGAAGGGGCTACAAAATTTCCATTTTTCAATTCATCCGGTATATCACGTGTTAGAACTTCTGCACCTTCTTGTTTAGCAATTTCAAGGTAACTAACAACTTTATCATAATGCTCCTTATGAATCAGAGGTCCAACTTCGGTAGTCTCTTCTAAAGGGTCCCCAATCCGAACTTTAGCTACACGTTTTTTTAATGCTTCAATAAAATTATCTTTAATTCCCTCTTGAATAAATAGTCTTGAATTTGCTGTACATCTTTCACCATTAAAAGAGAAAATCCCCCATACACAGGCATCAAGTGCCCTTTCAAAATCAGCATCATCAAAAATAATAATCGGAGATTTCCCACCTAACTCCATTGAACATTCTTTCAATGTATCTGCACTATTTTTAATGATTGTTGAACCTGTTACTGTTTCTCCAGTAAATGAAATTAACTGAACATCCAGATGTTTTACTAGTGCATCTCCAGCAGTTTCCCCATACCCATGAACAACATTAAACACTCCTTTGGGCAAACCTGATTTGTCAATTACTTCTGCTAATACATTGGCAGATAGAGGAGAAAATTCAGCAGGTTTTAAAATTACTGTATTACCAGTTGCCAGTGCTGGAGCTACTTTCCATGTTTCTAACATAAAAGGGGCATTCCAAGGAGTAATCAATCCCGCAACTCCTGCCGGTAAATTTATTGTATAATTGATAAAGTGGTCATCTACTTGGTAAGCTTCACCTATCAAACGACTATCAACCATTCTGGCATAAAACCTGAAGTTTTCTGAAGCTCTGCTAACCATTGACCTCGTTTGTTTAATTGGCAAACCTGTATCTAATGCTTCTAAATAAGCAATCTTTTCTACTTCTTGATCAATTAAATCCGCAATTTTATATATATAAGCTAATCTTTCTGTTACCTTCATTTTTTTCCATGGTCCATGATCAAACGCCTCTCTTGCTGCCATAACCGCTTTATCAATATCTGTTTTTCTTCCTTCATATACTTTATTAATTTTATTATTCGTAAATGGATTTAAGTTTTCAAATGTATTTCCATCTTCACTTTTAACAAACTCTCCGTTAATATATAGTAAAATATCCGGTTGTGTCGTATGTTCTAAAGTGGTCATATTTTCACCTGTCCTTCTCTCAACATAAAGTCGATCAGCCTAGCTGCTTAGAGATAATTCCTAACTCTTCTAATGTTTCACGAACTTCTTCCTGAATTTCACTGGAAGGTAAACCTAATGGCAGACGAAGTTTCGGAGTGATTTTACCCATCATTCCTAATGCTGCTTTGGCTACGGTTGGATTTGTATCTCTAAATAGCACATCATTTAAAGGCATTAACTCAAAATGCATATCTTGAGCTTTTTTTACATCGCCAGCTTCCCAAGCATCATAAAGAGCAGCAACTCTCTTCGGATCTACATTCGCTGTGGCGCTAATAAAACCAGCACCGCCAATTGCAAGCATTGGATAACAAAGCAATTCAATTCCCGAGTAAAGTAAGAAATCCCGCCCACAATGTAATAACACACGGTTCACATGTTCAAAATCTTTATTGGATTCTTTTGCTCCGATTATGTTTGGACAATCTTCAACAAGCCGTTTCATTGTACTTACTTCCATATTAATCGCTGTACGACCAGGAATATTATAAATAATAATTGGTATTTCCACTGAATCGGCAACCGTTTTAAAATGTTCATATAATGCTTCTTGATTTGGCCGATTGTAATAAGGTACAATCACCATTGCGGCGTCTGCTCCAATTTCTTCAGCATACTTTGTCAGTTCCATCGTTTCATCATGATTTGTTGAACCTGTACCAGGTGTAAAAATAACTCGCCCATCAATTGTATCTTTTGCCATATCCATAACTCTTTTGCGCTCTTCAATAGTAAGTGAACTTGGCTCTCCACTCGTTCCTGTTACAGAGATACCATGGCTTCCGCTCTCGATTTGCCAGTTTACAAGCTGCTTAAATGCTTCCTCATCAATTGTTCCATCCTCTCTAAATGGGGTGATTACCGGACAGATTGAACCTCTTAATCTTTTTCTCGCTTCATCATAATTCATTTTAAAGCCCTCCTGATCTATCAATTTAATTATTTTTCGCCCTAATTTTGATAACGTAAATGAATATTATTCTGTTTATAAGTTGGACGGGAAAACTCATAGATTTCCATTGAGATTGCAAGATAACGTTTTTCAAATAAATCTTTAAAATACTCTCTTATCACTGCAAATAAATCATCGCCAACGTTCTTGATCTCTTCCTCGCAACGTCCTTTCCCAATCTTTAATGTCAGATGAATAAATGCATCGTCTTCTGTTCCATCTGCAATATAATAATCTGTCAATCCTATTGCCCTTGTCCGTAAACCTCCTATCGGAATAATATCTTTATGCATTAACAAAGTATTATTCGCCTTTTTCAATAAATTAGGGATATTCGCTTCTTCCTTTATATTGTCAGTATATTCAATAATGAGATGTGGCATGTTCATCTCCCTTTTAATTTATTTGGTGTTGTTCATTTACGACTGTGTTGATCAGTTTTCCAATTCCTTCTATTTCTGTTACGACCTCATCACCAACTTTCGTATCAACAGAACCTTTTGGTGTACCGGTCAAAATTAAATCATTCTCATTCAACGTCATAAAAGAACTTAAATATTCAATTAAATATGGGATATCAAACACCATATCTGCGGTTGTACCTTCTTGTTTTATTTTTCCATTTATATATGTTCGTAAAGTTAAATTCATCGGATCCTTAATCGCTGTTTTATGTACAAACCAAGGGCCGATCGGTGTACATTTGTCACGGTTTTTCACTCTCAAATTAGGCCGGTAATAATTTTCAAGATAATCACGGATTGCATAATCATTAGCGATTGTATATCCTGAAACATAATCATATGCATTTTCACGTGTAATGTTCTTTCCTGTTTTTCCAATCACAACCGCCAATTCACACTCGTAGTGCATAAAAGTTACATCACTTGGCCGGATAGTATGCCCACGATGGCCAATAAACGTATTTGGCCCTTTCAAAAAAACTAAAGGTTCCTTTGGTGCCGAAAAAGATAATTCTTCCGCATGATCTGCATAATTTAGCCCTAAAGCAAAAACGGTTTGAGGTTGAATTGGAGGAAGCCAAACAACTTCGGTTTCATCCACCAGTCGACCGTCCATTAATTTTACTCTTCCTTTTTCCTCAGTTGCTTCATGAATTAACCCACCGAAACCTACACGGGCTCGTTTCATAATGAATCTCCCCTTAACAACTCTTCTTCGTGAATGACTCTATTTTCAAGTTTTCCGATTCCTTCAATCTCAATCCTAACTAAATCATTTAATTTTGCGTAAGGTGGTTTTTCTGGTGTACCGACTAATAAAACATCCCCTTTATATAACGTCATAAATTCAGTCACATCTGCAACTAACTTTTCTATCGATCTACATAAATATTTCGTCGAAATTTCCTGTTCGAGTTTATCATTCACATATACCTTTATCAGAAGATCATTCGGATCGATATTCGAATGTTTACATGTAATCCATGGGCCAATTGGACAAAATCCATCTCTTGCTTTTTCTTTTATAGCAGGACGATGGATGTTTTGATGAGGTATAGTTACGTCATTTACAATGGTATAGCCGTGAATATATTCATTTGCCTCTTTTTCTAAAACTTTGGTGGCAGTTTTTCCAATCACTAGCCCAAGTGACGCATTCATTTCTATTCCATCTATATTTTTTGGTAAAGGAATCGCTTGTCTATGACTTATCTGTGTATTTTTCGGCTTAATATATAATATAGGAGCCTTCGGTGGGGATTTATATGGATTCTCGTTCATCAAAGGCTCATATTCCTCATACATACCTTTAAAATTTAATAAGGTTCCATACACTGTACCAATTTTGGGTATGTCTAAAGGTAAGGTATCTTCATGATATTCTAATCCATGAATCTCTACGATTCCCTCGGAATAACATTCGCCTTCTAGAATTTGCTCTACTCCCCGTAAAGTAAGTTGAACCTTTCCTTTCAATTTGACCAACTCCTCTTTCTATCGCTTATCTGAACTGGCTTAAGACTTTTTAATTTATAATAAGTTGGCTTCATTCTCAGATTCGATCTGTCAGCCTCCAAACGTTGATTCACAAGACGACTGCGAGGCATCCTTCTCTCGCAGCGTCTTGAGATTTTACCTTATTCTTCGGGATATTAGCTGACTACCGAGTTCATTCCATATTTTCCCCGATAAAAAGTTAGCGGAGCCCCGTCTGATGATGTGATATCAATCACTTCCCCTATAAACAGCGTGTGATCCCCTACCGTATAGGACGTTTTTTTCGTACATACAATCGAAGCTAATGAATCCTTGATAATAGGTGTTTCACGTAAGAAACTAAAATCGATCTGCTTTTCTTCTTTTATCTGACCAGCAAAATGCTTAGAAATATTTTGTTGTTGATCGGAAAGTATATTAACTGCGAACTTACTGGAATCTTTCATTCTATTTAACATATTTGCTCGATTGTCTATAGATACAGTTATTAATTTAGGGTTTAGAGAGACCGACATAAATGCATTAGCTGTCATTCCATGAATGTCGTCTTTAATCTGCGTTGTTATGACAGTAACACCAGTTGTAAATTTCCCCATCGCATTTCGAAATGTAATGTCATCCACCTTAGTTATCCCTCCCTATAAACTTATTGATCGCTGTACTCTTAATGTATTTAAAAATAGAAAAGTACGTTCATTGAGATAAACTAATAATCACAAAGTAAAATCTGGTTTATATAAGGTTAATTTCGCCTTTTCCTGCTTTATTTCTTCACCACTTATTACATGAAGAAATGGTGACGCCTCATCAAACCAACTATCAGGAGCTTCGTGTCCCCAAAATGTTTGCCGCGTCTTATCGTGAACACTCCATCTTTTCGGTTTAAAATCTCCATCGCCTGTAAAGTAATCTCCAAAGTATAATTCAATCCGGTGTCCGTCTGGATCCCGTAAATATAAGAAAAATGCATTTGAAAGACCATGACGTCCTGGCCCTCGTTCAATCGTATCAGCCATTCCCATTGATGCTAAAACATCACAAGCATGGATAAGTGCAAGCGGATCAGGCAACCAAAATCCTACATGGTGTAGCAATGGACCATCACCATTCATAAAAGCCTGATCATGTACATTTCCTTTCCTATGAGTCCAAATCGCCCACAAGTTTTCTTCGTCGTCTTCTGTATATTCAGAGCAACGAAAACCTAATTCGTCCCGAAAGAAGTCATAGGCTTTTTGAACATCGGGCACCAAACAATTAATATGATCAATACGCTGAATTCGAGCACCTTTATATAAATCATAGCGTTGCATTAAGCTCTCCACTGGCTCCATTTCGGCATAGAATTCTAAAGATAAACCTGAAACATCCTGAATTCGTAAAGTCCGCCCCATCGCACGTTGTGTTCCTTTTTCCATCCACTTAAAGGGCAAATTATTTTTAACTGCAAGTTCTGCTAACATCTCTAAATGAAACTCTTTTAATACTTTGAAACTGACCACTTCTACTGCTGGTTTATCAGCTTTTTTTAATAAAAGACTATGATGGTTCTGTTCTTCATATCCGCGCAAATAAATGTGATCTGTATCTGATTCCGTCTCATAAAATCCCAAGGCATCCACATAAAATCTTTTAGATGCCTCTAAATCAGTAACATGCAACACGGCTCTTCCAACTCTCGTTATATTAATCTCCATTTTTATCTCCCCGATTTCCATCCTATTTGCTTGGTTGCCTAGCAGTCTCTTTCAAAAAATCAGCAACTCGTTGTTTATATGGCTCTTTGTTAAAATTGTCAAAGTATGCCATTCCCATTCGGATCGGATCACCGAAGAAATAATATTCATAATGAGTTTGCCGTGATCCGAAAGCACTTGCCGTTAAATCCCATGCTAGACGGAATAATTGTACTCGTTCATAGCCATTTAAGTTCTTTCCTTGTAATCCTCTCTCAAGAATCGGACCGATATCTTCGTGAGCGAAATCAGCTTCTGTCGGAATTCCCGTTAAGCCGGAAGCTGCTAATACACGAATAATTTCGGCTAAATCAGGATACACTCGCGGATACCAATTCCTTGCAGCGTCTAAAGCAATAAAATCAGGTGTCATCGTGCCATATTTATCGAGTTTTGCATTATGTTCTGCACGATATAAATGGGAACGCATCGTTTCCAGCGTTATCATAATGTCCCGCCCTTTATCTTTCACATGCTGAAATTGGTCGATTCCGATTGCATCCATTATGCTAAGCGCTACCCCTAAAATAAATTCTGTTTTTACAATTGCTTTTGCAACTACCTGATGTGACATATGCACAACAGCATTCGTTTCGGCAAATGTCCGATTACAGATTGAGGAATTCCCACAGACAAAAACTTTCTCCCACGGAATAAATACATGATCAAAAGAGATGACTGTATCCCCTTCTTCGAAACGGGAAGATAATGGATAATCCCATTTATTATCTTTATAGTCCCACGGCTCTCTGCTAATATGTTTAATCCCTGGAGTATTATTAGGAACAACAAATGCGAGAGAATAAGGATCATCAAGTTCTCCTGCCTTTTTTACCGTAGATGGAAATACTAATGTCTCATCCGTAATCGCCCCTTGCGTTGCCAAGAGACGTACTCCATCGACAATAATTCCATCTGAACGTTTTTCAACTAGATGAAGAGCCACATTCGCATCCTTTTGTTCATGTTGAGCTTTTGCACGATTAACTTGGGGGTGAATAAGTGTATGTGTTAGACTAACATCGTTTTCACGAGCATATTCATAATAATCACGTGCATTTTGAGCAAAACTAGGATCTGCCTCTGCAAATAAATCATTATTCATTCCCATTGCCATCACTTCGGCATTTAAATAATCAGGTGACCTTCCCATCATTCCATGTGTTGTTTGAGCCCATTCTTGAATCGCTTTCCTTCGATCAATAATATCTTCAATCGTCTCTGGATGTTTAAATGTCATACCTACCAGATTTCCAGATGAAGGTGATTTGTATAACATTTTATCCGCTTTTTCATGTTGAACATCGTACAGTTTAGCCATAGAATCAATGACATTTTTAAATGCCGGATGGGTTGTAACATCTTCAACTCTTTCCCCGTTTGCATAAACATTGTTGTTCGCTTTTTTCAATCTTTCTTTATATTCTTTTCCAGTTTTCGCTCCCATTTTCTTTCCTCCCAATTCATATTTCTTCCATTTCATGTATAATAAAGTAAATATAAATAATTATTTCTTTCTCCGACAACCTTACAGAAAAGTAAATTGTTCGTATTTTCAAACAGTTAATGTTACACTCTACTAACTCATGAGTATTCATTCAAAAGATATAAATGTAATCGCTTTCTTTTATCTATATATTTATTATCATCCACGTTCTCATATATGTAAAATATTAATTTTATTGTTTTTATATATAAAATTTATATATTAAGAGGTGTTACGTATGAATATTAAGCAGTTAAAGTATTTTTATGAAATTGCAAAGGAGGGGCAGATCACTCGAGCTGCTAAAAAACTGCATATCGCTCAACCTCCCCTTAGTCAATCGTTAAAAGCCTTAGAAACGAGGCTAGGTGTCATTTTGTTTGAAAGAAACGGTCGGGAAATGGTTTTGACAGATGCTGGAGAAGTATTGTATAGAAGAGTCGAAATTATTTTCAACAACTTAGATGAAACGTACAAAGAAGTCCAAGAAACAGGACAAGGTATCCGTGGGACCTTATCCATTGGATGTAATAAGTCATGTTTTTCTCATATTCCAAATAAAATTAACATCTATCAGGAAATGTACCCAGATGTTAATTTTAAACTTATAGAAGGTGACTCCTATTTTTTAACTAAACAACTTAAAGAAAGAGAACTTGAAATAGCGATTATTCGATTGCCAATAGATATGAGTGATCTAGAATATTACGAGCTTCCTAAAGAGGAGTATGTAGCTGTCGTACCAAATAACTTGATAACTGTAAAAAGAGAATCAATTTCTCTACAGGAACTAGCCGATATTCCATTATTTTTATTACATCGAATGAAAGGGAGAGGACAATTCGAAATTATAATGGAAAGATTCGAACAAGAAGGATTAAATGTACAGGTTAAATGTGAATCTCCGAACGTAGATATGCTTTTAGGCTTAGTAAATGAAGGGTTAGGTGCAACCATTGTTCCACAATCAACTTTATTAAAATACAATACGAATCATGTGTCTATTCTCAAGCTGTCTAATCAAAAAATCATTTCTGAATCGGCAATTGTTTGGGCAAAGGATCGTTATCTGTCCAAGTCTGCAAAAAGGTTTATTGAGCTATTCACAAATAAACCAGTCGCTACGATTAAATAGCGACTGTAATCTTTTTATTGCATTTCAATTGCTCGTGCTACATTGCTGCCACATTTTTCACAACTAGCCTCTACGACGATTCCATATGTATCATCTTTTAACGTATATTCTTTAATTGTAGCTAACCCACAATTCACACAAAACACATTATGAAGTAGTTTTCTTTGCATCTCATATGGTAATTTAGCCCACTTTTTTGCTGCTTGAAAATCAATGATCGTCATCATTCTGGCTCCTTTATCAAATAAAGTAGTATCTTTTGCATTAGTACCTTTCCAATACCCGTCGTAAATGAAGTTAAACATTTACTTCATCAATTTGGTCCCGTTTAATTATATGGTACGTGAAGTTCAGTAGATTCGTTCATGATTTTCAATCTATTAAAATAAACTTGCTCTTTTCGCAAGCCAATTTGCAAATTCAAGTAAGTCGGTAAATCGCAAATCTGCATTTGCGTTTTCTTTTTTTCTAGACCCTACCAAAACGGTAATTGTTTTCGCCTCTTTTCCCGCTTCAATATCCGGTTCCCGATCACCAACCATATAGCTTTTTTTTAAATCAATCTGATGCTTTTTAGCAAGCCGCAATAACATGCACGGTTTTGGTTTTCGACATGCACAGCCTTCATTAGGTTTATGTGGACAATAAGCAACATCATGGACGATCGCACCATATTCTGCTAAATCATTCTGCATTTTGGCATGGATCTTACGAAGTTCTCTCTCTTTCATATACCCTAACCCGATCCCTCCTTGATTTGTAACAACGAACACTTTAAAATTTAACTCGTTTATTTTTCGGATTGCTTCACCTACCCCCTTAAGTAGATGAAAATCTTCCGGACGATTCACAAATTTAACCCGATGACTCAATACTTCATTAACTACTCCGTCTCGATCTAAAAATACTGCTTTATCCAATCCAGTACCTCCTGTTTATAAAACTGTACATTGTTACTACTTAACTTTTTTTGTATGATAAATATTAATAAACGTAATGGGAGAGGATAGAATGAAAAAGCGGCATGAAATCTTATTTAATCAGTTGCATACATATCGTAATGAACTATTAAATGAACTTAACGGAATAAATGAAGAAAAGGCAAATATTATTCCAAAAGGCTTTAATAATAATATCCGTTGGAACCTGGGACATGTATATCTCGATCAATTCTTATGGATTCAAGAATTAACAAAAAAAACAATTGATATCCCAAATATTTTTCATACCTCATTCGGTTTCAGAACTTCTCCAAATGACTTTGTGACTGAAACCCCCTCAACTGCAGATTTGAAAGAACGATTAAAAAGCCAGCCAACTTATATACAAAATGAATATGGACATCGATTAGAAGAAGAATTTCCACCAATTGATATGGGGATCAGAACAATAGAACAAGTCCTTATGAGAACGGTTTTCCATGAAGGAATGCATATGCAAGCAATTATTGATATAAAAAAGTTTCTGTAACAGATAAAGTAAATTAATCTTGTTGGACAGAAATGCTTATCACACCGTGGTAATTCATCCCTCAACAGAAAGCAGATCATGATCCAACAAGATTGCACTTTTTAAAAATAAACTCATCTTACAAAAAAACAGCTCTTAAGCAAAAATTTTATATCCTTAATTTAAATAGAATCACTTATCTTTTATCAGATTACTTATTATTCATAGAGTGGATTCTAGGTAAGAAATTATAATCTAACATAACATATAAAATTGTTACTATTTTTTTCTTTACTTAATAAGGTTCTGCATCCTTACCTCTTTCGACAGCTTGTGCTGGTGCTTTTTCAGCATCTTTATACCCTAATGGATTTTTACTGGATCCATCTTTTTTAGCGTTTTGAAGACCTTCACGTAAGCGTCTGCCATACTCTTCATCAGCTTTTTCAGCTAAAGCTATCATTTTATCTTGGATACGAGGATCACATTGAGAGAGGTCCCCAACTAAGTTCGAGATCAATTCATCTCTTTCCCATTTCTCAAATCTTCGATATGTCTCCCCCGCTTGCTTCGTATTATCATTACGATCAATTGACTCTCTTACTAAATTTCCTTCAACATAAGGTGTATGTTCTTTCCCTAGCTGTTCTGCTTCCTTTAAACCACCTAAAACAGAAGGTTCATAATTGATATGTGGATTATTCGTTCCTGCTCTCTCAGGTTCATAGCGCATCATCCCGCCTTCTTGGTTGGTAGCAACCCGCTTTTTAGCGGCATTAATTGGGAGTTGTAAATAATTCGGGCCAACTCGGTAGCGCTGTGTATCTGAATAAGAGAACGTTCGTCCTTGTAACATTTTGTCATCTGAAAAATCTAATCCATCAACCAATACTCCCGTTCCAAAAGCGGATTGTTCTACTTCAGTGAAATAGTTCTCTGGGTTCTTGTTTAACACCATTTTCCCAACTGGTAACCAAGGAAATTGGTCATCTGGCCAGAGTTTCGTATCATCGAGCGGATCGAAATCTAATTCGGGATGAGGGCCTTCTTCCATAATCTGAACAAACAATTCCCATTCAGGAAATTCTCCTCGTTCAATCGCTTCATATAGATCTTGGGTAGCGTGGTTAAAGTTTTTTGCTTGAATCTTTTCTGCGTCTTTTTGCGTTAGATTTTTTATCCCTTGCTTAGGCTCCCAGTGATATTTCACTAATACTGCTTTTCCCTCACTATTAACCCATTTATACGTATTCACTCCCGACCCCTGCATCATTCGATAATTAGCCGGGATTCCCCAAGGAGAATAAATAAACGTGACCATATGAAACGATTCCGGAGAACTGGCACAAAAATCAAAAAATCGTTCGCTATCCTGATAATTTGTTACTGGATCCGGTCTAAATGCATGGATCATATCGGGAAATTTCATTGCATCACGAATAAAAAATATTTTTAAATTATTTCCTACCAAATCCCAGTTTCCATCTTCTGTATAAAACTTAACAGCAAATCCTCTTGGATCGCGGACTGTTTCAGGCGAATGATTTCCATGAACTACAGTAGAAAATCGTACGAAGACTGGTGTTTTCTTCCCTTTCTCCTGAAATACTTTAGCACGAGTATACTTTGAAACCGGCTCATCTCCAACTGTACCGTATGTTTCAAAAAAACCATGTGCACCTGCACCTCTCGCATGAACAATTCGTTCAGGTATTTTCTCACGGTCAAAATGACTGATCTTTTCAATAAAATCATAGTTTTCTAACGTCGCGGGACCCCTGTTACCAATAGTTCGGATATTTTGATTATTTGTAACCGGATGTCCCTGTCTAGTCGTTAACGTATCTTCTTTCTCAATATGTGTCTCATACTCCTTATTTTCTTTTGTCAAGCCTCTCATCCTTCCTTGATAGTATAATTGTCTTTCTTACTTTACCCGAAACCATGGTAAACATGCATTTGATTACCAATATTAGTCCTGAATTATGGTAAAATATGAGTAGAAAAACAGAATATATCCTTACACTTTTAAAGAAAGGATGATATCCAATGAAATATGAAAGGTTAAACAATAATGTTTTGATGCCTCAGCTCGGCTTAGGTGTGTATAAAGTTTTAAATGAAGAAGTTACCGATGTGGTAACTCATGCATTAAATGTAGGATATCGCTCCATTGATACTGCACAATTTTATGAAAATGAGGATGGTGTTGGGGAGGCAATAAGAAATAGTCCTATTCCACGCGAAGATCTTTTCATTACTTCAAAAGTTTGGAACAGTCATCACGGGTATGACAACACACTCCGAGCGTTTGAAGAAAGTATGGAAAAACTGAAGCTCGAATATTTGGACCTGTATTTAATTCATTGGCCTACACCTATGTATGATCAATATATCGAAACATACAAAGCATTAGAAAAACTATATCATGATGGCCGTGTCAAAGCGATCGGAGTCAGTAATTTTAACATCGAGCATTTAGAGCGCGTTCTAAATGAATGTGATGTCACTCCTGTTTTGAATCAAGTAGAATATCATCCTTATTTACAACAAGATGAATTAAAAAAATATTGTAGAGAACACTCCATATTGATTGAGGCATGGAGCCCGCTGGCAAGAGGTAACGTCTTGAATGATCCTGCAATCGTACATCTTGCAAAAAAGCATCAAAAATCGCCAGCCCAAATTGTCCTCCGTTGGCATATTCAACAAGATTCTATCATTATCCCTAAATCAGTAACTCCATCAAGAATTCGAGAAAACTTTCATATCTTTGATTTTGAATTATCTTCTGAGGATATGAAGAAAATAGAAAAACTAAATCGGAATGAACGAACGGGGCGAGATCCAAACGAAATGAATGTAAGATAAAAAAGAGGCTGGGACATAAGCTAGAATGAATTATTGAAACACGAATAATTACGTTAATAATAGTCGCTACAGAAATATACTTCGCTTTCACCATAGGCATAAGCGCGACATCTGTTCAAGCAGCACTTCGCTTGCTTTCACAGTGTCTCCTTTACCGCTGCTCGCTGATAAGCCCCTTGCCCCGGCAAGGGGTATGCAGACGTTGCCCGCAAAGGGCGGTTTTAGTCTGTAATCTTTCGATATTTGTCGCCTTTCAGTGTCTTATCGAGGCTTTTCTTCTGGCAGGAGTCTCCATATATTTCTTTCGCTAACTTGAGATTTTGTTCGTGTTTCATATCTACTATTTTGTTTTGTCCCAACCTCAAAACTTTTTCAAAGAGAAAACGTTTTTCTAATTCATCTCCACATCAAATAAATTATTAAGTGATTCACTCATAACGGGATGTGTAAAAATTTGATCCCGCATATCACTGTATAGCCACTCATGGTCAATGGCAATTTTAACAATATTGATCAATTCTTCTGATCTAGGACCGAACAAGGAAACACCTAGGATTTTTTTACTCTTTTTATCAACAACTGCAGTAAATAATCCTCTTTCTTCTCCCATCATCTTTGCTCGAGGAAGAGCTGAAACCGGTAATTCATTTGTTATCACTTCATATCCCGCTTCCTCGGCGGCTTTTTTCGTATAACCGACTCGTGACAAAGGTGGATCTACAAATACAGTATATTGTACATTGTTCCGTTCTTTAAGTAAATATGATCGATCTCCAAAAATTTGGTTGTTCACAATTCGCCCATCATCATGAGAAATATACGTAAATTGCATTTCGCCTCTAACGTCGCCAACAGCCCATACATTTTTCACATCTGTTTCCATACGGTCATTCACTTTGATGGCACCGTTATCGACTACAATATCTGTATGATCAAGTTGTAAGTTTTTAATATTAGGCTTACGTCCAGTTGCAAGTAAAATTGCTTCGCCAGTTAATTTTTTACCATCAGCTAAATGTACCATTAAATCAGAACCTTTTGCCTCAACTTTTTCAGCTTTTGCACCGAACGTAAACTGTACGCCTTTTTCTTCTAATGCCTCTTGAACATGTTTAGTTACTCGACTCTCTTCTTGTGGCATTAATTCATTTTCTGAATTAACTACTTTTACTTTGGATCCAAAACTAGCATACATTGATGCAAATTCCAGTCCAATATATCCACCACCAATAATAATTAATGTTTCAGGGAGTTCAGTTTCTTCTATTAAGCTCGTACTCGTAAATACATTACCTACCTTATCTAAACCTTTTATGGGCGGATAAATTGGCGTAGATCCTGTGTCGATAACAATATGTTCACCAGCTAGCACTTCATTGTCCTGATCTGAAACTATCTCAATTTCATTATTGGATTTGAATCGGGCCTCCCCTTCAAAAATGGTTACTTTTTCTTTCTTATCAAGTGAATCATACGCATTTTCTTTAAGTTGAGCAGTCAATTTATTTTTACGTTCAATTGCTTCTTCATATGGAATACCTCTTAGACTGAATTCGATTAACGCTTTTGTAGGAATACAAGCGACATTAATACATGCACCACCGAATGCCTCCAAATCCTTTTCCACAATAGCTACAGATTTATGCTGCTTAGCAAACTCACTCGCGATATGTTTACCTGCAGCACCTGAACCAAGGATTATTGCATCATATTTTTTCAATTTTTCTCCCACCCTCTAAAGATTTCTTCTATCGATACGTATACCCGAGTACAGATGGAGAAAAACATATGTAATGCATCTCAATATCATTGTTGATTAGTTAGTTTGTCTTGAAACTGTTCATCCTTCAATAATTTTAATTCAAATTCATTTAAACTTTTCATTAACTTATACGCTTCTAAACCTTTTAGATCATTAAAAAATATAACCGCTTCATAGTAATCTCCTTCTTTATCTTCAGCAAAGATAGCATCAGTTAAAATATACGCTGTTGATCCGCCTTTTTTTCCAGCCCGATTAAGCCACTGCTGATTTGCTTCATTTTCCATTAACGAACCCATAACATATTCCATCTCGAACTGTGCTTCTTCAGGTAACATTTTATGATTAATTTTATGTATTAAATTCGCATATTCAGAGGCAGATGAACGGATAAATTTGTCAGAAAACAGTTGATCAAAATCAGTATTCCACCAGTCTTTTATCTTAGCGTCCGTTTTGTACGTAGGTTCGTTTTTCAATTTCTCGTGAATATCCGTAGATAATTGAATCCATTCTTGCTTATCCATTTCTCGCATAAGGCTAACTATATCATCTTTCACTTCCTTCATTGACTCATTAGGATAATGCTCATTTTTTAGCTCATAAGGAATAAATAAGGAAGCAGTAAAAAAGTACAATGGATCATGCTCGTATATATCTAGCTCCTTCATTCTGTTTTCAATTTGTTCAATCCCAAGTTTGTCCATTAAGTATTCTGTATTTGCATTGGAACTAAACGCCATCATTCCTTTAGCCACTTCCCTTATAGGGACAGCTTCATTTGAAATCATATTATTCTCTTTTATACTATTTATCCACGCTTCATGCGCACCGCCGTCCAAGTTTTCAACGTAGTATGCTTCTAAATCAGATAACTTAACCTGTTCATCAGGCTTTACGTTACCGTTTTCAATTTGAAATGAATATTCCAATGCAACCATAATTTTGACCGTACTTGCTAATGCAAGACGTTCGTCTGGATTAATGGAAATGACGGTGTCACCGTTTTTATTAAAAACAAAAGATGACTTCATCTGTTCATCGTTCAATTTTTTCCAAACATAATCGGGATTTGAGGAATTAAGCCAAACAACAAACCCGATGACTAAGATTATTATTAGAACGATTACAGCTCCAATAACACTTAAATATTTTACCACGGTAAACATCCACCTTTTCTTTCAAACTACCAATCATCATATCACATAATTCATGCATTAAAAAAGTACGTCTTAGAGGAGAATCATCTCTTAAGACATACTTTTTCTTACGTAGAATATTTATGTTTTTTTATAAATGTTTCAGATTGTTTAAATCATTGGTTAAGGTATCATTAAAAACTAATTCGTTTACATCTGGTTGAGAAAAATTAAAGGAATTGCTATGTCCTATCATAATAATCACGACAAATAATAATATGGAAAAGATGACTAATGCCCACATGCCAATTCTTAATAGCTTTGCTCGATCACCCATTAAATCCCACTCCTTAAAGTGTTATTTTTATATATTATGAATATAGCTGCTACATTGGTTGTGACAATCATCTAGATGTTATTTTACTATACGTCTAAATTCAGATTTTAGAACACGAAATGAACAACTATCCTTTCATTCTCATAGATGTAATCTAATTTTCAATTAGGTATTTTCTCTAGTTTGTCCGTTCTTTTTAGTACGTTCCTTGCTTATCCTCATTCCAATTAGAGGATAAAAAATAAATAATACATTGCAATGCGAGGTACATCGTATTATAATGTTACTTACAATTAATGGAGGTGACATGATGGATAAAGAAATGATGAAAGGCAGTATTGATTTATTATTGTTATCACTTATTCACCAACGGGAGCTTTATGGATATGAAATGACGCGAATCATTAAACGTCTAAGCAAAGATACGTATGAAATGAGTGAAGGAACATTATATGCAGCACTAAAACGAATGGAAAGAAAGAACTGGATCGCTTCCTACTGGAAAGATACAGAAAATGGCCGTAGAAAATATTATCAGATGACGAACGAGGGAAAGAAAGAATTAAAACAAAAACAGGAAAATTGGGAATGGATGAATGATTTAATTAAGAAAAGTTCGGAGAGTTTCATATGAAAAAGCCGTTTCACAGTTTTATCACAACAATCCTCAACCAAATCGATGGAACAACGGAAGAAAAAATGGATATTTATGAAGAAATTGAAGTCCATCTTGAACTGAACACAAAACGTTATATGGAAGAAGGTTTCGATCAAAAGAAAGCAGAACAACTTGCTATGACAGACTTTGGAGAATCACACAAAATTGGAAATGACATGCAAGAAGCAATGTATCCAATGCGTAAAAAGTTATTACTATTTTTAGCGATCACATCGATTGCTTTTTCAGTTACCTTATACATAACATATTTAATTGCAGAAAGGGATGCTGAAATTATTTGGTTACTACTTTCCATCGGAACGAGTTCTGGTTTATTGCTTTTTGCGTTACAAGTATTCCCTTCTATCGACCAAAAAAGATGGATCAATAGTGTATTAATTGGACATATTTTCACTTACTTACTTGGTACCTTAATAGCGACCAATATGATTCATATATTTACACCATTTTTAACTATTTACGGTATTACTCTATTACTTGTATCCATTATTCTTATTTATCGGACAACAATTATAGATTTTACTTTTCATTCAACTAAAAATGTAAAGCAAGCAAAACAGCTTCATTTTATTAATATTACTGCTGGGATAATCATTACTGGAGCTACACTGTTTTTTTTATGGGGAATATTAATTTTTTCTGAAACATTCCCACCATTTTTACTAGCTATTTTTATCCCATTCATTATTTGGCTAGTCGCTTATTATATTCAAATGAATTTAGTGTCACATAATAAAAGAAAAATAGCTTACACCATTGCAATGATTCCTTTTGTATTTATTGTCATCATTGTAATCTTTTTGATTTGGAATGCGATACCTAAAGGAGTTTTTGTATGAAAATAAACCGTAACATCCTAATATTTTCAAGCCTTGCATTTTTGACAGGAATATTAGTCCTTGTCGGATTACTTTACAATAAAACAGAGGATGAAAAACAGAATGGTTTGACAGAATTATATGATATCTCCCGAGAAGGCATTATAGCTTATGTTATTAATAAAGATGGAGAACAACAAATAAAATTCAGTAAGGATGGACTCGAACAAGAAGTAGTTTCAATTAATAAAGAAAAAGTTATTCTAGATATTGCTTTTTCTCCCGACGGTTCCTCGCTTGCATATAGTGTTATTAATCGGGATGTAGAGTCAGATTTAGTCACAACTATAAATATAATTGATGTAGATAAATTAGAAGAAGATAATCTCTTTCAAAAATCTGGAATGATTACAGAAATTGCTTTTGATCCTAAGGACGAGACGAATTTATTTTATCTAAAAGCAGATACTTTCGAAAATTATTCGCCGATTGCTCGTGCAAACCCACATAATTTTGATATTTACAAGTATGATATGACAGGAATTACCCATGATCAATTAACAGATTGGAAAAAATATTCTATAGATTCATTACAAGTTTCTGCATCAGACGAATCCGTGTATATTCAAATGTTTAATGATGAAACTGCACAGACTGCAGAGGAAATTTTTGATGCAAATCTACGGATTTTTAACGTGCCTTTAAAAGAACCTGACAAATTATCTATCGTAAGTGACCCAAAAAAAGAAATCGACATTTATGACTTCACTGTTCTGTCAGGTGAAGAAAAAATAATCTACCAGTCCGTTAGTAATCCTCATTCAGGAGGAACGTTCCAATATGAACTTTTTGAATATGACTCGACAACAAATAAAGAAGTCCAGCTTACCAATCTAAAAGAATATACTTCTCGCCCCATTGTCCATGAAGAGCATATCTACTTTATTGTAGATAAACAATTTGCCCAAAAATATTCGGATTATTACTTATATAAAATGGATTTGGATGGTGAAAATATTAGAAAAGTTGAACTAAACGATTAAAGGCTATCTTGCAGTATCTCTCATAAACTAGCATAATGAAGGTAATAGTTTCTATGTAAAAATCTAGTGAGAGAGGGTTTTATGATGAAACAACTTTGGTACGGTGGCAACATTTATACAATGGAAAAAGAATCGGAAACAGTTGAAGCAATACTAGTACATGAGGGAAGCATCCTGGCTACAGGGGATTTTAATACATTAAAAAAACAAGCTGATGAACTTTATGATTTGCAAGGAGCAGCTATGTATCCCGGTTTTGTTGATAGTCATTTACATATGATTCATCAAGGAGAAAAACTTATTCGTTTAGACTTATCCAAAGCAAGTTCTATGGATGAAATGTTAGCTATGATAGAAAAAGCAGCTCAAGAAATCCCTGAATATCAATGGTTATTTGGCGAAGGATGGAATGAAAATAATTTCCATGATATACGAATCCCTACGATGGAGGACCTTGATGCGATTCGAAAAGGACCAATCTTACTTACTAGAGTATGTCGACATGTGATACTTGGTAATTCAGAAGCTTTTAGAATAGCTGGAATTACGGAGAACAGTACAACACCAGCAGGCGGACAGATTGGCAGAAATGCGGAGGGTAAATTAAATGGATTGTTGTATGAAGAAGCACGAACACTGCTTACAAAAGCCCTTACCCAAGAAGGTGAAACATATGTACAGTCATTAACCGAAGCTCTTCGAGTTTCTATAAAAGATATGATTTCTTACGGATTAACTGGTGGTCATACAGAAGACATGGGATATTTCGGAAGCTACACTAACCCCCTCCACGCTTTTAAACAAATAGTTAGCGAGAAATTTCCTTTTCGTGTTCATTTATTACGTCATCATACAGTCTTTGAAGAGATGACAAAAAATAGTATCGATGTCGATGAACGTTTTATCGAACTAGGCGCAATGAAGATCTTTTTAGACGGAGCATTAGGAGGTGCTACAGCTGCTCTCTCTGCACCTTATGTAGATCAACCAAGTAATCAGGGATTATTTATTCATACAGATGAAGAACTCGAAACCTTAGTTAAATTAGCTCGAGACAAAAACGAAGCTGTGGCCATGCATATGATTGGCGATGCAGCGGCTGAACAAGCAATAAAAACAATTGAAAAGTATCCAGCTCCTTCTGGTAAACGTGATCGATTTATACACTGTAGTGTGCTTCGCGAAGATTTAATAAAGAAAATGAAACGATTACCTATTATTGTGGATGCGCAACCAGCATTTGTGCCATCTGATTTCCCGTGGATTAAAGATCGACTTGGTGAGGAACGTTTGCAGTACGTGTATCCTTGGCGTACACTTCGTGATCATGGTATTCAATGTGCAGCAGGAACAGATGCGCCTGTTGAAAATATTGATCCCCTTTTATCAATTTATGCTGCTGTAGAACGAAAAGCTCCATCCGAAAGACATAATGGCTATGTTCCACAGCAAAAAGTTTCTCGTTTCGAAGCAATTCAAATGTACACACTTGGGAGCGCACAAGCAATTGGGAAGGAACATATTCGAGGGCTAATTAAACAAGGATATGATGCAGACTTCTCCATTTTTGATCGTGATTTATTTGCTGGTTCTACAGAAGATATGTTACAAGCACAAGCAGTAAAAACAGTGGTTGCGGGACAGATTGTCTTTGATAGGACAAAGACATATTAATGGAGTAAATAATAAAAGTAGAGTTTAAAATAGAGTAGCCTATAACTTCCGTAATTTCACGTTAACACTTGGCAATTTAAAATGAAACTGATGGAAAAATAAACACATTCCAACGTCTAAAAACACGATGGAATGTAAAGTGAATTTTATAAGATATAACGAATATCATAGATTAGCGCTAACTTCTTTAAACACTAATGGAGTTGATCGAAACCAAAGACGATTGCAAGTAAAGGACAAGTTGAAGAATCCCTTAAAGGCTTTACCTGTCCAATGCAATCGTCTGAAGTGTGAGTCAACGTGTTTAAAACTCTTATTTTATGTTGTGAAACTCTCTATGAAAACTGGTGGCTAACTTACAAATTTATGATAATTTAAATTGATGAACTAGAGAATTTAATTCTTCTGCTAACTCCGCCAGCTGACCTGCACTTCCGGACACTTCTTCCATAGAACCACTCGCTTGCTGCGTTGACGCTGCAGTTTGCTCTATTCCCGCAGCAGCTTCTTCAGAAACAGAGGCAATCTCTTCAATCGATTCACTCATTTCCTGATTATTCATCGCTATCTCCTTTAAATTTTGAGATACGCGTTTAATATTTATACTCATTTCATTTACTTTCTCATTAATTTCATTAAATGTGTTTTCTGTTGTTTCGATTTGTATAGTTCCTTGTTCCACTTCCGTAAATCCTGTTTTTAATGCCTCAGAAACATTTGCAGAACCAGTTTGGATACTTAATACTATCTCTGTAATATCTTTGATCGAATGACCGACTTGTTCGGCTAGCTTTCTAACTTCATCGGCAACTACAGCAAACCCTTTACCATTTTCTCCGGCTCTTGCAGCTTCAATAGCCGCGTTTAACGCTAATAAGTTTGTCTGGTCAGCGATATCGTTAATGACTGCGACCAATTTTGAAATTTCTTGTGACTGTTGATCTAATTTCTGCATTTGAGTAATGGAACCTTTTAAGCTATTATTGATTTTTTCCATTTGAAGTGTTGATTGATGCATAAGTTTGCTTCCTTCAACAGTCAATTCCAATACTTTACCTGAATTTTCATTGATCGTTTCTCCATTTTCATTAGCAACAATTACCTTATTTGAAAATTCACCCATCATATTTGTCAAATCACTTGCACTGTTTGCTTGAACCTCAGCACCAGAAGCTAATTCATCCATTGTAAGGGCTACTTGATCGCTACCAGCTTTCACTTCATTTGCTGATTGTGTTAACTCTTCACTTTGACTAGATACCGTTTCAGAAACCTTTCTGATGCGGTTTAATAGCTCTCTTGTATTTTGGCTCATTGTGTTTGTTGCTGTTACCAGTTTTGCTGTTTCATCCTTAGCATTAGTCTTTAATGGTTCGCGACTTAAATCTCCCTCAGCAATCTCATTCATTCGATGCATCACTGCAGTAATTGGTCTTGTGATAGATCTAGAAGTAATGTATGCAGTAATCATTCCGAATACGATTACTGCCGATGATATAATTGCCATAAATATGTTCGTCGATTTAGCGACATCAATCATATTTTTCCCATGTAATATAATGTCTTCTTCACTTGATTCCGCCCATTCTTTTATTTCTTTTGAAATTTCAGAAGATAGCGACGCTGAATCATGCATGATTTCTAATGCTTTTTCAGAGTTACCATTTTCATATTCACTAATTGAATCATGTAACGTTTTTTCCCACTCTTCCCTTTTATCCAGATACTCTTTCAGTTCTTCTTCTGAAAAATACTTCAATTGCTCTTGATCTAATTTTTTTCCTTCTTCTATCTTTGCATATAATTCGTCTTTCATCTTAATATCCTTGTATAAGATATAACCTCTGATCAAGGATCTTGTTTCTTCTATATTAATCCGTATCCGTTCCTCGATAATTAAAATAGGTAATTGTTCATCAATAATATCCTCACTTTGTTTCGTAATTGTTTTAAAACCTAAGTAGTTTAAAACATTCATAATGAGTACTAAAGTAATTATTAACCCAAAACCAAATAGAATCTTTGACCGAATACTCTTAAATTTCAAATTATTTTTCATCATGCTGTCTCCCAACTGTTATAAGTTAATCTATTTCTTAATATATCGACAGCAGGGAGAGATTTTGTATAAAGAAACGTAAATTAATAGTACAATTTATATTCCTTTTATTGGAAACCATAATTTATTAGTAAGTAGATCATTTTCTTTTGAAAATATAAAAATCCTCCGATAAAAAATAAAATGAAACTTCCACTTACGCGACCGCAATTTAATCCCACGGAACAAAAGGCTGGACCCTTTTGATCATCAAATGAATACTAAATTTTATAAGAGTTGTAATCATAGTACAAGGTTTATTTACGAGCAACGGTAACTAGTTAACTTTCATTCATTTAATTTCCATTCAAACCATTTTCCATGTCCATCTGTTTTACCAATTAATTTGTTATATTCTTTTCCTCCTAAAAAATAATCCAAATGAAGTTCTGCATCAAACATATTATTATAAAGGTGAACGACATTTCTTGTTAATCCAATCTGTCTGATGTAGTTGAGTAAATCATGTTTTTTCTTTGTTGGAATTTGATTAGCGACATGAGTATGGAATATGCAAATAACCGATTCGGTTGATATACTTTTTAGGATATTAGGAAGTAACTCAATTCCATCGCCTTCTATTAATCTAGGGGAGTTTTCTTTCACAAAGTTAGCCGCACGACGAAATAGGTCTCTTCGTTCATGATGTTCAGGCCAAATAAGTGCCTGTAACCATAGATAATCTTCACTATCATTTAGATTACTAATATGTAAATCCAGACCAATTCTGGACTTTACTATCGGAATATTCTCTTGGAAAATAGGATTACCCTTACTTTTAGATGTTATATGAACCGTCGACTGAAGATTTCCATACTTTTTTCCATTACCATATGAATAGCAATAGCGATCCCAAAATAATTGTAGCCCTGCACTTGTACCAATTTCAATTAAAGCTAAAGGTTGATTAATCTTTTCATAAATATAACAAAATGCAGGGTATAAATACGCACAACGTCTCACTTCATTTGTCTGCACAAGTTTTGTTTGGAGTATTTCTTTTATACATTCATCGTTCGTTAAGCAAAGTTCCCTAAATGCTCGAAAAGCCCCCGGCATATCTTTTTTCGGATTATCTGTAATACTCGGATAATAATCCCCTAGTCGCTTTCCTTTTCCTTTAAACAATAAATAGTGAACGGCCCCAAATAATAAGTTTGGAATAGGTTGTCCTTCTTGAGCATGAGAACTTAAGGAAAGCAGTGAATCATCTTCAGCAATTTGCAAAGATAAGTATTCATATAATGGGCTTGATCCCTTACATTCCTCTTTGGCAAAACGAATAAATCGATCAGATAGTATCTTATTCATAACTCCTCCATTTTTATCCATTTATTAATCATTATAGCAACAATTACACTATAAATCATGTGACCTATTATCCAATAGATCCACGCTGAATAATCGGATAAATCAGGAGTTCTTTCGGATAATGCCGTTAACGGAAATAAAATGCTGCTCCCCGCAGTATAGATAAGGACATAAGGCATCAATTTAAATTGAAGGTTAAACAACTTGAGTAAATAAAATAAAACGATAACACTCATTATACAAGTAATAAAGTGAAAGAGAACCTCGACTAAATACTTAGGATATAACTCATTTAAAAATGGAATATAATCTGTATTGAACAATAAATTATAAGCCTGATTATTTGTTAACGATTGTATAATTTTTAAAAATAACGCTAAAATGATTCCAGCAATTATTCCAATGACAGCCAGTTTCACTATGTTCTTCATCTTTCATCCCCACTCTTCTTCATTTTTTCCAATATACCCTTGCACTCACATTGCAAAACAGTTTGCACTGATATATTTTCCCCTTTCAAAAAGAAGAAAAAATTTGCTAGTTAAAAATTTGTATTAATAGTAATTGTTACAAAACTAAAAACTGTAAATATGACATATATGTGAAAGTCTTCACATATATGTTTGTATAGAGCTACATTGGTATATACTGAAGATGAGTTAAAATAATTCTTCTGAGGAAGGTGTCTTAATTGAAGGGAACAGCATTATTAATTAATAAAGATCATTCTGTTACTGTATTGGAAAATGTAGATCACGACTTATATGAAGAATTGACAAATCAAGATGAATCGGCAGATCAGATTCATTGTACTGTCGATGAAAAAGAAATAACTTTTGATTCAATCAGTACGGTCGTTTGGTATGAAGACTCAATCGACTGGGCGTATGGATATTAAAAATTAATTCATCTAAAAAATAATTCCGTCTGAATTCCATAGCATTTGAATTCAGACGGATTTTTCTTGTATAAAGATTTAATGGTACTTCGCTGGAAACGTGAGATGTTGCCCTACTGAAAATTAGCTTTTCTTATAGTCACTGATTTTCTTTAGTTTTATGACTTTCAAAAGCTCATCTCTGTCAATCTAAGGAACAAATTCAATTTTTAAACCTTCTATTTTTTCCATTATTTTTTTATAGTATGGCGTTCGAATCGAAAATCCTGCAAATTCCTCATGCGTAGTGGAAGTAAACCAAGCAAAATCATTTTTTAAAAACGTCAAATCTTCCGGTAATTGAGGTGCAACCCAATCATATAAACTGTTTGCTGATGTTTGAAGAAGCTTGCATGTATTGTCATTTACCTCAATGACATATACGGTTGCTACCGGTCCTTTTGTTCGTGTGTTTGCCCATTGCTTTGTTTTATATTTTTCCAAGATATAAGGCTCGAAATTTCTTAAAACATCTACATCATATGTTAATTCTTTTCGAGTAATAAAATAAAAATAGTCCGAGTAGTCACATAATACCTTGATCAATTGTTCATACGTTTTTCCTTGAGGACTTTCAATGATTTCCCAATATTCTTCCATAAATTCACCTTTTCTATTGCACAACTGCCTCTTGTTTTGACTGTCTAATTAAACACATACTACCTGCAATAACGAATAAAACCGTCTGAATAAGCGTTGCTCCTAGTGTGAGAAAAAACATCAAAATACCGGTTATTAGTAAAATAATTCCTGCTTTTTTTGCGTTTGTTTTTAAACTAATTAATGCAACTAACCCTGAAAAGAATCCGGCTATATGAACTGCTACAGAAAACCATGCATACCATGCTTCAAACTTCGGTGAAGTTAATTCAGGGAATTGAAAACTAAAAAAAGCTAGTAACGGGACAACAAGCAAAATCACCAAAAGCTGCAGTCCCAAAGCAATACTTCCTAAAACTAGTTCAGGTGTTCGTTTCATTGCTTTCCCCTCCTTTGAATTTTTGAATGTGTAAAATTATCTATGTGATTGGAATTTTTCAATTTCTCCACAAACTAAATTTTTTCTTACTGTCTAACTACTGCATTAACAATTGCCCAAATAACTTGAATGATTAATGGGAAAATAAATGCAATAAGTAAAACTACGAATGCTATCAATCTAAGCTCTGGTGTTTGCGTAACACCAGCACCATCTACTTCTCTTAGCCAAATAACGGCTGAGCCTATTGCAAAGATAATAAACCAAAATATGTTAGCAATCCACCAAGGAATCCATCTCTTTTTCATATTTTTCTTTGTTTAACCTCCTATCAACAATTGAAGTAAACTATCCGTTGAAAAAATATGTGGTTACACTTACAGAACACATTATAATTTTTCAATATCTATGAACCTTTTTACACCATAATCCGAACATACTCTACTTCTTCATTTTAAAACAGTTACTCTGTTATTATGAAGAGTTTATTATTTTTTTACTTTTATATGTCCGTTAATCAGCAGAGTTAAATGTTTTTGTTTCATTTTTATAATACCCAAATTGGAGAATTAAATATAAGCAGATAACTACAGAAATAAATTCTAAAATTAATCTAACCATATTTCCTCGCTTCCTACAGCGAAAATAGTCTATATTTTTTAGCTATTCGAGTAACTCACGCGCGAGCAGGCGGTATACATCTAACCGTTTTTCTTGAGAATGCGGGATACTGCAGATCATCGCTTCATCAAATCCATACTGTTCCTGTTCTTGTAGTAATCGATCTGCGATTTCTTTCGCAGATCCAACTAGATGAAGCCGTCTATTTTCTTTAATTTCCATTTTATCCAATTCTGTAAGTGGATAGTTTTGTGCTTCTTCCGGCGTCAATGCTTGAAGCATTCTTCCTCTCCTTAACATTAAGCGGGAAATATCTTGCGGACCTGCTTCAAATTCTGCCTCTTCTTTCGTCTCTGCAGTCGTTACCATATACGTGACAATTGTTTCAGGTTTTTCCATAAATGGAGAAGGTTTAAAACGCTCTTTATACGCATCAATGATTTCTTTAGTCAATTCTCCATTAAAAAACTGAGCAAAAGAATAACCTACACCCATTTCTCCCGATTTTATCGCACTACTTCCGCTAGATCCTAACATCCACGCCTCTGGCAGCTGAACCTTTTGCGGGGAAGCAATCGTTTTATCATATAATGAATTTTCCGGCACCTCATCATTTAGTAAAACAAGCGCGGTATCAAACTTCTCATACATATTGTATACCATTGGTTGCCGCCCTTCTGATAAAGCGTAGATAGAATAATTATCTCCTCCTGGCGCACGACCGACACCAAAATCAATCCGACCAGGTGATAGAGCGCTCAATGTTTTAAAAATTTCTGCAAGTTTTAGCGGCGAATAATGCATCATCATTACTCCACCTGTTCCGATCCGAATGGATTTCGTTTTTGCAGCTAAATGAGCTGCCGTTATTTCTGGAGCTGAACTTGAAAATGCTTTAGTTCCATGATGTTCAGCCATCCACATCCGCTTATATCCTAATTCATCGGCCAATATAGCCAATTCTTCCGCTTTGATCAACGCTCCGGCTGCACTATTTCCTTTTGTTATCGGTGCTTGATCTAATACGCTTAATTGCAATGTTCTTCTTCCTTTCTTGTAGCTATTCATCTGACTCAATGGAATACTTCTCTTCTTTTTTTAATTCTAACATGCTTCTTAATGTTTTATGGATATTTTGCAGACTCATTAAAATGAAACCAAGCATAATAAATGTTACAATCTCGCCAGTTACAATTGAAATAAGTGCTAACACAACTACATATAAAACAGACTGCCAATTTTTCAATTTTTAACCTCTTTTCAATTCTTTTTTATGAGTATCTTTTAAAGTATAGAGTTAGATATTCATTTTTTCCAAAAACGATTTACTTGTTCATCAATGTAACATAACTTTCCATTTTTTAGTATACTTTGGTTTTCGTTTTAACTGATCAAACATTTGGGTGTACCATTTCAGCTCAATTCAAAAAAAAATTCCTTCATAATAATGTTAGTCTTCGTAAATAACAAAAAGAATCACCATTAATTCTATCTGGTGATTCCACAAATCTTCTTACATTTTCAACAATAGTACAAATATTAATGGCGTTTTGCTTGTTCAGACTGTTCAATCTGTTTCTTAACAGCCTCTACATTTGTATCACTATATACATTTGTACCACGTCCGCCAGTAGTTTTTGCAATCCATTCGATTGCCTCATTATAGGATAAGCCTGATCTTCTTGCTTGTTCTCTAATTGCTTCGATATCTGTTCCAACCTCTGTAAATTTTGGTTCATCTTTTCCCATGTGAGAGCCTCCTTTACTCATTTCTATGTATAGTTTATACGTACCGTCTGTAAACATGTAAAATTTATCACAGAGTAAATTTTAAAAATTATATTGAATAGTTCCATACCCCTCATTACAGCTTTTACTCTAATTAACTAGCATATCCAATAAAATATGTTACGATTAAATAGTACAATATGATGTTAAAAGCACGTTAAATTATTTAAGGAGAATTTATAACGAATGAATCATAAAAATAAAACCGTTGTCCGTTCAATGGACATTTTAAATTTATTTATTGACCATACAGAGCTTTCATTTCAAGAAATTATTGATTTATCCGGAATTCCTAAAACATCCGTTTACCGAATGCTTACCTCACTTGAAGAAATGCAATTCATAGAAAAAGGTACTGATCTAAAATATCGACTTGGATTAATTTTTCTTAAATTCGGTTCACTTGTCTCTTCCCGACTTGATATTAGACAAATTGCCTACCCAGTGATGAAAGAATTACATGAGGATGTAGAAGAAGCGGTTAATTTAATTGTCCAACAAGGGGATGAAGCCGTATATATAGAGAAAATAGATTTAAAACAAAAAGTTCGTCTATTTACGGCAGTTGGCAGAACGAGTCCACTTTATGCAGGTGCCTGTTCCAGAATTATTTTATCCTTTTTACCAGATGATAAAGTAAGGCAATACATAGAAAATACGAAACTAAAACAATTTAGTAAAGGTACAATTACAGATAAAGATAAGCTTTATGAATTAATCAAACAGGCTAGAAAAGACGGATATACTGTAAGCAGTTCGGAATTGGAGGATCACACTTGCTCCGTTGCCGCTCCAATCTTCGATCATAATGGTGACGTAGTTGCCGGCTTAAGTATTGCGGGGATTGAAGCAAATTATCAAGAAAAGGATATTAAAGTTTATTCTCAAAAGGTTATTGAAGCTGCGAATGAAATTTCGACAAAATTAGGCTATATAAAATGACAAAACTAGGCTGCAGATAATAAAAATAGTAGTTAAGGTCATCAACGGATGACTTTAACCACTATTTTTTTAAGCTATAGGACTTTTCCAATGAGACAATTAACTATTAATTTCTTCTTTATTAGAAACTTTTACATTTTAAAGCTTTCTAAAAAATTCGTGTTAAATTCCCCACTGAGAAACTTTTCATCTTCAAGCAATGCTTCAAAAAATGGAATTGTCGTATGAACTCCTTCAATCGTAAAATGTGCAAGTGCTCGTTTCAACTTTTGGATTGCATCTTCTCGATCTTTCCCATGAACAATCAATTTTGCTATGATTGAATCGTAATACGGTTGTACTGTATATCCAGTATATACAGCTGAATCTATTCGAACCCCAAACCCACCAGGAACAATATATTGAGTTACCTTTCCAGGTGAAGGCATGAAATTATTATGAGGATCTTCTGCATTAATTCGGCATTCGAATGACCAACCATTCAATGAAATATCTTCTTGTTTTAACTCCAGTTTGGCCCCTGATGCAATTTTTAATTGCTCCTGAACTAAATCAACACCTGTTACCATTTCAGTAATTGGATGTTCAACTTGTATACGTGTATTCATTTCCATAAAATAAAAAACATCTTTTCGATAATCGTATATAAATTCTACAGTACCCGCTCCAACATATTGAACAGCTTTTGCTGCTTGTACTGCAGCTTCCCCCATCTTTTTACGAGTTTCTGATGATATAGCCGTTGATGGGGTTTCTTCAATTAGTTTTTGCATTCTTCTCTGAATCGTACAGTCTCTTTCCCCTAAATGGATTGTATTTCCAAATTTGTCCGCTAAAATTTGGATTTCAACATGACGAAAATCTTCAATGAATTTTTCTATATAAACGCCAGGATTACCAAAAGCAGTTGTTGCCTCCTGTTGCGTGATCTCTAACCCTTTTTCTAAACTTTCCGCATCGTGAGCAACTCGAATTCCTTTTCCACCGCCCCCCGCTGTCGCTTTAATAATAACTGGGAATCCTATTTCCTCAGCAATAGTAAATGCTTCTTGTAAGTCTTGAACAATTCCATCTGAACCTGGAGTAATAGGTACCCCTGCATTTTTCATTGTTTGACGTGCGACATCTTTGATTCCCATTTTTTGAATGGGTTCAGCAGATGGACCAATGAATTGAATGTTCAACTCCTCACACAAGGAGGCGAATTCAGCATTCTCTGCTAAAAATCCATATCCCGGATGAACTGCATCTACTTTCGTTAAAGTCGCAACTTTTAATATATTTTCTATATGTAAATAACTTTCTTTAGCTACAGATGGGCCAATACAGTACGCCTCATCTGCTAATTTTACATGCAAAGAATCATAATCAACATCAGAGTACACAGCAACCGTCTTAATTTCTAATTCCTTACATGCTTGAATAATACGGACTGCAATTTCCCCTCGATTTGCAACCAACACTTTTTTCAACATATTATTCACTCACCCTTACCGTAAATAACGGTTGACCAAATTCGATGATTTGGCCATCCTCTGCTAGAATATCAACTATTTCACCATCTACATTCGAATTTACCTCATTTAATAATTTCATCGCTTCAAGCACACAGACAGGATCATTTTTGGAAATTTTACTTCCAATCTCAACAAAGGGCTCTGCATCAGGATTTGGCCGGGAATAAAATGCACCAATCATAGGAGAAGTGATTTGGTGAAGGTCTGAATCTTTATCTGTTTCTTCAACCGTTGAATCTGATTGAATAGAGTTTTCGAAGTTATTTCTCTCTTCTTCAAAACTTGATTCTTCTCCCTCCAAACGAATATTTTTAGCACCTTCCTTTTGATAAAAAAGTTTGAAATCCCCTTTTTCCAATTTCAAAATATCTATCTTTGATTCTTCAATTAATTTTACTATTTCTTTAAGTTCATCCATTTTCATTTTGTTCCCCCCATATTAACCTGCAACTTTAAATTGAATTCCTATTTTTACTTCATGAATATCTTTTTCTTGTTCTATTAAGATATCTTCAGCTTCATCAATAGTGACAATTTGAAAACGTATTTCGCTACCAGGTTGAAGCTGGGCCAATCGTGGTAAGTCAGCAGATATTACTTGCCCAATTTTCGGATAACCACCAGTCGTTTGGCAATCCGCCATTAATATGATCGGTTGACCATTTGATGGGATTTGAATAGTACCATAAGTAACTCCTTCAGATAATAACTCAAACTGTTTTTTCAACATAAGTTTAGTCCCTTCTAATTGGTAGCCCATCCGATCTGCATTTACTGTTAGCTTAAATGGACTGGAAATTAATTTCTTTTGACTATCTTTTGTAAAACGTTCATACTCTGCACCTAATAAAATTCGGATAGTTTCTTTCTTTTTGAATGTATAGAATGAGGAATAATTAACGGACCAGGTAAAGTGACTAGGCATTTCCTGTAACTGCTTGGTTAAGGTTTTGCTATGTTCTGTTAAATATCCAAAAGTTAAAATATCCCCTGTTCGTAATTCCCTACCTTCATACCCGCCAATACCAGCCCTGAGATATGTACTTTTACTGCCCATGACTTCGGGAACTTCTAACCCTCCTGCAATAGCTATATAAGCCCGACAACCCGAACGTAGAGCTTTAAAATGTAAAATTTGTCCCTTACGAATGAGCACAGGTCGCCACATTGGAAGCTTTTCTCCATCTACATGTGGATCTAATTGTCCTCCTGTGATGGCGATCAACTGATCTTCTTTAAATAAAATTTCCGTGCCATACATCGTAATTTCAATAGCAGCTTCTCCTTCTTCATTGCCAACAAGAATATTACCGATACGCACAGCTAAAGGATCCATTGCACCACCCACAATGACACCATATTTTTGAGACCCAAATCTACCTAAGTCTTGAATTGTTGCTAGTAATCCTGATTGCAATATTTCTATACTCATTGCTTCGGCTCCTTATATGCTAGATAGTCATCTTTTGATATTGCAATAAAACGAATTTTATCTCCCGATTGCAGATAGGTAGGTGGTGACGTTTTCGGAGTAAATAATTCGATTGGAGTTTTACCAATTACTTGCCACCCACCAGGTGTTTCTAAAGGATACATTCCGGTTTGTTCTCCGGCAATTCCGACCGACCCTGCCGGTATCGAGAGACGTGGTTTTTCTTTCCTTGGAGTAGCAATTCGTTTATCAATCCCTCCTAGAAAAGGAAATCCAGGAGCAAATCCGATCATATATACTAAATAATCTTGTTTCGTATGTAATTCAATCACTTTCTCGGGAGTTATATTATTAAAACGAGCTACATATTCCAAATCAGGCCCAAATTCTTCTCCATAAACTACTGGTATTTCTATAAGTCTATTCTTAATATCCATTTTATCATCAAGCATGTCCAAATATTCCATCATGGAAGCGCTGACTTTTTCGAACGCACTTTTAAATGGAACATGTGAGACATGCCGTCGAACAGAAATTGGATTGTAAAAAATAGTTACGTTGTTATAACAAGGCACAGCTTCAACAAATCCTTCAAAAGGTTCCTCTTCTATCAGTTTAACTAAGTTCATTATGTTTTTATGGATGATAGAATTTATTTCTTTATCTAACTGAACGACGAGTGCTGAATCACTCAAAGGTCTTATAGAAATTCTTTTTTGTTCCAATAGCATTATTAACAACTCCTGTTGTTTCGTTTTTCGGTATCAGTGTTTTGTAAAACGGATATATACCACAATTATAGTTAGTTTTATACAAAATACAAGTTAGAAGATGTAATAGTACTTATTTTTCAAATTGTTCTTTTATAAATAATTATTTGATAATAATTCTTCACATGTATAAATTTATATGCTAGAATGTATTTAATATTTTCAAAACCTAAGTTCCGAATATCGGTACCAAAGTTATTGAAAACGCTGACAATAGCGAAAACTCTATAAGGAAGTGATATTAAGAAGTCCATTAAACGTTTCACTTAGTAAAAAACTAATACACTTTAGGGGGAAACAATTAATGAACAGGTCTTTATTAACGTTATTAGCTTTACTTTTCATTACATCTATCGCGCTTGTCGGCTGTGGTGGCGGTAATGAAGAAAATTCTAGTAGTGATGCTGATTCTAGTGATAGTAGTGAAAGTGCTGAAAGCGATAATAGTGGTGAAAGTGTAACTTGGCTTGCAAACGAAGTATACCCTGAAAACAACCATAACAGTGAAGCTCTCTTTGATTTTGCAGATAAGTTAGCAGAAGTGACAGATGGTAAAGTAACGCTTGATGTAATGGTTGGCGGCGCACTAGGTTACGAGGGTCCAGAACTTTTAACAGCTGTTCGTGACAATGCTGTCCCAGTATCAGACATGTTAGTAAGTGGTGTTGCTGGTGATGAACCACTCTTTGAAATTGTTACACTACCGTTTTTAGTTCTAAACTTTGAAGAAGGAAAATTACTAAGTGAAATTGCACGTCCTTATTTTGATGAAGTAGCTGAAGAAAAGTGGAATCAAAAGATCCTTTATGTTACTCCATGGCCTGCAGCAGGATTTTGGACAAAAGATAAAGTAGAATCTGTTGATGATATGAAAGGTTTAAAAATGCGTACATACGATAAAAACGGTGCGTTAGTTGTTGAGGCTGGAGGAGGAACTCCACATCCATTACCATTCAGTGAAGTATATTCTTCTCTATCGACAGGGGTAATCGATTCTGTTCTTACTTCAACACCAACAGCAGTTGATGCTAAGTTTTGGGAAGTGTTAGATTACTATTCTCCTGTAAGCGTTACGATGGCGACAAACTTTGTAACCGTTAACTTAGATGAGTTTAATAAACTAGATGCAGAAACTCAGGAAGCCGTAATCCAAGCTGGAAAAGAAATGGAAGAAAAAGTTTGGGAAGATGTTGCTGCACTTGATAAAGATCAAGAAGCCATTTCAAATGAAAATGGTATCGAAACACTTGTACCAAGTGAAGAATTCTTACAAGAGTTATCAGAACTAACAGAAGATATTAGACAAGAATGGTTAGAAACTGCTCCTGATGCAGCAAAAGAAATAGTAGAGAAATTTAATCAAGAGGTTGGTCGTTAATCAATTAAAAAACATGGATAATGACTAATCCTTAATGGCGTAAGCCTAAGTTGCCTATAATCAGAAGAATGCTTTTACTTTTTTGATCTGTTTATCAATGGCAACCGGCACAAATAATTGACATGTCGGTTGTCTTTTTTCTTTTTATTCACATGACTAGTTTAATGAAGGAGGATTAAAATGGCTTTAATTATCCGCATTATTGATAAAATATCAAATGCTTTCGGCACCATTGCTGGAATTACAATGGTTTTAGGCGTCGTATTAGTCTTAACAGAAGTTATTGTACGCTCCGCCTTTAACAGTACCATTTATATTACACAAGAGTATACTGCATATTTTATGGTTGCCATTACTTTTTTTGGTTTGGCTTACACACTGAAAGAAAAAGGCCATATTCGATTAACCTTTTTACATAAAATAGTTAAGTCTGGAAAAGGACGTACATTTTTAGACATTTATGCTTTTACTCTAGGATTAGTAATCTTTGCAATTATTACATTTGCTACAGTAGATTTCTTCTTAGGTACGTATGCTTCGGGTACCCGCTCCATGCAAATTACGAAAACATATTTAGCAATTCCACAATTTGCAATGCCTTTAGGGTCATTCATTGTATCGTTACAATTTTTCGCCGAAATATTGAAGTCTATTGTTAAATTCAAAAAAGGTGAGTTTGATGAGGAAGACGACACAGAAATAGAAGCTTTAGGACGTTAAGTAAAATGATACATTCAGTAAGGAGGATGTGAAGATTGAGTATGGCTGTAGTCGCTTTAACTTTATTAGGATTGTTGTTCTTTTTTCTTGGAAGTACCATTTGGGTTGGCATTTCTTTATTTATCGTCGGGATTCTTAGTATTATCTTGTTTACGAATAATCCTCCACTTACCATATTGTCTAATATTTTATGGAATAATACGAACAGTGCAACAATGATGGCATTACCTTTATTTATATTAATGGGGGAAATTCTAGTACGTAGCCGTCTTTCTGAAAACTTATTTAAAGGACTAGCTCCATGGATGAGCTTTTTACCTGGGAGACTCCTACATGTTAATATTATTGCAAGCAGCCTTTTTTCAGCAGTAAGTGGATCATCTGCTGCAACGACAGCAACTGTAGGGAAAATAGCATTACCAGAACTCCTTAAAAGAAAATATGATCGTTCATTAAGTATTGGCTCTTTAGCCGGTGCTGGTACACTTGGCTTCCTAATACCACCAAGTATGATGATGATCGTTTATGGAATTGTAGCCGAAGTGAGTATCGGTCGATTATTTATCGCTGGTATTGTACCAGGTATTATATTGGCACTCGGTTTTAGCGGATACATAATTATTCGATGTTTAATCAATCCAAGTCTAGCTCGAAAAGAGGATAGTTATACATGGGAAGATCGTATAAAAGCTCTTCCGCAACTCCTTCCAATTATATTACTTATTATTCTAGTATTAGGAAGTATCTATAGTGGTTGGGCAACTCCAACGGAAGCGGCGTCTGTCGGTGTATTGGGTTCATTTATAATCGCTCTGTTCTCTAGAAGCTTAAATGGGAAAGTTTTTATGGAAATCATTTTAGGCTCGGTTAAAACGAGCACGATGATTATGCTTATTGTATGTGGGGCTTCATATTTATCCGTTACAGTTGGGTATTTGAAGATTCCTGCTCAGTTAACACAATTCATTAGTACACTTGGCTTAACTGGTTTTCAACTTATTCTGATCTTATCTATTATGTACATTTTATTAGGAATGATGTTAGACGGATTTTCAATTATTGTTATGAGCTTACCACTTGCTTTACCATTAATTGTGGCAGCAGGATTTGATCCACTTTGGTTTGGTATTTATCTAGTATTGATGATTGAAATCTCCCAGATTACTCCACCAGTTGGATTTAACTTATTTGTTATTAATGGACTTGTAAAAGATGATATTTTAAAAATAGCCTATTATGCACTACCATCCTTTGTCGTTATTTTATTGGCAACTGCATTAATTACTGTTTATCCTGAAATCATTCTCTGGCTACCTGATTTAATGATGCGATAGCTCTAATTAAAACAATTACTAGGGGGAATATGGTATGAAAATAGATTTAAATAGTGACCTTGGCGAAAGTTTTGGAAATTACAAAATCGGAAATGATGATGAAGTCCTTAAACATGTCACTTCCGTCAATGTAGCTTGCGGATTCCATGCAGGTGATCCTCAAGTAATGGAAACAACAGTAGAGAAGGCTTTTGAAAACAATGTAGCAGTAGGAGCACATCCCGGTTTTCCAGATCTGCTTGGTTTTGGACGCCGGCCAATTCAAATTTCTCCAGGAGAAGCAAAAGCATATGTCATTTATCAAGTCAGTGCATTAAACGGATTTGTAAAAGCTCTCGGGGGGAAAATGCAACATGTAAAGCCACATGGAGCTTTTTACAATATGGCAGCAACAGACCCAATATTGGCAAAAGCAATAGCAGAAGGTGTCTATGCGGTAGACCCCGAGTTAATTTTAATGGGCCTTGCTGGAGGAGAGCTTGTAGAGGCGGGAAAAGAAATTGGACTCCAAACTGCGAGTGAAGTGTTCGCAGATCGAACATATACAAGTGAAGGAACATTAGTTAGCAGGACGGTGGCGAACTCTCTCATCCATGATAAAGACCAAGCCGCTACTCAGATTCTAAATATTGTATTAAACGGTAAAGTAAAAGCAATTGATGGAACCGAAATCCCATTAGAAGCTGATAGTATCTGTATTCACGGCGATAATTATGAGGCAGTTCAACTAGTAAAGCATCTGAAACAGTCTCTTTCGGATAATGGCGTGCAAATAAAATCACTTACATAAAAGATCTTGGCATAAAGAGCCAAGGTCTTTTATTTTTCTACGTCTATTTTTACTTTAAAAGCGTTATACTCAATAGCGAACTGTTCAAATGTTCCTTTCGCCCCCCAACCTTTTTACCTTTAGTGTCTTGATTTAAATTCTTTTCTTAATACTCCCATCAAAATTGCATCATGAAACTGTCCATCATAGAACAACTTATCCCTGATAATTCCTTCTTGTTGGAAACCTAGTTTTTCATATGATTTTTTTGCTCTAGGATTAAAAGCGAAAACTTCCAATTCTACTCTATGTAAATTGACGACGTTAAAACCAAAGTCCAATAACAAAGACATTGCCTCCGTGCCATACCCCTTTCCCCAGTTATCTTTTTCAAAGATGGAAATTCGAACAATTGCATTTTGATTTTGATGATCGATCTCCATCATCGCTATTTCTCCAATAAGTTCATTACTTTCGTGTAAGCAAATAATTAAATCCATTCTACTATCGTCCATCGATACAGCTTCTAACCGGCTTCGAATTTTTTCCCGGTTGCATACTGTTTGAGTCCCAGTTAGTCTTCTTGCTTCCTCATTCCAAAAGGATGCGTAAATGATATCCAAGTCTTCCTTTTCTACCGGTCTTAAATAAATTCTTTTTCCTTCAAGGAATTTTATCGGATCTATGCGTTCCATTTTTACCTCCTTGAGCAGTTACAAATTGATTTACTACATATTTATTATGCGCTCGAACATATTACATTCATGAACTCTTTTAAAACGTCGCCTCATTTCATCTGGATCATCGCCTACATAATGAGCGAAGGCTGTAATAGGGATTAGATTTGATAAATTCGATTTCACAGCACTTTCCACTTCTTTCCCTTCCATATAAACATGATAATACGTATTCCTTTTTACAAAATCATTGTTCTCATACCAGTTGTTAACAAATAAATCATCACGTGTCCATGCCTCTAAACGATGAATGTTTTTATCTTTTAGTAAGTGAATACATTCGTTTAATAACCTCCTAGCTATTCCTTTACACTGATAGTCCGGATGAACCGCTACATGCCAAATCATCCCACTACGTTGACTCTTATGTGAACAAATAGTTCCTGGTTCCTTCTCATATTCAATATCAATTAAACCTACTATTTGATTATCTTCTTCAGCAACTAACTCAATTGAAGGATGAAGATATTTTTCTTTTTCACGTAAAACATGATCAAAATATGCTGTATCTAAAAAGGATAAAACTCTGCAACGTAGCCATCCAATTTCATCTTTTGGTTCATAACATCTTATTTTCATGCCATTATTCTCCTCAAAAGAAGTTCTTATAGTCGAGTTTCAAAAATGGAATGAAATACTAGAGGTTATGTGACAAACTTACTTTAATTATTAATTTGTTCTATAATCAAAGGAATTTCCAATAAATTACCAATAATAAAATCAGCCTCAACTTCTAGCAACTGCTCATCCCTTTTCCAAATACTTTTCATTCCAACATTTTTAGCAGCTTTTACATCATTTTCTGGATGATCGCCAACAAAAAGACACTGATTTGGTATTACACCAAGTCTCCTTGCAGCTCTCTTGAATATTAAGGGGTTAGGCTTTTTGATCCCCTCCCATTCGGAAATTAATATTGTTTCGAAATATTTTACTATACCTAAATACTTGATATTATCCATTTGAAATTGTCCATAACCATTAGTAATTATTCCTAAAGTTAGGTTATTCTCTTTTAACTCTCCCAGCATATTTTCTAAATCCTCAAATGGAATACAACTAAATTTAAAATTAATTACATAATCTTGAAGCAACTCTTGCCACGTTATTCCGTTAATTAAAAACTCTTCCGTCAATCGCTGGTAAACGATATCTTTCCATACGTAACCACGATCATCTAACTCGATAAATCTCGTAATATATTTTTCTTTTGGTATATGCCCAATATACTGATAAAGTCGTTCATATTGTGATTCTACAAAATGTAAAACGGATTTATCACGATTTAACAACGTATTATCTAGATCAAATAAAACAACTTTAATCACAATTTTCCTGCTTTCCCTAGTTAATTTCATTTTCCGTGATTTATTTTGACCTTAGGCCACTTTGAAATCCAATCTTTATTTTTAATACGTTTTTCATACATAGCCATTCGGTCTTTTTTTACCGTAAAATAAGGTGTAGGTTTAATTTCTAAGTTGACAGCATCTTCAATACCATGTGGAGCGGCTAACACTAGATTATCATTTTCATCCAGCTTTATTCCTAATGATGTTGCTGTTTCAGGAAACTTTGACATTGCATCGACCGCGGAAGTATAGGGAGGTACTTTATTGATAAGATGCATTCTCGCCTGATTTTTTACTGACCATGGGATAGAGGGGGCAAGTGAATACAATTTCTCTTCCAATTTTTTATCTTTTGCTTCACAAATTTCTGAAGCATCATAATAAATTACATCGACATCAGGTAAAGACGTCTTTTCTTTAAAACCGTGCACAATATCCCAAATTTTAGAACGTACAAATCCGGCACATATCCACCAATCAGGCAGATTTAAAGACTTTGCATACTTTAATACATCCATCATCCATGTATCTTTTTCGATTAAAAAAATAACATCTTCTTCATTAATCAATTTTCCATCTCCATTTTCTCCTCTTTTTTAAAAATCCCTTCATCTTTACATCAATGTTTTGTAATATCCGGTGGCTCTTGCTTCAAACCCTCTGTTCGTATAAAATTTATGCGCATCATCTCGTTCACTTCTATTACCACTATTTAACACTAATCGATTTGCGCCTTGGCTTCTTGCCCATTTTTCTGCTGATTCTATTAGTTTTTTCCCAATGCCCTGTTTTCTACTTTCAGATTTAACAACTAAAGCAACGATTCTGACATAATTTTCATTTTTTTCGTAATGGTACCCAAGAATCATACCGATCATTCCTACGATCTCTCCGTTTGTTACCGCAAGCTCCGTGTTATATAGATTACTAGAATTTATTTTTGTAAAACGCTTTTTCATCTCTTCTGTTGTAGTAGGATAACCTAGCTCCCCCATCAGCTGTGCCATTTGACGAATGTCACTTTCAGTAGCTTTTCTAATCATTTTAAAACCCCCAAAACTTTTAGACATTTGCACAATATTACCATTTATTGTATGGTTTGTAAAATTACCTCTTATTTTATTAAGTTCCGAAAACTGTTAGATGGTATCGTTATTAGCTAACAATTCTACCTTATATTCGCCAGCTACTTTGTACGGTATCTTTTCGATCGAACACGCTAAATCCTATACCGAGTTCAATAATATACCACCTCTCCACTCGCAGTTTTTCCTTAATTGATAAAATTTAGTTGTCAAATTAGGAAATTAACTTATTTTAGAAAAAGTATCAACGAGATGTCTATATAGCTAGATGAAGGATAGTAAAATAGTAACTGAAAAAGCTAAAAGTACGATCTCCGCATAAAATTATGGAGTGATCGTACTTTCTATAGTTTATTTCTAATAGATATTTTGCGAATAGAGAGAAAACTTTTCAAGTAATAATAAAAACCAGTTTTATAAATCTTCTAATATTTTTATTTTCTTTATTTGATACCCTTCGATTTCCTCAACAATAAATTGAAAGTTTTTATATTCAACGATTGTCCCAACAGTTGCATCTAATTTTTCCGCAAAAATCCAGCCACCTATGGTATCAATGTCTTCATTAACTAAATCTGTACCTAATAAGTCGTTAATTTCATCAATTTGCAATTTTCCAGATACCATTATCGTATTATTATCTTTCTTTTCAATTAGCGGACTTTCATTCACATCAAATTCATCACGGATTTCCCCAACAATTTCTTCTAAAATATCTTCGACGGTAACTAAACCTGCAGTCCCACCATATTCATCATTAACGATAGCCATATGAATTCTTTCCTTCTGCATTTTAAGTAACAACTGTTTAATTGGAGTTACTTCAGAAACATGAATAATGGGACGAATATACTTATCAATCGATATCGGTTTTTCTCTATCAAGCTTTACAGTAAACATTTCCTTTATATTAATTAATCCAACAATGTTATCCTTGTCCCCATTAGCAACTGGATATCGAGTAAATTGACCATCATATACCACTTCGATATTTTTTTCGAAACTGTCCTCTTGATAAAAACAAATCATCTCCGTCCGTGGTATCATAATTTCTTTTGCTAATCGTTCATCAAATTCAAAAATATTATTAACATATGTCATTTCAGTCTGATTAATTTCGCCGCTTTTGTAACTTTCTGACAGTATCAGTCGCAGTTCTTCTTCGGAATGAGCTACTTCATGTTCTGCTATTGGATTAAAACCAAATATTCGAATAAACTGTCGTGCCGATCCGTTTAATAACCAAATAAATGGATACATGAGTTTATAAAACCAAATCAATGGTTTTGCTAATAAAAATGATATTTCTTCCGCTTTTTGAATGGCAATTGTCTTTGGTGCCAATTCACCTATTACAACATGTAAAAAAGTAATGGTGAAGAAGGCAATCGCAAATGACAATATGGATACAACTGTTTCGTTTAAAGCAAGTTCTTTAAATAGTGGGGTAAGTAAACGCATTACAGTTGGTTCACCAAGCCAACCCAAGCCTAATGCAGTAACGGTTATTCCTAATTGACATGCTGATAAGTACCCGTCTAAATTATCAAGAATTTTTCTAACGTTTACAGCCTTTTTATTTCCTAATTTAATTAAATAATCAATTCTTGTTATTCGTATTTTAACGATTGCAAATTCGGCTGCTACAAAGAAGGCTGTCATTAATATCAATATAGCAACCAAAAGTATATTAACTATTTCCAAATAGTATCCTTGCATCTAGTGACACAAGGAATTCACCTCCTGGTTATGGTTCAATCTTTTTAGTGTGTAATAAATTTTTCGATGAGTGCTCATGGTTGTCTTTCTATTATTAAAAATAAAACATGGTAGACCCCAAAACCTTTTTACCTTCCCATCAGCATCACCTCTTCCTTTTTAAATCTAATAATTAGATTTATTTTTATTTTATCATAGTAATTCTTTTGAAACATTAATGTTAACCACAAAATCAGTAAAGATTTTCAATAAAATAAATCAATTTAATAAACCGGCTTCTAAATCATAATAAAAATTGCCAAACTAGGGATTTGATTTACATAAATAAGGCAAAAAATGAATCCTACTAAATAATACTTTTTACTTTATTGCTAGTAGTATGTATATTTCTATTCGTTAGCAATAGTATCTACTCTTTCAATGAATTACAACAATGGATAGTTCACATATTCATCAACCAACTATAATAAAACATAGTAAAAGTTATCATATGATGTTTTTACGAGGGAATGTACAGAAGGAAATAGAAGTCTATTTTTAAAAGTACAATGCAGCGCAAGTGAAACATTTCATCTTTCGCAACATTGTAAAACACATGTAGGAGAAGTGATTAATTTATTTTGGAATAAGGCGATAAAATTTTCAAACATCGCCTTATTATTTTTTTAGTTGTTTACTTTTACTTCAAGATCAGTTCGAGAGATGCTAGGTGACATCATTATAGATATAATTGCACACAAAAATGCAATAACAACAACGCCAGAACCAACATGAGCCGTACTTTCTACTGACTCGAGATGCTCTAAAGAAATACCACCTATTGCTGAGCCAAGAGCAATCCCGATTTGCAATGCAGAGTTATTAATACTCTGATGAATGTCGGAAGAAGCCGGGTCTGTCTGAATAATATAATTTTGCATTGGCGGCGCAAGCGCCCAGCTTAATGCACCCCAAATCATCATTCCTGCCAAGAATACAATAAATGAAAATGTTGCATATGGAAGTATAAATAACATTACCGCAAACGAACTGATCACAATTAAGATAGTTTTCGGCGATCCGATCCTATCAGCCATTGATCCACCAATTGCACCGCCAGATACTGCTGCAATTCCGAAAAGAAAATAACATATACTTACCCAATTGGAGTCTAAATGTAATGTCGTTTCTAAAAACGGCGTAAAATATGCATACACGGTATAATGCCCGGCAAGCATGAACATCATCGCTAAATGAGCTCCGGCAATTTTAATATTGCCAAGTGCTTTTAGTTGCGCGGATAATGGTAAAACTTTTTCTGTAGGTATTTTTTCTAAAAACATAGAAATAAGAATAATCGAACCAATCGTCAAAATAGCGATTCCTAAAAAAACAGAGCGCCATCCAAATACATTGGTAAGTACAATTCCAATCGGCACCCCTAAAACGAGTGAGGAACTTACACCCATAAAAATGAAACCGATCGCTTTCGCACGATGATCAGGTGTCACAATTTTCGGGGCAATCGTTAGAGAAAGTACGATTACTAATGCTGCACTCATAGCCATAATGACACGCGCGATCATCACAAACGTGAAGGTCGAACTAAAATACGTCATTAGATTCCCAAGAAAAAAGACAGTAAGGGCAATCAAATATAATTTTTTTCGTTCCATTTTGGCCGTTAACGCTAATAAAACAGGACCAGAAAATGCATATACTAAGGCAAACACAGTAATTAATTGGCCTGCCGTTCCTAAAGTAACTTCCAAATCTTTGGCAACAACCGGTAAAATTCCACCCACAATTAATTCCACTAACCCTACGATAACAGCTGTGGCCGCCAGTATAAAAACTTTAAAGTTCATCAAAATCCCCCTTTAAAACAAAACACTTTCTATAAATTAATCAGTAATTATTAAAAGACATAAAAAAACCCAACTACAATTACATACTAGTAGTCAGGATTTAACGGTTCCTGGTAGAGACCCTCAAACCATATTATTGAGGTTATACTTCCAAATTCATATAAAAATTCCAAGTCTAAATATACCATGCAACTTGTTTTATTTCAAATGAAAAATTTTGATACTTTTTACATTTTAGGAGATTACCTATTAGCTAATTAGAATTGTTTCATCATTTCTCAACAACTTACTACGAGTTGTTATATTACAATATGGAAAGGAGGTGAGACGATGAGTAAGCTAATTATGTTTATATGCAGAATATTTCTAGGAGTCGTTTTTTTAGGTGCAGGAATAAATGGTTATTTTGTCATTTTTGGAATGGAACCATTTATTTCTACTAGTCCGCAAGCAATGGCACTCTTTGAGTTTAACTATTTGTTAGTTGTAGAAAAATCAATTGAAATCATCTGTGGACTTTTATTAATATTAAATCAATACATTCCATTTAATCTCGTTATATTATCACCGATTGTTGCAAATATTTTTTTACTTCATTTATTTGTAGATCCTTCCTTACTGTTATTAGCTATCCTACTTGTAATTACGCACGGGTATCTAATTTTTTATTATAGAGATAATTTCAGAGGACTGTTAGAAAGAAGTCCAAAACCTTTTCAATAAATTTCGCTTAAAATTGCTCCCTACTATGTCTTTAATTTCACCTACTATAGGCAAAGTACCTTTTTAAAACATCATGCATAAGATAATTTTAAATATCAGAAAGGATGGATTAAAATGTACTATGCCCCTTACCCAAATTACGGCTACATGCCGATGTATAACTTCCAAGGAAACTCGATGCATCACTATCAACAAATGAACCCGTATAATACTTGGCAACACGGCAATAGAAACAATTGGCTTGATTTAAGAGATTACGGAAAAAATCCATTTGTCATTAACATAGAGAATGCTGCCGAACAGAATCGTGCATTCCGAAATGCATTATGGACTGGAGACCATTTACAAGTCGTATTAATGAGTATTGGTGTGGGAGAAGATATTGGTTTAGAAGTACATCCTAATACCGATCAATTTCTTCGAATTGAAGAAGGGCAAGGATTTGTCCAAATGGGTAATTCTAGAAATAATCTGACTTTTCAACGACGAGTCAGTGAGGATGATGCCATCATGGTACCGGCAGGAACATGGCATAACTTAACAAATACAGGAAATGAACCACTTAAATTATATACAATTTATGCGCCACCTGAACATCCTTTTGGTACAGTCGAGCAAACAAAAGCTGACGCAATGGCAGGAGAAAGGAGCTAGCAGACTCTCAAACTGAAAGTACGATCACCTTGATGAGAGGGTCACTTGGTTTTCGTACTTTTAATTACTTATAAGAGTAAGGATGACTTTTTCGTTACTAAAAAAGTAAGAGAAAAGCCTAGATTAATGATTACTATGAAGTTGTAAAATTATTAAATAGATAGACTAAGCTCATCTACTATCCCTAAGTCGATACTGATATCCTCCTTACCAAACTGTAACTTTTTGTAGGTAACATAATTACGAAGTGGTTCACTTTTTAATCATTGATTGCCTTTTCAAGAACCTTCTTCACAAACTCTCCTTTCCCAAAGGTATAACACTCCCTAGATTTAGCAGTTTTTGCTAATTCTCTTTTAAGTTGTTCATACTCCTCTGCTATTTTAGGATAATTGCGAAGATAATCCCGAAAAGCCAAATGTCTAAATAATTCTTTACTATTTAAAGGACACACGTATAAATGATGTTCCATCCAATTTGTTTTTTCTTCACCCCAAGGTACTAAATTATCCTTTCTACCAAAGGCTTCTCTTTCTTCAATTCCTAAATTACCTTGATGAAAATATCCTAGTTTTTCAAGTCCTTGAATAACCCTAGGAAAAATACTGTAATCCTTAATTACAATGTCTATATCCAATATAGTTTTTGCTCCAAGCCCTTTTACAGATGTACTTCCTACATGCTCAATCGCTATTACTAATTCACTTATTTCCTTACATAAAACACTTTTTAATTTATGAAAAATCATTTCCCATTGAGGATTATAAACTTCTATTTCAATCTTACTACTCAAAAAATTATCACCTTTTTAATTTGGTTCTTATAGTTAGTTAATAATAAAACACTTTTCACTTAATATTTCTACATATAAGAAAAATTTCACCAGATTTATATAATAATTTTGTTTACAAAATCTTTTCTAGAGGTTGAAAACATACCATTTTCCTCCATATTTATCTTTTCCTTCATGTTATACTTATAAAAAATTTCATTCAATTAAAGTTAAAAGAACCTCTGCCATTATTGACATCGGCTTTAGTACATTTGGTTTGTTCAAGTATACTCTCTCCAATTACCTTCTGTAAACTCCGTCTCTACCAATACTTATCTTTCCAGCAAACTGTCCCCTTTCGATTTTTGAGAATCTTACTAAATATCAATAAACCCTTCATTAAAAAGTGCTACTCTGTTTGTGCCACTATAGCTTAGATTGCTAAAAGCTTTTATATTTACAAATCTTGAGATAGACGAACCATATCTCTGCAATGTATACCATTTTCAAAAATTTTCTCAGAATAATGTTTCACGAAAAAGTCTCTCTCAACACCAATTATTCTAAATCCACACTTTTGGTAAAGAGCAAGTTGGCCTAAGCTTGAATTTCCTGTTCCAATTTCAATTGTTTTGTAACCCATTGTCTTCGCTACCCTAATTGCATCCAACACCAACCTTTTACCTATGCCTCTACCTTGCTGTTCTTCTACGACAGCCACATTTACAAGTTCAACTATCTCAGGTCTTGTTGGAAGTAAAATATAGACACCAATTGTCTGCTGTTCAAAATAAGCTATAAAACAAGCTCCTCTGTTGACATAACCTTCAACAATTTCTCTTGAAGGGTCGGCAAGTAACAACAATTCCATTGGAAATTTATCGCTTTTATCAAGTTTCCTTATATTAATTTTCATTTTTTAAATTCCTTCCAGTTTTCTGTTATACACCTAAAACACAAGTCTCATAATGAAAGATTTATTTATTAGCAACAGCTTCAAATGTGATTGTCTGGGATGAATTTGTAGGATATTCCCTATTTTTGTAGTCAGCAGAAATAACTATATCTTCAAAACCAATCTGTTCAAGGATTGTTTTAAACTCTTCAATCCCATACCAACGAAGTGGAAATCGTTCTAATTCTGTCTGTGTTAATACACCGTTATTCCATTTTTCGTATCGGTTATGTGAAACTGTATATTGATTGATATAATCGACCTCAACTATCTTGCTCTCTAATGTGATCATCTCGTCATTCTGAGTTTCCAAAGTTCTTGTCGATACATCACCGATTGTTAAGTCCGTTTGCAAAAAGATATCTATGATAAGCTTGCCGCCATTAGAAAGATGGTTATAAAAATTCCTTAAAGCATTAAGAGAATCTTCCCTTTTATGTAATAGTAAAAATGTTCCTGTTGGCACAATGATAGCTTCATATTCCGTTTCTAATAAAACTGATTCCATTTTTCCTTCAAAGAGTTTTGGATTCAGTCCTCTTTTCTCACAATTTCGTCGGCATATTTTTAACATTTCATTGGAGACATCGAAACCATCAATTTTAAAGCCTTTTTCCAATAGTGGAATAAGAATACGCCCCGTACCTACCCCTGGTTCAAGAATCTTCCCTGTACAAGAAGCTAATCTGTCGCTATAAAATTCCACATCTCCAAATGAAAATCCTACATATTTATCTATATCATATACCTCCGAAGAGAGCTTACTATAATACCCCAACATATATTTACCTACCTTTTTCGTTAATTAATTTGCTATTGAAATATATAAAATTCATTCTTCAAACAATCTGACGAGTTTGTCTAGTAAAAAATGTTAAATTTACTTTTTAATTATTGTAACATATCCAACGAATCTCTTGCCGTTAGGATGTCAACTTTTTATCGGAGAGATACTTAGTTACATTTAGTACTAGTAATCCTTATTCCATCAAAGTGCTCAACACTAAATTCGTTTTGAGCAACCTTTTTCTTCCTACTATCTATACTTATTAAAAATTGTTTTTGCAATATCTTCGTTTAATCTTCCAGAAAGTCCTAATAAGATTTTAATTAATCTTAATGGTCTTATTTGGCTTGTCGTACAAATAACAGTACCAATTTGTTTCTCTTTAATAAATCCACAATACGTATGAAATCCTATTGTTGCTCCATCATGATGAACAATTGGAAAATCACTCCATTTTCTTCGCTCAATAACCCAACCTAATCCCATATTAAAATCTTTCCATTGTGTTTTTGAATGTATTTTATGAGTGAATTTAATTTCTTCTTTTAATGGACTTTCACGAATATTCAATTGATGTTCTAAAAACATGAGCATATCATGGACTGTGCTTTTTAATGCACCTGTACCATTCATAGCTGGTACCAAAAATGGCGGAATCTCCTCTCCTTTTTTCGTATACGCCTTTACATAGCGCCGATTTTGATCTGCATTACCTTTAATAAAGGTATCCTTCATACCTAGAGGTTCCAAAATTTGCGATGTAATAGCTTCCTCAAAAGTTAAGCCTAATATCTCAGCTAATGTGTTTCCCAATAAACCTACACCTATATTGGAATATCTCCATTTCTTCTCAATCTCTTTTTTTAAGTCAAAATCTATAAAAAATTGATTGAAATCCTCCTGTGAAAGATATTTATATGGATTGTGTTTTTCATCTTTATGTTCTTTCATTCGTTGCCTTAGTTTCTTCGTGTTTTCCCTTGGAAGAGCTGACAGATGTGTCGATAGATGACGAAATGTTACTTCCTTTCCTTTATATGATAATGCACGCCTATACTCTGGTTTGTATGCAGATATTGGTTGATCTAAATCTATTGTTTTATTAAGGACTAACTTTGATAATAGTAAACTAGTAAAGGTTTTTGTTGTTGAGCCAATTTCAAATACATAATCACCTTTGTCAACGTCCTCATTCTCACTATGGATGGTCCCCGTAACTATTTTTTCATCTTTTGTAACTACTCCAACAACTATACTTGCTTTCTTTGACTTATTTAGTTCTTTTGTTATCAACTTTTCTGTTTCCTTAATCAAACAAACCACACCCAGTTCTCCTTATTAGTTGAAAAGTTATCATTTGGCATTCGATTTCAAGTTAATTTCTGACTTTTCCATATAATATTCGATTACTTGAATAAGCCATTTTTCCTCAGTTTCGGTAAATGGAGAAGGGGTTATGTCTTTCAGTTCTTGCAGGTCTTGTTCTTCAATGCTTACATTGGATAATTTCCGCATTAAACCCTCACCAAGATATGAAATAGTTGCTTCAATATACGATTCAGCCATTTCTTTTACTTCTGGATCCTCTATCGGTTTACCGTACAATTGATTTACTTTTTTAGACAGCTGTACAAAGGTTTTTTCCAAATTTACGCTCTCTTCTACCTTCCTTGACAACTCTTCTACAAAATCGGTTAACTTATGACGTTCCATCCATTCCTTTTGTTTATCTTCGGTAGGCAGACTATGAATCAGACTGAATAATAACTCGCTATCAACTTCTCCTTCTTCTTTCAATAAACGGATAATTCTTTTAATAGCATCCATAGATTTTTCTATTTGTTTTTTCTCCTCTTCCAGGGCTATGAAATGATCGGTTAATGTTTCATTCAAATCAACAGTAAAACTCGATTCATGTAACAAATCAGCGATTTTATGTAAGCTGTATCCCAGAAATTTTAAGCTAAGGATTTTTTGTAGGGTTACAATATCTTTGTAATTGTATATACGATACCCTGATATAGGATGCTTATCAGGTACTAACAGACCAATCTCATCATAATAGCGTAAATTACGAATGGATATTCCTGTCTTTTTTGAAAATTCACCAATGGAAAACATCTTTTGATTATCCATCAAAATTCCTCCCATCTAATTATATTTTCATTATAAAGGCTTCAGTAACTGGAGGTTCAAGTGATAGTTCATATTATTTCGTCTTTTTTCACTTGTTTTTGAACCTTATATCCATAGTTTTATATATAGTTCTCTCGAAATGTTGAATAATGAAAAAAAGATAAAACCGATTAAAGACAAGGTATGAGCACGAAAAAGAACCGGAAAACGGAAAAGTATATTTTCACGAAAACCGGATCATAATCGGAAATGCTAATTTTGACTATATTTGATTAGAAGAAAATTGCCCTATTTTAAATTTATTTCTCGTTAGTAAAGTCAATAATCCTTAAAAAATTATCTGAGTTATCTTTGTATATGGCATATCTACCTGGCGGAATATCGATAGGTCCTTTTACAAATTCCATTATATTTTTATTCTCTTTAAAAAAACTGTCAACACTATCCACCAAGAATACCCCACCTGATGACAATTCTAATTCATCTTCTTCAATCATTAATCTTATCCATGCTTTGTCCATATATCGTAAACCACATGGATCACCATGATTACTTGAGATTTTCTTTTGATAACCTTCGTAATGACCAATAATGTTTTTTTATGTTAATTTGTTTTTATATGTTGCGTCGGTACAAGTCTCGACTTTTATAGCCTGCTCGTAAAATGACTTTCATTTCCTCACGTCGCTTTTCTCTCGTTGTCTCTTGTTTAGCACTATATACAAATCGAGCCCAATCTTTGCGATAACCTGGGGTGAGTGCTTGATAAAAAACTAATAACTCTGGAGTATCTTGTAAATCTTTTTCTATTTTTGGAATTAAATTAATATAATCATCTACTCGCTGACTTACTTTATTAGCAGCTTTCTGTTTATTATTAGCATCCTCTTTTAAACCAACAACTGTAAATGTTTCGTCTAGACCAACCATACGTGAAAATTTTATATTGCTTGTCCCTACATATCCTTCTTCATCTACACCAATACTTGGCATAATTTCATCACGATGAATATAGCTTGGGTACACAGTATTACCTTTTTTAGGGTACGCGATGAATAAATATCCTTTCTGATTCAGATAATTTTTTTCAATTACTTTATGAACTAATTGTTTTAACTCGTCAATATTGACTACAAAAGCAAAGATCAAATCGTAGGCTGACTGCTTTATATCAGTATCATAGCCTGATAATTCACTAAAATAATTTGTTCCTTTTGGCTGATGTAATACAGCGATCTGCTTGTATTTCGTTAAATTTAATTTTTCTACAATCGTTTTCGTCATTTCTAATCACCTTTTTATTTTCATCAGTATATGATGAAGAATATATTATCATTTAAGAAAAACGCAAGCACCTTGCTCATCGCCGTACAAATCGGAAATGCTTAGACTGAGATATATTTGAATTGCAATTCTTATTTGATTTATGTAGGGAGAACCGGATGTCTCCTAGGCGAATAGGTGCTGAAGCTAGTTCAACTCAATCTGAAATCAATTGTCAAACGTAAAATTGTAAAATTATTGCACTGGCTCAATACCGTTTAGATGGTCTTTGACCGACTACGAATACAGGAAGTACATCTACCTTCTTTTATTATTCTTTCAAGTTATAAAGTACTTGTTTCTAAACTTCATCAGCCTCATCTTTATTGGTAAATAAAGGTGTACCTCATCGCAAAGCAAATTAAAAGGGGGTCTTTTATTTGCTTTCCATCCAAAATTGAACTTATATAATAATTTGCCAAGGTACCTGTAACAACAGTCAAGACATCCGATGGTACTTCTGAAAAATCAATTACTTTTAGTCCCTTGTCATAAGCCTTGTCTTTAAAACACTAATCATGTTTTTACCTCCATTTTCAACAAAAATGCTCCCCAAAAAATTGAAACAACGTTCAATAATTGCTTCATTTATTCAAAATATTAAACAATACGATTGTTAATTCATAAAGAATAATAGACATAAAAAGATTGCCATCAAAGGCAACCTTTTAAAATTAATATAGTTATCAATCTTTAAGGAGAAAGACAACCATTTTTTATCTTTCCCTCCGCTTTTTATGTACTAATTCTAAATTTTGGATAAAACCGCTCCTTCGAAGAAAGATAACGTGTGTCTCCTGATCGGTCCCTGGCTCTTTTTATTTGTCCCTCAACATACATCACGAGCGGTAAAATTCCAAGTGCATATCTTCCAAAACGTCCTACTTCAATATCTGGCAGTATTTTTTCGACAACCATCGGAAATACGGTAAACACCAAAATAATCATTATAACTAAAACAATTTCAGCATTAAACCTGCTGCTTATACGAGTGATTTTCCAACCAAGCTCCACAACAAAAGAAAATACTGACACAAGACAAAATCCCGCATACAGCAGAGTAAAAAATACCGATGCTCTCATACCATCATCAAGAAGAAAATTTATCGGCTCTCCTTGATAAAGAATCCCCTCTTCACTTCCGATAAAAGTGAAATATACAAAGGTTAGGCCTATGACAACAATACCCCACAATAACAAGAAGAGTCTTCGAAGGAAGCCAAAGATAAGACCAACGCCAGGGATTTTGCTTAAAATATAAATAATAAAAATAATACCAACAAATCCACCAACCACAATTAGGGTGGAAATAATTTCATCCGTAATCATTATCTGCCCTTTCTTTTATCTCCATACAGAGAAAGATTTTGATCCTTTGTATCTTTTGACTAATTTAATATATATCATATCATTATAGAGAAGCCTCTGACAGTTATTATTTAGAAATTTCTCCCTTATTGATACAACTACAAAGATACGCATCAATACAAGCAATCTATATAACGTTTTTAATTTACTTGGACTTACAAAAAGCACTAAAGTCTTTTCTCTAATGAAATGGGCATAAAAGAAGACGGCGATCATCAATGGTAAAATGACCCAAAAGTAATGTGTTCCATAACACAATCGCAATATTGGTAGCGAAGCAAAAATATTTATACCTGTTAAAACCCAATATAGATTTATCGTATAATAATGCTTTGATTGATATTTATATCTTTTCCACAATCTGAATAAATGAAGGACAATAAGACCTTCTACAGCGAATAAAATGGGAAGCCAATAAAGGACGTCCTTCGGGAAAAGCAGCTGCAGCTAATAAGGACAAGACATGAACTCCAATGACAAGCCCTAATCGTTTTTCGGCAACCTGATTGACTTCATTTTCACTTTGGTTCATTTATTCACATCCATATTATTTTTATTAAGGATAGGCTTACAATAATCACTTAAAGCCTTCCATTATTTCTTGTAAATAATAATAGCTAGGGTCCAAATAATTCTACCACATATGACTGGGCCACTTTGATATTTTTGTTTGAGTTATATTGGTTACTGCTATAATCTTCACTAGTTTCTATATCGATAAATCACTATTCGTTTTAAAAGGAAAAACGGCGACTGTAAATTTCCTTATCTTACAACTGCCGTTAAAATTAGTATCATCAATTATGAAATAATTTTTATAATTATTCTGTTGTGTCCCCACTCCCCAGATCAATTACCACTAGTACAGTAATGTGGTTTTTCAGTACTTTATTTCTCGTTTTTTCACCTTCTCCTACAAACACGAAATGCTTGTGAAAGTGTTTAAAACTAAAGATTTCTATATAGTTTCTCTTTGTAGCAACGCCACCAACTCCACATGATACGTGTGTGGAAACAAGTCCACAGGTTGAACTGTCTGTAATGTATAGCCAAATGCTTCTAATTCTTTAATATCTACTGCGAAGGATGCGGGGTTACATGACACATAGACAATTCGAATTGGCTTAGAACGCCCGATTCGGCGCATTACTTTACCACCTGCTCCAGAACGAGGGGGATCAACGAGTAATAAATCAGGTTTACCAAAATGGCCTAATACTTCATCGATCCCATGACGTGCATCTTTTGCTAAAAAGTGAGTATTCGTAATACCATTGTCCTCCGCATTTCTTTTTGCAGATTCAATCGACGTTTCCACAATTTCTATCCCAGCAAGTTCTTTCACCCTATTTGCGAACGGTAAAGAAAATGTTCCGACCCCACAAAATAGATCGATCATTTTTTCAGTCGGTTTTGGTTCTGCCATCTGAAGAGCAAGTTCGACCAGTTTTTCAGCTTGCGCTGGGTTCGTTTGGAAAAATGTATCAAACCATAATCGGTAGCGATAACCCATTAATTCATCATAAATAAAATCTCGACCTGACAATACATGCGTTTCTTCTGCCTGTGTTCGATCTGCCCAGTTTCGGTTTTCTAACCATAATAGGCTTTTGACCTGAGGAAATTTCTTTTCAATACGTTCAGTTAAGTCGTCGATTCCTGAAACCTTATCCGGTCCTTCTGTTGCAAAAATAGCTAACAGTATTTCTTCTGTATGAAAAGATTGGCGAACCATCACATGACGAAGAAGCCCTTCCCTTTTTTCTTTATGATAACCAGACAACTGATTTTCTTTTACCCATTGTGCTACTTCTAAAACTGCTTCTTTCATTTCCTGTTTCATGATAAAACATGTTTCTAAAGGGATGATTCGCTGATAATTCCCTTGTTCATGCAATCCAAGTGATCCATCAACTGCAAAGGTAAACTCCATTTTGTTGCGGTAATACCATGGCTCTTCCATCCCAATTGTATCTTTAACAACTTCTGAATCAAATCCTTGATTGTGTAATACCGTTTTCACATAATTCGTTTTTTCTTCAAGCTGTCCTTCATAACTCCAATGTTGCCATACACATCCACCACAGCTTTCAAAATGTGGGCATCTAGCATCTACCCGTTTTGAATGTCCTTCAAGAACTGTGTCCGCCTTACTTTTCCAACGACGTTTATGTGGTTGTTCAACTGTCACGCGAACTTTCTCGCCGGGAAGCGTATATGGAATGGTAAGTTTTAATTTTCTTTCATTACCTTCTTCGTTTTTACGCCAAACAACTGCTTGTCCTGCTCCTTTATCATCCAATCGATGAATGTCTACTTCAAATGTTTCTCCTTTTATATGACTCAACGGAGACTCCTCCCCCTACTACTAACCAATTTTATTTTCTTTCCTAGTATAATAGAAACAGTGTTCAAATGGGAAATCTTATATAAAAAGTCATTTAACATTAATGGAAGAAACCTGTTCTTCATAGAGTTTAGTTATTCGCTTTGCTTCTATAGGCTTACTCCAAAAATACCCTTGTCCTTCATGACAATTTTGAGCTTTCAAATAAGATGCTTGTTCTGCGTTTTCTATACCTTCAGCTACTACATTATACTTAAGATTTTTTCCCATTGAGATAATTGTATCTACGATTACTTCACCCTCGATGTCTAAATCATCGATAAATGATTTATCTATTTTTATCGTATTAACAGGTAGGCGTTTTAAATAACTCAAGGATGAATAACCGGTTCCGAAGTCATCGATGGAAATAGAGACACCCAAATCTCTCAATTCAGACAAAGTTCCTTCTGGATTTTTTATGTTTAAAATCGTGCCTTCCGTAATTTCCATTTCCAAATATTTTGCTTCCAGTCCGGTTTCTTGTAATATTTCTTTTACATCATTTACAAAATTTTGGCTTCTAAATTGGACTGGCGAAACATTTACGGAGGCTCTGTTTATATGAACCCCATTATCATGCCATGACTTCATTTGCTTGCAGACTGATTTTAGAACCCATTTACCAACTGGAATAATGAGACCAAGCTCTTCTAAAATTGGAATAAATTCTACCGGAGATACGGATCCTAGTTTCTTATTGTTCCAACGTAATAATGCCTCTACTCCATTAATCTTATTATCTTTCAAACTAACAAGGGGATGATAGAGAATGGAAAATTGATTTTGTCCTAACGCATATTTTACTTCTTGGTCTAATAAGTAATATCTTTCCATTTCTTTATTTTGATCAAACGTGTTAAAACAATGTGAGTTACCACCATTTCTCTTTGCATGATACATCGCTGTATCCGCTTGTCTAATCGTTGCCTCTATAAAACTTAATAGTTCAATTTCTTTGTCCTCTAAAGTATTCATACTGATTCCAATACTTGTAGAGGTGGCAATTTTTTTACCATTAATAAAAAAAGGCAAATTGAACTGCTCTTTAATTTTATCAACAACTGTCATAATTTCTTGTTGGTCACTTAGTTCTTTCAAAAATACAATAAATTCATCTCCACCTTGTCTAACGATAAAATCAAAAGAAGTGATACAGTTTTGCAATCTTTTAGCAACTTCATTTAATATTTTATCCCCTGTTCGGTGGCCAAAATTATCATTAATAGATTTAAAACGATCAATATCCATAAAAAGAACTGTAATTGATTCTCCAACTTCCATTGCCTCTTTCGTTATCCATTCAGTTAATGCGTTACGATTTGGCAATGAAGTTAAAGGATCATAAAATGCCATTTGTTTGATCGTTTCTTCATATTCTTTCCGTTTCGTTATATCGTGGCGGATCGAAACATATTTGAATGGTTTACCATTCTCTTTTAAAAAAGGAACGATTGTTGTGTTTACCCAATAAAATGTTCCATCTTTCGCTTTGTTTTTTATTTCACCTTTCCAAACATTCCCTGTACCAATTGTTCTCCACATTTCCTTAAAAAAATCTCTACTATGGTATCCGGAATTAACGATACTTTGCTTACTCCCTATTAATTCTTTCAAACTATATTTAGACATTTCGCAAAATTTTTCATTTGCAAATTGGATAACTCCTTTATTATCTGTAATTGCAACAATAGAAGACTCATTTAAAGCTAGCTCAATATCTTCTAACTTTTGTAATGTTTCCGACAGCTTAGTTTTTTGATTCACTGTGATAACCTCTTTTCTTAAAGGCTTTATAAATGTTTCCGCAATGGTAAGTTATTTCTTAGAGGAAGATTTTTCAAAATTAAATAAATAGCTCAGTTCGACAAGAACCGAGCTATCTATTTAATTTTAAACTATATTAACCTAAAAGTGTTAATCTCAAGGCTTAATAAGTAGGACAATGTTAATCCTCCATTTTATTCATCGTAGCATAAATTGAAACGTTAGTTTCACTCGTATTTATAAATCCGATTTTTTCTTCAGCATTACAATAAATAAGTTCTCCTTGTTTCACAACAATTTCTTCATTATCTATCAAGAGAGTGCCTTCTCCTTCTAAAACATGCAAGTATAATTCGCGGTTAGGGTGGTTATGGGGCTTCATTTGTTGACCTGGTAAAAAATTCAACATAAAAACAACACTCGATTTCGTTTTAATCATATCAATTTTTGTAAATCTATTTTCATTAAACTGTTGTGCTGCAGCAATTGATTGAATTTCCATTATACGCTCTCCTTAATTATGATCTTTTTACTAATGTACTATAGTTCTTATTTTAAGACTAAGGAATAGATTTTAATTATAGAAAAAGACTTCCACTTTTATATTCCCTTAGCTTTGTTTTTCTAAGCTGAAAACAGGGTAAAACAACAATAAATAAGAGAGGTGTGCATATGAAAACAGCAGAAAAATTTTTATACAGTAAAGAAGATATGAAAAATCCTGATTTTGTTCCTAATTGGGTAATTGAAGAATTTCATACATTCGATCAAATAGTTTCAGATAAAACTTTTCCTTGCACGTTCGGGCTTGCTGCCCATAAAAGAGGGGAATTACGCTATTCTTATATTTCACAAGATGACTGGTCACAGCTCCCAAAGGCGTTAGAGGAATTCCTTACTTTATTTGATAAAACTGACCGGTTAATCCGTTACGGTTTTTTCCTTTTTATCGAACCGGAAAAAGAAGGAAAGTCTTTGTCCTATTACCGAGACTATTTCTGGAATGTACTTAATTATTTACATGAACAAGATCAAGCAGACTGGCCTGAGCAAATACCGAAAGATCCGGATCATGCAATGTGGAACTTTTCCTTTGCAGGAGAACCTTTTTTTGTATTTGGAAACACTCCGGCATATAAACAACGGAAAACAAGAAATTTAGGTAAAAGTTTAATAATGGGGTTCCAACCTAGAAGAATTTTTAACGGAATCGAAGGAACAACGGAAGAGGGTAAAAAAGCTCGCGAAACGATTCGAAAGCGAGTAGAAAAGTGGGATCAACTTCCGAAACATCCAAATATTAACCACTATGGTGACCCAGAACATCGGGAATGGAAACAATATTTTATCGGAGATGATATTAAACCGATTAAAGGAAAATGTCCTTTCTCCCATAAGGTCAAATGAATATAGGCTAATAAAAACGAAATGAAAATCCGAGCGATGTTTCAATAGGAAATAAATCATTGCTCGGAAATTTATTTTAACTACCGAAATTAATTTTATTTTTTAAAACTTTCTACAAGTAAAGATAGCTCTTCCCATCTTTCCATTTTTGCTTCTAATTTATTTTCTAGCTCTTGCTGTTCCTTAAAAAGCTCCTGTACTTGAGTATAGTCACTTCCCTTAGACGCAATTTCATCTTGTAGTAGTTCAAGTTTTTCTTCTAACTCTGTAATTTCATCCTCTATAACATCCCATTCTTTTTGTTCATGATAAGACAGTTTCGTTTTAACTTTTTTCTCTATCTTTTTAGGCAGCTGGGATTTCTTCTCTATTTGTTTAGAAGTTTTTTGCTGCATATGGGAAGCATATTCACTGTAATTCCCATAAAAATGACTAACTCCTCCATTGCCATTAAAGACAATTAACTCATCTACTACATGATCTAAAAAGTACCGATCATGTGACACAGTTAAAACAACTCCTGGAAAATGATCTAAATATTCTTCCAATATTCCTAATGTTTTAATATCCAAATCATTTGTTGGTTCATCAAAGACAATTACATTTGGTTCTTGCATTAGTATTTTTAATAAATATAAACGTCTTTTTTCACCGCCTGATAAACTGCTAATATACGTCCATTGCTTCGGTCGGGAAAATAAAAAACGCTCCAACATTTGCTCTGCAGTAATTACCTTTCCCTCTTTCGTCTGAATAACTTCTGCAATCTCCTTAATATATTCAATCACTCTAAGATCATCATCTAATTCTTCTTCGCCTTGAGTATAGTAACCGATTTTTACCGTCTCACCAATGATGACTTCTCCTTCATCCGGATTTAATCGCCCCGCAATAATATTTAGCAGTGTTGACTTCCCTGCTCCATTTGGTCCAATGATACCGATACGATCATCAGGTGTAATTAACATGTTAAAGTTTTCCCACAATATTTTATCACCAAGTGTTTTACTAATTGATTTCAATTCAATTACTTGTTTTCCAAGACGGGTGGCACCAACTTGAATTTCAATATTGTCATCGTTCGTGTGAAAGGTTTGTTTTTTTAACACATCAATGCGATCGATCCGGGCTTTTTGTTTTGTAGATCTCGCTCTCGCCCCTCGTTTCAACCAAGCTATTTCTCTTCGCAACGTATTTCGATGTTTTTGCTGCAGGTTTTGTTCAAGTTCTTCTCTTTCCAGCTTCTTTTCCAAAAACAATTCGTAATTTCCTTCATACATATAAAGCTTTCCATGTTCTAGTTCATATATTTTGTTTGTGACACGATTTAAAAAATACCGATCATGTGTGACAAGTAATAAGGCTCCTTTGTAACTTTCGAGATGTTTTTCCAGCCAGACAATTGTGTCATTATCCAAATGGTTTGTCGGTTCATCTAAAATTAATAAATCTGCCGGCTGAATTAATGCCTTCGCGATAGCCACCCGCTTTTTCTGACCGCCAGATAAATGAGTGACATTCGCTTCAAATTGAAAAATTCCCATTTTTGATAACACCGTTTTGGCAATCGTACTTGCTTCCCATGCATCATATTTATCCATATCTTGTTGTAAATCGAGCAATCGATTTTGTGCCACTTCATCATTTGGATTCTTTTCTAATACTAATAATCCTTGCTCATAATCACGCAACACTTGCATTACTTTGACGTCTCCAGCGTAAATATAGTCTAGTACAGTTACTTCTTCATCAAATTCTGGATTTTGCGGCAAATATTCGATCGTATACTCTTTCGGATGAATGATCTCCCCTTCATCTGCTGGTTCTAATCCTGCTATAATTTTTAATAAAGTCGACTTTCCCGTTCCATTCACACCAATCAATCCGATTCGTTCATTGTCAGTTATCGTTGATTGTATATGTTCAAATAAAAGTTTTTCACCATATGATTTTTTAAGATTCTCGATTGTTAACATGCTATTCATTCCCTCAACTCAAACTACTTGCTATCTTCCATTATAGATGATTTGTGATCGACAATCTAATTGTTAAGGTTACCGCTTTATGCTACTCGCTCTATTTATTAATGGCTCAAAAAACATTTGATTGTTTTTCATATCTTGAATACTTTAAACCTCAAATGGAGATATCTTTTTCATATGTCTAATTGTTGAACCTCTTAATAAAGGATGATTGAACTCTATTCTTATTTTATAATCAATCATCTTTAAATTATCTAGATAAAAATTCAATTGTGGTTGCTATTCTTTCTGAAGCAGTCTTACCTAAAATCTGCTCTACAAGATAAATTGCCATGTTAATTCCTGAAGAAACCCCACCAGATGTCAAGAGGTTACCATCATGAACAACTCTTCTATCAGAAATAACTCGAATCTTAGGATACACCTCTTGTAAATTGTTTAACGCCAAATGATGAGTTGTAGCCTTTTTTTCATCTAACAAGCCCGTTCCACCTAAAATATATGCTCCTGTGCAGACGGAACATATATATTCAATATTTCTATGTTTGACAATCCAATCTTTTATTTTTTGTTTTTTAACAATCGATTGTACCGCTCTTAACGGACCACCTGGCACAATCAAAATATCCAATTCTGGACTATTATCAATACTAAAATCAGGTGTTACTTTTATCCCTGAGTGCGTTTTTATCGCTGTTCCCAATTCAGAAATAGTGAATACTTGAAATGGTCTTGTAGGTAATAAGTTTTTTTTATAAAGTGTAACTGCTTGTTCCATTTTATTATTAGCAGTTAATGATAACACTTCCGCGGGGCCAGTAAAATCTAAAACATCTACATAATCAAACAGTAAAATTCCAACTTTCCTCTTTTTCATTTATTATTTCTCCTCTCCTCAGTGCCATTCTGAAAATGTTCATGTAAAATATTTGGCATTAAATATTCAGCATCTCGTCCCACACCGCAAATTAACGCTGAACCCCGCTGGTATTGCCACGGCAGTCCAATAAAATACAAGCCTTTTATTGGACTTACTCCTCTTGTATGTATAGGTTTTCCTTTTGAAGAAATCGCACCATCAATATTTATCCACTCGTAATTTGGTACAAATCCAGTTGCCCAAATTATCGTTTCATAATATAGCTTCTCTTCATTTTGAAATACTACTTCTTTACCTGTCACTTGCATGACTCTATCCTTAATCTTAATTTTACCTTCATTTATTAACTTTTTTAGATCATACCCAAAAATAGGATCGCTTTGTTTTTGAAACCAACGACCTCTTTTTGTATCAAGTCCCGCATATAATAAACCTACAAAATCAAGCCATTTGAAAATACTTTTCCCTAAAAAACGTAGTGGTAAAAATTTTAATGGATGACTAATAGCTAAAGAAACATCTCTTTCTTGCGCTAATTCAACAGCAATTTGTGCTCCCGAATTACCACCGCCAACTACTAGTACAGATCCATCAGGTATTTGATTTGGTGAAACATAGTTTGAAGAATGAATATGTAGTATCCCATCGTCACTGCCAGTTTTTACGGAAGGAATAAAAGGTTTTTGAAAGGCGCCTGTAGCAATGACAACTTCTTTTGTTTTAATAACTTCTTGGTTAGTTGTTATTTCAAAGAGGCTACTTTTTTTGTCGATCTGCTTAACTAAGGTATTTAATTTAATAGACAGGTTAAAATGTTCCACATAGGCTTCTAAATAATTAGCCATTTCATCTTTTGTCGGAAATCCTTCTGGACAACCACTCATTTCTAAACCTGGTAATGAACTATACTTACGTGGTGTAAATAACACTAAAGAATCATATCGATGTCTCCACGAATCACCGATTCTTTGTTTTTCATCTATTAAAACATAAGATATCCCTGCCTGTTTCAAATAATATCCGATTGCCAGACCAGCTTGCCCAGCCCCAACTACTACAATGTCATAGTTAATCATATACGTTTCTCCTATAGTAAAATAACTTATTACATACAATAATATACCCTTACGGGGTACAAGTAAAGTTGAAAAAGCAGATACTTCCTATTAAATTTTGCTTTGTCTGAATTTTTGAACCTAGCAACATTTGATTCTTTGTATGTACAGTTTATTACACTTACTAAGATCTTACTTAATGTAGATTTTTTCTAGAAGTCGATCGACTTATAAAGAAAGCAAATGTTAAAAGAATGTAAAATTTAGTTAAAGCGGTTGAACTAGTAAATTATCGTTGCTATCTTATTGATAGTAGAATCCATTTTCGGTAAACATAATGGAGGTCTAGTGTGATGGACAAAATAAATAAATGGAAGGAAGTGTAAAAAGAGCTTGAAGGAAAATAAACTTACATCATTAATTGAAATATTATTTGTTTCAACCAGGCTTGGGCTAACTTCATTTGGCGGGCCAGTAGCACATTTAGGTTACTTTCATGAAGAATATATTCGCCGAAGAAAATGGATGGATGAAAAAAGTTATGCAGATCTAGTAGCCTTATGTCAATTCTTACCTGGCCCCGCTAGCAGCCAAGTAGGAATCGGTATCGGCGTAATGCGGGCTGGAGTTCTAGGAGGGATTTTAGCATTTATAGGTTTTACCCTTCCATCAGTCATTGCTCTTATCCTATTCGCTTTACTTCTTGATACGTTTGATGTCGGAACTGCTGGTTGGATCCACGGATTAAAGATAGTAGCTGTTGTTGTAGTTACGCATGCAATTTTAGGGATGGCTAAAAGTTTAACACCCGACACTAAGAGGAAAACGATCGCATTATTTGCATTGGTAGTTACCCTATTATGGCAAACAGCTTTTACGCAAGTTGGAGTAATTTTAATTGCCGGATTTCTAGGATTTTTAATATACAGGCAACAGATTGTAGAAGATGAAAAGGCATCTGCCACAGATTTTCCTGTTTCGCGTCGTTTCGGATTGATATGCTTATCTCTGTTCTTTGGATTGCTACTACTTCTTCCCATTCTAAGAGAAATTACAACATTAGATTGGATGGCTTTTATAGATAGTTTTTACCGTTCAGGTTCTCTAGTTTTCGGTGGAGGGCATGTTGTCTTACCCTTACTAGAACAGGAATTTGTTCCGACTGGATGGCTAAGTGAACAAGAATTCCTTGCAGGCTATGGCGTGGCTCAAGCTGTCCCAGGTCCCTTATTTACCTTTGCCGCTTATCTTGGTGCTGTTATGAATGGATGGCAAGGAGGTTTGTTAGCAACTTTCGCAATCTTTTTACCTGCTTTTTTACTAATTTTAGGGACTTTACCTTTTTGGAACTCATTGCGCAGCAACCCTAAAATCAAAGGAGCGTTAATGGGAGTAAATGCTTCAGTTGTCGGTCTCCTGATTTCTGCACTTTATCAACCGATCTGGACAAGCTCTATATTAGCACCAATTGATTTTGCATTGGCATCTATTTTGTTTGGTATGTTAGTCTTTTGGAAATTACCACCTTGGGTGATCGTCATAGCAGGAGCTTTAGGTGGGCTATTAATTTCATATATATAAGTTTAGAATATAGGAGAATGTGATTTTACCAATAAAATTCACATTCTTTTTTATTTATAGGCCTCCATACATAGTAACACTTTTATGGCTGCTAACTTTTTAAATTTTTCAAGACGTCATCAACTATGTGAAACTCTCCCCCCTAAAACCCAAAATTTTAATTTGATATCTTCATATATAGAAGTTATCATATAAGCAATTGCTTATATAACCGTTGTTTGAGGTGAGGAGATGGAAAAAGATAAAATAGAAGAAACGGCAATGATTTTAAAATTACTAGGAGATAAAACTAGATTATCGATGCTTCAACTCATGCAGATAAAAGACTGCTGTGTTTGCGAGTTTGTAGAGATTTTTCAATTGACTCAACCTGCGATTAGCCAACATGTACGTAGATTAAAAGAAGCAGGATTGGTAAATGAACGAAGAAGTGGAAAGTGGATAATTTATTCATTAAATCAAGAGAGTAAATTCTATTTACTTCTCCAGGATGTGTTAACTCATCTTCCAAACCAAGATGAAAAGTTGGTTTGGTTAGAACAACAAGGATTAACAATAATATGCGAATAATTTGGGGATGAATACATGTTACAGACAATTTTAGCGATCATAATATTTTTAGTTACCCTTACATTTGTTATATGGCAACCACGAAACTTATCTATCGGCTGGTCAGCATGCGGAGGAGCTGTTTTGGCACTAATCGTTGGAGTAGTAGACTTCCAAGATGTATGGGAGGTAACAAATATCGTTTGGAACGCTACTCTAGCATTTATTGCTATCATTATCATTTCATTAATTCTTGATGAGATAGGATATTTTGAATGGGCAGCTCTACATATGGCTAGAGTAGCAAAAGGTAACGGAGTCATGATGTTTATCTATGTATCCGTATTAGGAGCAATTGTGGCTGCCTTTTTCGCAAATGATGGTGCCGCACTTATATTAACACCAATTGTTTTAGCGATGGTAAGAGCACTGAATTTCGATGAAAAAATGGTGTTTCCTTTTATTATAGCAAGTGGCTTTATCGCCGATACGACATCCTTGCCATTAATCGTAAGTAATTTGGTAAATATTATCTCGGCAGACTACTTTGGGATTGGTTTTTCAGAATATGCGAAACATATGGTTGTACCGAATATATTTGCGCTTATTGCGAGCATTCTTGTTTTATATGTATATTTTAAGAAAAACATTCCAAAAAAATATGATAGTTTACATTTAAAAAAGCCGGCAGATGCCATTCGTGATCCAAAATTATTCCGCTTATCGTGGTTTATTCTTGTTTTGCTCCTTTCCGGTTATTTTGTCAGTGAATTACTCTCGATTCCTGTTTCCTTTGTTGCAGGGGTTGTAGCTATCTTCTTTTTAATCGTGTCTAGACGAAGTTCCAGTGTCAATACGAAACAGATTATGAAGGGTGCTCCTTGGGCGATTGTCTTTTTCTCAATCGGCATGTACGTCGTTGTTTACGGTCTTCGCAATGTCGGATTAACATCACTACTTGCCAAGGTGATCGATTATGGAGCGAATGAAGGTTTGTTTTTAGCTACAATGTTAATGGGGTTTTTATCAGCTGTACTTTCTTCTGTAATGAACAATTTGCCTACAATCTTAATCAACTCTTTAGCGATAGCAGATACATCCGCAACAGGAGCAATAAAAGAAGCTCTCATATATGCGAATGTAATTGGAGCCGACTTAGGTCCTAAAATTACCCCAATCGGTTCGTTAGCTACATTACTATGGCTTCATGTTTTATCGCAAAAAGGAGTAAAAATTTCTTGGGGAACTTACTTCAAAACAGGTATAGTATTGACGATTCCAGTATTGTTTATAACATTACTTTCCCTTTATTTATGGCTCCTTATTGTTTAAAAAAGAGTTTGGGGAAGATTTAGCAGAAGTTGATATACTACCATTACAATTTCATTTGATTTATCCGATATATAGAGAAAGAACTTTGTTACAGAATAAAATCGAGGTGATTCTATTGTATATTCAAAATATACAAACAAAAATGCCGACGAATTCGGATTATCAAAAAACGCAAACAGATAATCTTATAAAAATGAAGATAAACAAAGGTAGCCTGAAAAAGAATGAGTCCATCCCATTAAGAACTGAATCTGTAACGATTAGTCAAAAAGGATGGGATATTTATAATGACTCATTAAAATTTAAGCAAGTGAACGAAGATGATAAGTTGGGAGATTTATTCCAAAAGTTTTATGAAGAATACAATAGTATAGAGGCTATTGAAAGAAGACAACTTGAAGAATTGGAAAAAGAAAACTCTTATAACCGATTTGAAGATGATTTTAATCTTGAAGGAATCGAATCTCTTTATCCTGAAAATACGTTACATCACACCATTAAAAAAGCATTAGAAGGAAAAGTGAAAAACGCATCTGTTTATGCTGCCGAACTAGCTTCAGCTATTCGCAGCTCAGTTTCAATGCCTGAAAAAAGTGCGGAAGAACAGGCAGCATATAGAGAGATGGCTCTCAAGCAAGCTGAATATATTGCGGAAAATTATTTTGAAGATGAACAAGAAGCAAAAAATTTTATGGATGAAATAAATAGATATTATGAGAATGATATTTTAAGAGCAAAAGGGTATGTTGTTATCGATAATAGTGACATAGAACCTTTTAAAAGGTATAGTAGTCCTCTTTCAAATAATGATGACGTAAGCTTTTATGCACTGACTAAAAAATATATGGATAAAGAATATTTTGAGCGATTTATCAATGGAGAAGGAACTCACAAAGAAACATCTGAGTTTTTATTACAACTTCAAGCTAATAAAGAAAAATATACGAAAGCAATTCTAGAAGAATCTGTATTAAATGAGAAACAAACCGAAACAAATATTGAACTAGCAAAATCTATTCTTGAATCACTTGAATGGGAAAATGGCCGAGCTGCCAAAATAAACGAAGAACAACCAAGTTATTTGGATGCTTTATTAAAGTGGAATAATAATATGTTGAATTTATTTACTTAAGCATAGACAACCAATTCAGAAATTTTTTTAGTAATACAAAGTGTACCATTATTTTATATAGGAGAGTGAAGTTCGTAAGAGTGTCCTAAATATTGATGTAGATTCAACCTAGAATATAGAAAACGTCTGAGTTTTTCCTACTCAGACGTAGTATATTAGTTATAAATCACTTAGAGAAAAAAATTTACATGTTAAACTTGCGAATGCTCTGCCATGACAAGTGACTTATATTTTGTCATACCTTTGAGTAATTCAATATGTGAACCTTGTTCGATAACTGATCCTTTATCTATTACAAATATACAATCTGCATTTTGAATAGTTGATAAACGATGCGCTATAATAATAGTTGTCTTTCCTTCTCTATACCCATCCACCGCCTGTTGAAGTTTATTTTCAGTAATTAAATCTAGTGCGGAAGTCGCCTCATCTAAAATTAATATCTCCGGATTTTGAATGAGTGCTCGCGCAATTGCAATTCGCTGTCTTTGACCACCGGAAAGTGTTACTCCACGTTCCCCAATAACCGTATCATATCCTTCAGCTAATGAAATGATATAATCGTGAATTTGTGAGATTTTACAAACTTCGATTAATCTTTCATCACTCACTTCATGACCCATCATTATATTATTTCGTATGGAATCAGGATATAAATATGATTCCTGAAAAACGATTGATACTCTTTTGGTCCAATCATTCCTTCTAATCTGTGTAAGATCTAAATTATTCACTAGTATATGTCCCTTTGTAGGCTCAAATAGACGGATCAATAGCTGAGCGATCGTTGATTTACCGCCTCCACTACTTCCAACAAAAGCTACCTTTTTCCCAATTGGGATGGATACGTTTATATTTTTTAAAACTAAATCTTCTGATTCTTCATTATAGGCAAATTCAATATTGTCCAACTCCAGTGAATGGATTTCATCTGTTATCTCTTTATTCCCGTCGCTCCATGTCGGTTCATCTATCACTGCCCGAACTCTTTCAACACATGCCATTTTCTCTGACAAACCTAAGGATAAATAAAATAAGCTCTGAAACTTTCCAACTAACTGATTACTAAATTGATAAATAATTACAAAAGTACCTAAGGACATATTTCCCTGCATGACAAGATAGCCGCCGTAAATTAATATAAATAAAATGACTCCCCATTTTATAGGTTCACTACTTATTATCTGAACATTAACGACTTTGCCCTCTTGCATCACCGCACGAAAATATTTTTTGAAAACACGGTCATAAATTGCCTTTTCCCACTTGATTCGATGGTATGCAATAACTTCCCGGGTCGAGGAGATGCCTTCTTCCATATGTACAATTAACTCCGAACGGGAACTTTGTACATCTTTTGCCGCCTCTTTCACTTTTTTCGTAAAGCGATGACCTAACAATATATAAGCAATAATCGCAATAACACTAAATAATAAGATTGCTAGACTATTTTTTCCAATAATATAAAAGAGCAATAATAATGAGGTTAATTCCATGATAATACGTGGTAAATCATTCCCTAATAATACTGCAATTTGTTCTGCATCAAACACAATATTATGTACAAAAGAACCAGTTCGTTTTTGTTGAAGTCTTCTCGTCGGGATTTTGTACATATAGTTAATAAAATCTTTTGACGTATGTTCGGTAATGGCTGCAACACTTAAATGAATAAAATGTGGACCAATTGTAAACATAATTGAGTGTATAAAAAACGCGATAACGATTAAGATTATAATTTTTGTAACAAGGTGATATTCACCTTTTAATAATACATTATCAATTAACGATTGTTGCAAACCGATTGCTGCTAAATTTGCAAGTGACTCAATGACCATAAAAAGAGTTGTTAGAAAGAGTAAGCCTTTAACTGGAAACGCATAAGGTAATATCCACTTAAAATTACTTTTCATATTTCAACACCTACACTTTCATTACGAGCAGCTAAATCGAAAAAGCGTTCTTTTTTCGCAAGTAATTGTTCATATGAACCTGATTCCATTATTTTTCCATTTTCCAGTAAGACGATTTTATCGTAATCCATTATTGTAGATAGACGGTGGGCGATTGTGATCGTTGTTCGTCCTTTCATTAATTGATCTAATGCAGTTTGAACCTCACGCTCACTAACATTATCTAATGCGGATGTCGCCTCATCTAAAATAAGAATCGGAGGATTTTTAAGAAACAACCTCGCGATTGATATCCGTTGTTTTTGTCCGCCAGATAATTTTACCCCTCGTTCACCAACTAATGTTTCGTATCCATTTGGTAAATCAACGATAAACTTATGCGCATTGGCCGCTTTTGCTGCTTCAACTACTTCCTTTTCCGTCGCTTCGGGATTTCCAAACAATATATTCTCTTTAACTGTTCTTCCAAATAAATATGTTTCTTGAAAAACGAATCCAAGATTGTTTCGCAATGATTCAAATGATAATTGATCAATAGATATACCATCTATTACAATCTTACCTTCAGAAGGGTCATAAAAACGGCCGAGTAATTTTAAAACAGTCGTTTTCCCACAACCACTTTCACCAACTAATGCTACCTTCTCTCCAGCAGATATATCTAAGTTAAAATGTTGTAATACGTTAGGGCCATCTGGATAAGAAAATGTCATGTTTTGTATAGAAATTCTTCCCTCGGGTTGTGATAACTCTCTGGGTTCCTTTGCTTCCTTTACAGTTACAGGTTGCTGTAAAAATGTGTACAGTTTCTCTGCTTGATACATAACTACTTTCTGATCTGCTAATGATGTAATAACAGATGTCAAGATATGCATTGTTTGGAAAAAATATAAAAGAAAAGCAATAAAAGCCCCTGTCGTAATATCTCCTGTTCGCACTAAATGAACCCCATAAATAATGATTCCAATACCACCAATATTGTATGACAAACGTCGGTTCGTACTACGTAAATATGCAAAGAAATATGTCTTAACCATTAACTTATTAAAGCTTCTCAAACTCTTTACAAAATGTTTCAAATCCCATTTTTCAGCACCACTTACTCGTATATCATTCAGCGATGAAACACTCTCATATACTTTTTGATTAAATGCAACACGTTCATCTGATAATTTTTTACCATAAGTTGATGCTTTTTTTTCAATGGAGGAACCAAAAATATAATATAATAAAAAACTTGCCAAAATAATAAGACTTAATTTCATACTAATTTGTGCCATGATAATAATCGCCAGACTCGAAAAAATGAGACCGTTGACCATCCAGGGGAATAATCTACGATAAAAGTCTTGTAATGAAGCTACTTCAGAATTCATTAATGCTAAACTTTCCCCAATCGGATGTTTTTCAAAATAAGCAAAACCTAATTTACGTAAATGTGCATAAATAGCATATTGTAAATCTCGAGAGGATTTCTCTTGAACGATTCTTTCAAGTAAATTTAAGACTATAGTAAATCCGATCATAACAATAACCGATACAATGATCACACTAATTAGAAGCCAGAATTGCTGTATATCATTTTGCGGCAAAATAGTATCAGTAAAATATTGAATAAATTTAGGTATAATTAATTCCACACCACTTAAAACAATCCCACAAATAATTAGCAGTAAAAGTTGCCATTTATAAGGGGACATAAAAGATAACACCCAAAAGTAAACGGTAAGTAAATTATGCTTTTTTAACTTCTTCTCATGCACCTGAGCCATAACTCAATTCCTTCCTACAAATTATTATTTTCACTATAAAATAGTTAATTTTGTTTAAACATTCTCCACAAGTTTATTTGTATATTCTCAGGTGTCATATGTAATGAGGATGTTATTCCAATCTATTAAACTGTTATTAGCTTCCAAACATTATAACCATATATTGTTATATTGTAAAGATGAGTTATTTTACTTTATTACTTTTAAAAGGTGAACCGAATGTTTAAAGGGGCAGATTAAATGATAAGTAAGTATCTTAACTTTTGCAGCACGAAATAAATAAACTTAGGAGTACTAGGGAGTTATGCGGAGTCGTTTTCCTTTATGCAGAGTGGCAGTAGGTTAGTGAGAAAGTAGTTAGTAATAAAAAAGCGTTTATTTATCAAAAAGAGAAGGCAATGGAAAACTAATAAGCTTCTTGGCAATCGTGCAGCTATCCTAATTTCTGCTACATTTAGATTAAAATTGATAGGTAGATGTTAATAAATAAACCAGTCAACTCAAGATAAATTGAGCCGACCGGTTTATTTTTAAGGTTCTTGAAACCCGTATAATGCAATAAAGCAAAAAATTCCATAGTAAATAATCATCAAAGAATTTAAAAAAACTAAAGTTTTACGTATAGTTCCTTTTACGGATAAACATGCACTCACAATACTTATAATATTTAAAAAAATAGGTGTAAACATACTTATTCCATAAAGATAATCAACAAAGGTGATATTCCAATCTTGAGAGAGAGAAAAAATCATAAAGAATGAAAATGAGTAACAAATTATTGATAGCCAAGTAAAAAAAATCACATATAATCACCGCTTAATTTGTAAATTAAGTATGAATAAACAAAAATTTAATTTTTATTTAACAAAGCAGCTTTTAAACAAGAGCCTATTGTTAATAGTAGTAAAGGTAAAATTCAATCAAACTAACTAAATAATTTATCCTGTTGACTCGTTCATTCTATTCTTCATAAATTAAAAACTTTTCTTTTGTATTACTCAAATGTTCTCGATTAGGCTGTACATCCCATCCCGATAAGTCTGGTCCCTTAGGAATAATGATCTCTTCTTTATTGCTCCCGGGTGAAAGACGAGCGGAAATATAATAATGCTTCTTAATTGCCTCAAAATCGGTTGTGTCTCCAAAACCAGGAGTGACGTATAAATCGCGTGCATATCCCCATAAATTCGGATAATCAATCAAACGATATTTATTTGCTTTAAAAGCATTGTAATAAGCAACGTCAAACCTCACTAAAGTAACATAAAGCCTGACATCAGCCTCTGTAATATAATCTCCAAATAAAAATCGTTGAGTGGCTAGACGTTGTTCCAACTCTTCCAATCGTTCAAATAAACGATCATATGCCTGCTCATAAGCCTGTTGTGACTGAGCAAACCCACATTTGTACACCCCATTATTTACATCAGAAAATATCATTTCATTTAATTCATCGATCTCTTGGCGCAAGTTTTGAGGGTATAGGTCGGGAGAACTCTCATTATGAAAAGGTGCCCAAACGGTTTCAAAATCAGTTGTCAACGTAAAATAATCATTGTTCACCACTTTTTCCGTTTCCAGATCAATCATTGCCGGAACTGTTGGACGTCCCATATAATTAGGATCTGCTCTTGTGTAAAGCTCACTTAAATACTTAACCCCCAATATGGGATCTCTTTTATTTTCATCCAGTGAAAACGACCAGTCGACTCTAGGAACGTCAGGACGAATTGGATCAACTTCTCCTAGACTGATCACATCCTCTAAGCCAAGTATTTTTCTCACAATAACTGCCCGATGTGACCACGGACAAGGAGCTGCCCAAATTAAGCGATATTGATTCTTTTTAACAGGCAATTCTTCCTGTTTTGTACCAAAGTGCGTCGAAAACGAAGATTTTTGTCTATTAAACGAACCGTCTGCTTTAATTTCTTTATTTCGCGAAATCGTAATCACTCCCTTTAATTATGATATATATATTCTAACAGATGTAGGTTATTACCCTACTCTATTTTTAAATAAAAAGTGTATGTACCCTCTTTAACCATTATGCTCACATTGTATGAATGCCAGCTTCAAGACAAATTGACACCAACACATAATCCAGTAATTAGAAACACCTCTTTCCTAGCAATGTTACCGGAAAGAGATGTTGATTAAAAATTATTTATTTAACACGAACTTTTTTAAGAAGATAGTTTGGAAGATCATAAAAAGTCCTCCAACTGCCCAATATAATGGAAGTGCAGATGGCATAATAAAGGAAATAATACCAATCATCACTGGTGAAATATACACCATCATTGCCATCATCCCCTGTTGATTTTGGTCAAGTCCTATTAAACTTACACGGGCTTGAACATAATAAATAAAAATAGCAATGAAGGTTAATAGAATATCTGTTTCACCCAAACTAAACCAAAGAAACGATTGTTCTGCAATCTCGGGAGTCCGTCGGATCGCATAATAAAAGCCAATCAAAACAGGCATTTGGATGATCAAGGGTAAACAGCCTAAAACCATTTTTGCAGGTTGAAAATCATGCTTTTGATAAAGTTCACGTAATTCTTTTTGCATGCTTAGTTGGTCTTCCATGTCCTGTTTCCCTTTATACTTTTCTTGAATCGTATCGATCTCGGGCTTTATTACTTTCATTATCTCCTGTGAAGCCTTACTTTGTTTTTGCTGTTTTACCATAAATGGAAGAATGACAAGTCTAAGGGCAATCGTAATGACAATGATAGATAATCCATAGCTCCCATTTAAAAGTCCAGCGATCCATTTTATTAACAACGAAAAAGGATATACAATAAATTCATTAAAAAAGCCGGTTGATGATTCATCGATCGGTGAAAAGTCCCCTCCACAACCAGCGAGTAAAAATAAGGCACCTAAAGCTAGAATAATAATACTATATTTCCGAAAGGATGTGAGTATGCTGTTTTTCTCCATAATAGTCCTCCTCTTATTTTACAAATCCATATAAAATAAGAGTTAGACTCATCTTCTTCATTCGTACTGGGCTTGTCAGTTCGTTTAAACGTTTTTACAAACCAATTGACAAATATTTCATGACAAACGAATGGCATCTCCAGTAATGAGTTATCCACATCTAAGCTTCGATAATCATTCAATTTGATAGACTGCTGTATTTTACAAAAACTTTTTTGTATTATAAATAGCTGTCCAAGTCCAATTACAGCAAGAAACATACCAAAATAAATATAGAATACAGACGAATTAATCAGAATATCATTTATCAACTCTAATAACATGCATACTCACCTCCTTCATTTATTTTTCATTATCATTATATCATAGATAACTAGCTATCCTAAGCAAGGTAACCATATTGCCTAAAGAGAGTAAAAGGCATCTGTCGTAAACGTTAATTTATATAGTAACAGTTCAACTATGGGGCTTAGGGCAATGAAAAAAAGCTGTTCCCATTTAATTGGAACAGCTTTTACATCTATACTATATGAAACGACTGTTGTCTCATCTATGAATAGCAGGCTTTTTTAAAATTAACATCTTAGTTTGCTTTTATTCTTTAGTAAATTCTTTCGTGCTTCTTACTGTATCAATTGGTCGAACAAGTTTTTCTATTTCTTCACGTTTTGGTTCCAAGAATGGAGGTAAAGATAATTTTTCCCCGAGTGTTTCATACGGTTCATCCCCCATAAAGCCGGGGCCGTCTGTAGCAAATTCAAATAAAATTTGTGGGGCAACATTTGCGTACAAGGACTCAAAAAAGTGACGATCTACATAACCGGAAGTAGGGAATCCAAAATTCTTCATCCGCTCATCCCATTCATCTAAAACCGAGCGATCCTCTACTCGAAAAGCCGTATGGTGTACCGTACCATATCCTTGGCGGGCAGGAGGAAGAATTGTATTATCTTCTACAATGACCGACGCGCCATTGCCCCCTTCCCCTACTTCAAATAAATGAAATGATCCATCTTGATCAATCTCTTTAAACAATAAGACTTTTTCCAAAACTTCCTTAAAATAATCAATGTTCGCAATTCGAATAAAGACAGGTCCTAACCCCATTATGGCATGTTCCAGTGGGATTGGTCCTTTTTCCCAAGGGGTACCCGATTCAACCCCTTGATTGAATTCGTCGGAAATCAATTGATATTGCTGATCATCAAAATCTACGAAAGAAAGAGTTTTCTTACCAAATTGTTCTTTAATTCCAGTGTGCTTAACTTCTAAGCGATCAAAACGTTTTACCCAGTAGTCTAGTGATGCATCAGTAGGCACACGGAAGGATGTTTTGAAAATTTCATTCGTTCCATGTTGACCTTTAGGAATTCCAGGGAAATCAAAAAATGTCATATCTGTTCCAGGGCTTCCTTTATCATCTGCGAAAAACAGGTGATAGGTTTGAATGTCATCTTGATTTACCGTTTTCTTAACTAAACGCATTCCTAACACATACGTAAAAAATTCATAATTCTTTTCCGCGCTACTTGTAATAGCTGTAACATGATGTATTCCTTTTAATTGGTTCATTTTACATTCCTCCTAGTTTGTTTCGCTTTAACTTTAAGCGAATTATCACTTCTATATCCTTTATTCGTCTCGTCACCAAGCAATTGGGCAAAAACATTTACTTCCCATGGACTTCATTTTCGTTCTCTATCATCACTTTACTACTCAAGTAAGTAGAATGCAATAAAAATGTCTCGAATTAGAGATACTTTTTATATAGTTACTATCCTTTTTCATTTTTCGGTTTCTTCTCACTACTTTATATAATCAATACTATATTCTTTCCCTCTATTCTATTTTGATAACTTAGGAATATATTTAATTGTTATGTATACAACCGAAATCCCGTAATCTTACAGAATTCTTCTTATATTAATTGGCTCTTCGAAGTTTACCTTGCATTACAAGACTAATGAAGTTATACTTCTTATATACCATGTAATGCAAGACTTTTTATATCTATAACCCTTGCATTGCAAGTTACTGTGAAAAAGGAGGAAGAAATTTGTCATCAACTACACAAATGCTTAAGGGTATAATTGATGGCTGTTTGCTGGCAATAATCAAAAATAAAGAAGTATACGGTTATGAACTAGCAGAAAAACTTGAAAGTTACGGGTTTAAGTCATTTAGTGAGGGCACAATTTATCCATTGTTAATGCGAATGCAAAAGGAAGAATTAGTTACATCTACATTAAAAAAATCTACAGCGGGACCAAGAAGAAAATACTACTCACTAACGCCAAAGGGTGATTTGGAATTGAGAAATTTTATAGAGCGTTGGGAGAGTTTGCAGAACAATGTTAATGGAGTCTTACAATATGAATCAAATTCAAATGGAGGTAATCAGGATGAATAGTGAATTACAGCTTTCTAAAAAGAGTCAAAACTTCTTAGAAAACTTACGAATCTACCTATTTTCTAGTGGTAAACATGAAGATGAAATTAATGAGATTGTTAATGAATTACAAATCCATTTAGCTGAAGCCGAGAAAAATGGGAAACCAATTGAAAAAATAATTGGCAATTCACCGAAAGAATATATGGAGATGCTTTCTAATGAAATGACCATTGATTATCGCTCATGGTTTAAATACATCTGTCTCATCATTTTTGGATCATTTACTTTTAAAATTTTCTCTGATTTATTGGCAGGAAATCTTTCATATTCTCTCTTGGAAATCGGCGGAAATATTTTAATCGCTTTACTATTTATTGTAGCTGTTTTTAAAGGATATAAATATATTTCAACAATGAATCAATCTTAAAAAAAGGCGTTTTGATTTTCAGTATTGGGTTGCTTCCATTGATGCTATTTTTAGGTTTAAACTTTCTTGATAAAGTGATTCACACCCCTACCGTTCATTTTAACAATACAGGAAGTTTAATTGTTGGCGGAATTACGTTACTATTTATAATTGGTGTTTCTCTTTGGGCTAAGACATGGATTCTAATCATTATAACAGCATTGTTAACATTACCAGATTATTTCCTAAACCTAACATCACTACAACATGAAACACAACTAATTCTAAGTATGATAATAAGTTTCGGTGGAATCGCCATTTATCTTTGGATAATGTCTAAATTGGAAAAAGTAAGTGAAAATTCACCTCAATGAAGATAGGCTTGTGGAAACCTCTGTTAAAACCCTTATTTTAATTTGAGTTTCCACGAGCTGGTTTCCTATCTATTTACCAAACTTTTGGTAGTGATCGCTAATAAAAATTCGATAAAGATTCCGTGCTTGCTCTCTGAAAATATTTTTCCCCAGGTCTCTTGCATGACTTTTGGAAATACTCCTTTAGATGAAAATATCGCCCATGTTAGAGAAGGGACTTCTACTACATCAAACTTATCAAAGCCTGTGTTTTTTGTCGTTAAGCAACCAATCATATGGTCGAGACTCCCTTTTTCCTCCGTACGTCCATCATCAAAATTATAAATACACTCACTACTTGATTTGGTTCCATATTTGCATAACTGGCTAGCTCTTCCCATTGTTCAGGTGTAATGCTATTAACTAACCTCACAATTTCTTGATTTTCTCCTTCAAATTGAATAGGAACTCTCTTCTTTACACCGACAATCCTAAAGGCTTCTTTCTTATCAATTCTATACTCTATATTAATTCTCCCTTGAATCGTTAATTGGAAGGAGAGCTTAGGAAATGCTTTAAGCTTGTTTCTCTTTTTTACCTCTAATTAGTATTTCCCCAACTCCACCCATTCCTTACCCCTCAAGGCCTAGCCCCCGCATTTATACACCAGATATATGAACTAGAAATCTATTTAATTAATACCATGCTAAAGCTATCCCTAAATGTATCACCCATTCCCCATACCCTGCTATTAAGATTCCTCCATCGGCAAAATGACATCTTTTTTTATAGGTGTTTTAAGTAAAATAGAGGTTCGTGTATTGCAATAAGGAAGCAAATTTTCAACTAGTACCTGCAAATCATCCATCCCTCTAAATGCAGCTTTAACATAATAATGTACATGACCTGTCGCACGATGGCACTCCAAAATGCCGGGTTCCTTTTCCAGCACCTTTTCAACCTCTACAGGCGACTGCTTTAATTCATTTAATTCAATCATAACTGATAAGTTCCTTCCAACTGCTTCTGGGGAAACCATTGCTGAAAACTTCTCAATAATTCCTTTTTCTTGCAGCCTGTACAATCTCTCCGTCACGCTTGGTCTACTCAGAGCCAGCTTCTGAGATAACTCACTTATCGTAATACGACCATCTTCTTGCAAAATACGCAGCATTTTTATATCAATATGATCCATTCCCAACACCTTTCTTCACTTTGTAAAAAGAAATAGTAAAATTAATTCATTTTGGTAATAATTATTCTTTATCACATTCATTAATATATATAATATTATACTAAATTATAATAATATTATATATACTTAATTATTTATATTTATTATTTTTTTAGAAAGGAGCAAAAATGAACAATATAGTCAGAATTTTCATTTTAGCAGGAGCCTTTGTTTCTTATATTCTTGGGGCTGGAACAGCAACAGGACAGGAGATATTGCAATTTTTTGTTTCGTTTGGCTATTATGGAATAGGAGCAATTATCATAGCAGCTGTACTTCATATGTGGTTTGGCGCCTTTGCAATGGATGTCGGGATGCGCTTAAAGGCAGTTGACTCCAAAGATGTATTTGTCTATTTCACTGGAAAATATATCGGAACATTTTTCTATTGGTTTTCTCAGTTTTTTATGCTGATTGTATTTGTCGTCATGATTTCTGGAGCTGGAGCAACTGTTTCGGAACATTTTAATGTCGGCATTTTACCTGGACGAGCTTTAATGGCTATTCTAGTATTAATTACTGCATTATTACGATTGGAAACAATCATTAAAATTCTTGGGATTGCAGGTCCCGTTATCGTTGTATTTGCTATCATCGTAGGAACAGGTAATTTTGATGTTTCTAGCTTTGGAAATGCTGGTCAGCTCGTACATGACTTAGGCTTAGGAAAAGCAACCAATCATTGGTGGCAAGCCGGTTTCGTTTATTCCTCTTTTGTTTTATTGGTGGCTTTGCCATTTCTAGCCAATTTAGGAAAAGATGAAACCCGAAGAAAGAATGTCGTTCTCGGAGGAATCATTGGTGGATTTATTATGTTGGTTGGAGTTTTTGTCATTTACATTGGCATGTTGACAAATATTGATGCCCTACACGAAATAGATATTCCTACTCTATTTTTAGCAAGCCAAATTAGTCCATTTTTAGCGTTCTGTTTCTCGATAATTTTACTTATCGCTATCTATACAACAGCAGTTGGTATGCTATGGACAGTTGCTACTCAATTTTCTAAAGGCAATGCCAATAAATACAGACTAATCACCATTATTTTAACGATTATCGGTTTCTTTGGCGGACTGCTTCCATTTGCCGCTATCATTGACTTTGTATATCCAATTGTAGGTTATATTGGTTTAATCTTAATGATTGGCATGGTTTATCGTCAATTCATTAATAAAGGTTCCATCTAAAATGCATGCAGTTTGAATGAACGAAAGTTATTTGTAAAATACTAAAGGAGATTTTAAAATGAGTAAATATGCAAGAAAATCAGATTACAACAGAGTAAAACTAGATATGCCTTTTACAGGCATCACTTCCTTCAGAAAATATCCAATATGCAAAGACCTAGATAATCTAGATGCTGACTTTGCCATTGTAGGTGTGCCAAATGATATGACTACAGCCTGGCGGTCTGGTGCAAGAATGGGGCCTCGTTCCATTCGTGAGCAATCGTCTTTATATGCTTTTGGAGCTGGGTATGATCATGAAAAAGGTATTACTTATGATAACAGCGGCTATAAAATTGTCGATTGTGGCGATGTATCTATTATTAATGGGGATGTAGAGCAAAGTCATGAGAACACCGAAGAATTTATTCGTACTATTGTTGACAAAGGGACGATCCCAGTTGTATTAGGAGGAGATCATTCCATTACATCACCAGTAGCTTTTGCCTTGGAAAAACACGAAAAAGTGAATGTCGTCCAGATTGATGCCCACCTAGACTGGTTAAAAGATGCATCTGGTCAACGCTTTACGCTAAGCAGTCCGATGCGGAGAATGTCTGAGATGGGACATATCAATCAAATGGCCCAGCTTGGCATTCGCGGCGTCGGCAGCAGTCAGGAAGAGGATTTCGCCGAGGCGCGGGAATATGGCAGCACCATTTTATCACCTAGACAAGTACGTAAAATAGGCATTGAGCAGGCATTGGCAAATATGCCAGACGGCGAAAAATATTATGTAACACTCGATATTGATGGACTAGATGCTTCGATTGCACCAGGTGCTGGTTCTCCTTCCCCTGGTGGATTTTATTACGAGGAAGTAAGCGATATTCTCGAAGCGGTAGCGAAGAAAGGTGATGTTATTGGCTTTGACTTGGTCGAAGTGAACCCTTTATACGATCCTTCCGGGGTCACTTCGCAAATTGCAGCAAGGCTGATCATTGATTTTATCAATTTCATCATTCATGAAAAGAAACTAAAAGCAGCAGGCAGCTAATGGTAAAAATACGCTTCATCTATGTGCAGATCCGCAGTGAAATACGCGGATCTGCATTGTATTATATCAGTTAAATTCCTACAGAAACTTCAATATGGTTTTTCATCACTTTCTTACGTCCATATTCACGATTTGGTACAAAGTGTGCATGCTTGTGTTTAAAACTAAGGATTTCTGTTAAGTTTCTCTTTGTAGCCACGCAACACTCTCAATATGTGTCGTCACTACTATGTGAACACAATTTATTGTCCTCGTCGACTGTATGTGAACACAATTCGTTAGATTTTCTTGTGTTATCTTTTTTCGCATTTCTTCTAGCAGGCTTAAATTTTTCACCATCAAGACTATTACTTAAACCTGTTTTATATACAAACGTAATCATGGCGGGATCTTTGTTTCCTTCTTCATCTATTCCACCTACAATTACTTTCTCAACGACACTTTCAAATACATGCCGATCAAACGTATCAATCACTTCATTTTGTTCCAATACTTTCTTGAAAGCTAATAAGCGTTTTTTAATATTCTTTTCTTTTTCCAAATTTGATAAGGACTTTTCTCTTGTTTGAACCTTCTCATTAATCTCTTGCATCAGTGAATTATATTTATCTTCATACGTATCTTTATCGATAATATTCTCCAGTCTCATATCCACTAATTTATTCTTTTTGTTTTCTAATCCTTGAATTTCTTTTTCCATTTTAGTTATTTCTTTATGAATCTTATTGGAACTCAATGTTTCTTCCATTCGTTGCAAAAATTCTTCCAATACGTCTTTGTTATTATTACACATAATTCGATAACTTTCTAGAAAGGCTTTTTCAATGGCTTCTTCGGGTATTCCTTTACTGTCTGGACAGAACTTTTTTCCCTTCTTTGTACTTGTAACGCACTGCCAAATCGTTTTGCTATATTTCGTTGAACTATGCCATCTGCGTCTTGTTAATGTACTTTCACAGTAACCACAATCAACCATACAGCTAAACGCATATTTACGACTATACTTCTCTCGCTTCTCACCATTATTTTCTACTGTATTTCGCCCGTGATTTCTTCTCATCCTGATTTCCTGTGCTTTATCAAATATTTCCGCACTGACAATAGTTTAGGATTAAATCTTGATGCATTCGAATATCGAACTTAATTTTAGTATTGTTTGACCTAACATACCACCAAATAGTCCAATTTGCACTTTACATATTCTTAAATGTTGAATAGGTAGTTCCACTATATATTCCGAATCCCCGAAATAAATCCCATAAAATACTGCTGACAAGCTACTATTTTAGAAAACTTGAAAGCACCGACATCAACACTTTGGGGTTTGGCATGTGGTCTTGTCCCGCGAGCATACTGTACTCTGCGTTTGGAATTGCACCATTCAACTGGTTCGCGACCTGATGAATGGGAGCAGGGCTCTTTTCTCCAACAATAATTTTGGTAGGTGTTGTAAGATGAGAAACCCTTTTAATGGGTGGTAAATCGTTGGCAAGGATAGTGTCATAGGCAAGTGTAGGTGCGAGTGCTACCATAGTCGCCCATTGGGGTGATTGCTGAAATACGGTAATCACCTCTTGAGGAATGTCAATACCACTTAAAAAAGAGACTATCGCTTCTTCATCCTTACCGCTTTCAAGCAACTCATATAATCCTTGACTTAGCTCTTTGAATTCATTTTGGTTTGCTTCATCATTTGCATAAGGTGCATCATACATGACCAGCTTATTTACTTTGTCGCCCAGATGCATTGCAGCTTCAAGACCAAGTATAGCACCCGAAGAATGGCCATAAATATTTACTGCTACCCCAGCTACATCGATCATGGCTTCAATGTCTTCTAGTTCACGTTCAATTTTGTACGGTAGCACGTTACCACTATCACCACGTCCGCGACGATCGTAATTGTAGACGGTAAATTGCTCCGCAAATACTTTTGCATCATGCAAAACTGGTTCAAACGAGCGAAAACAGGTGGCCCCCGTTATAAATAAAAGGGGAGGTCCATTGCCGAAGACATCATAGGCTAATGTTGTGCCATCTTTTGATTGGATTGTTTTCACGATTTTTCCTTCTTCCTTTGTTTTATTTTGATTAGTGGTCATGCTGCTTTAACCTTTGCTCCCACCGATAGGTAAATATGCATTATATAATTACTATTCTAAGCAATTACCTTTTAGATATCGTTCAAATTGGTTCACTGATCTCCTCGGATGTAGTTTCTCTTTGTATATATAGGTGCCAAGATATATTCCATAGGAGTCTGCATTCACGATATCTTTTTAGAACTTCATCATAGAAATCAAAGCCCTCGTTATTTAGCTCAACGCCTAAATAATACAATACAGAATGTGGCTCAAATCCCTTCTTTTCGGTGACGTTCAACCTAATAACTATTTCCCTTAAAACACATTCACGATTAATAGTCCTGTCACTTCATCTTTTTTTGAGCTCTCTTGTTTGCATAGATTGAACTTGTTGTGCAAAAAAAACTGATTTTTTTAATGGATTTCAACCAGGAATTTAGTTTGTCGATGTCTCAGCATGATTGATTTGAAAGATACTGTTCTCTTTACGCCGGAAAACGCTTCCTCCAGGCATCTCGCCTTCATCAGTTGTTGCCTTAAAATCATAGTTATAGTCACTGTCATACGAGGAGTACCACGGGAAACTCCAGCCCTTTGAATGCTTGTACTTCTCAATTTTCGCCAGTGGAGCACGAGAGACATAGGCGAAAGAGGTGTTCTGCTCATGCAAATATCTCAGAGAGGTGTCTGAGATTTGGTCGGCAACCGCCGAGCAATCTGGACAACCCTTATCCCAACTTGGGTCAAACATAAAGTGACCAACAATTAGCTGTTTCCGGCCATCGAACAGATCAAGCAAGCCAACCTTACCTTCCGGACCATTGAAAAAGTAATCCTTATCAACCTCAACCGCTGATAATTTACTACCATCAGATTTTAACGATTCTTCTAAATAAGTGTCTTCCCCTTTTTCGGCTAACGGCCCCTTGTCGTCGAAGGCCCATTCAAAATATGAGAAAAACATAGGTAATGCGATTTTCTTTTCTGACATCACTATTTCTCCTTTCGTAAGCAATTGCTTTAATGTTTCTTCTTTATCCTATCACGTAGAACTTCATAAAAGTTCTCATGGATTGCTAATGTTGATGAATTCGATTTAGGAAATGATTCATCAACAAGGGAATGGAAACCAAGATAGGAGGATCGTCTATTCGTGGTGAGTAAAGCGTAACTTCTTGGTACGGAACGGCGGAATGGGATTTGACGACTATTGGTTTTTTCGATCGAGTCCTTAAGGTTGTTTGTGGGAGGAGAACATCCATAAATTCCATCTCCCAAGAAATCGAGGTAGCCATTAGGTAATAAGTGCCGGGTATGACGTTTGTAAAACAAAAGTCTCCCAAAGAAGAAAGCAATGTTCCATACAAGGGAAATCCCTCCGGAATTGGTTTGGAGAATAAGCCAATTAGAACAAATCCCTTAAGGGGAAGTGTTGCTCGGACGGTTCCTTCTATTCTGGCATATTGATTTAGAGTGGGATATTGTTCACGCCAATCGTTCAGTTTTTGTAATGAAAGCAGGAGGTCGTCCACTTGCATATTCGACTTTCGAAATTGAGAAGGAGTCACACCAACCTTTTGGGTAAATCTAGTCGTAAAGGTTCCCAAACTTTGTTGTCCAATTTCCATTCCGATATCGCGAACTGTTAGGTTCGTATTTAATAACAAATCCTTTGCCTTTTGTAATCGCATAGCGGATACATAATAAAGTGGAGAGAGACCTGTTTTTTCTTTAAATATACGTGTAAAGTGATATGGACTATAGGAGACTTTGTTCGCCAGTTGAGAAAGAGAAAGCGGTTCGTCAATATTCTTTTGAATATACGAAATCACCTCTTCTATTTCTGGATATCTATAAGTCATGGATGTGCCCCTTCCTTGTAATATGATTTTGCCTCTTCAATAAAATGGCTTCCTCAAAATGGCCCTTTTCTTAACAACTGATTTTAATAATACTCATACAGAGATTCTTTCATGTCGTTCAACAAGTCCTTCAATCACCCTTCGGAATAAAGTGGTTTCCTTAATCCGCAAATTGTTTCCGTCCGTACATCTTCAAGTCCAGTATTATTCCACTACTACGTCTATTGGCAGAACCACTTCTTTTCAAATAATACGGCTACTTATGACAGTGAACAATCTCTGTTCCCGCTATCCCATCATAAACATTTTTCCTTTTTTTATTTGTGAAAGGGAAGATTAGATATACTAATATTGCAAAATTAACGGTACTCAATATGATATAAATTGTAATATCTGAAATGCTTGATGGAAGCATTAATTGCCATATACCAAAATGAGCGAGTTCCCAAGGAAGAAACTTAACAGCCGTTCGAACAACAGAGCGACCAATTCCAATACGTTGACCAGAATTATCAACAACACAGACTCCCATTTTTCTTTTGCCTAAAGTACCTTGCCTTTTCGTACACTCGCAGAGAATAAAGTAGAGCGATACTGGCAATGTCATCATAAAAAATCCTGTCAATTCTGCTACTGCTGGGGAACTGGAAAATAAGGATTGAAAATATGGGCGATATGCATACGAAATAGTGCCAACCACAAAAACACCGTATATAACAATAACCAGTTAATCTAATAGGAAGGCGTAAATCCGAACTCTAAACGTTGAATAGAACATAACTCTCCTCCCACTAAGGTAGAATTTTAATAAAAAAATCTGTCTCGTTTCTTTAAATTAAGGTGTAGAATCTAATCCGTGTCTTAACGTAATAGGACTATTTATTTTTCTATTCTATACCCCCAATTAATTGGAAAGCTGTTTGGGATGGTAGGTCCTTAAGTTTTTGGTGAATAAGATGAGCACATTCATCAGAACTCATTATTGAAGTATCGACCTCCAGGTCATAGATTCCTGGTATATGAACGTAATGTTGCCATCGTTTGACTGGTTCCGGAATTGCCCCATTCTTAGCGTAACCTGTTCCCCAAGTATCCTTGCGCCGTTTCATGATTTCCTCGATTGGACAATGTACACCTACAAACACAACCGGATACTTCTTTAGTATACGCGCACAATTAGGGAGAATCTTTCGGGGGACGGAATACCTGTCATGATGTCCGACATCCACCACAACATTTATCCCGATACGGCTATGTGCAGCAATTGATTCATACATTGCTTTATAGATTTGTATAATTATGGGTTCAAGATCAGGCCGTTCACCCCCAGGTCGCAATCCAATTCCAGGCTGATAATTTTCGGGAGTCATTTTCATAAAATGATCAACCCCTAGATTCATCCACAATCCTTCAAATGTATTTTGAATTGTAATTGCAATGCTAGACTTACCTGATCTCGGGGTACCATTTAGAATCACAATTTTTCCAAGTTTACTCATTGATGAAACACTCCTTCAGTTGTATAGTCGAGGCTTTAATTTCTTGATGATTCTGACTTTTTTTATTCCACAATCCTTCCGTTTGAAGGGCGGCTCAACTGTTACAATAGCAAATGATTATCGAACGTATCTTAAAACTACATATTACTTTAAAAATCCTTCATCAACTAATGGTTTGCCATTTTGGTCAACCATTACAGTCAAACCTGCACCATATCTTCTTGGTGTAACATTTATAAAACACCCGTCTCATTATCGCGAATAACTTTTACAATTTTAAGTTTTCCTTGTTTGTAAACCTCTTCAAATCGTTTTTTTCCATTGATATATTCCTTCCTCCTTAAACTTTTCTTCATCATCACTTATGTCAAATAATTAACGATATGATCCCTATGTTAAATATGTGCGTAGTGACCTCTTATCAGTGAATTGCGTCCGTTTCTGGAATAAATTCTTATATTAATCTTCCATTTCTTGCGAGAATCTAAGTAAATATCCATCAGGATCTTGAACAAGAAATTCCTTTTGAATGAATGTAGTGTAATTACTTTTATATTTGCTAACAGATGGCTCTCTAAATAGTGGATGTTTTTGCTTTCTCAAACGGTCAATAACAGGTTGTATATTTTTAATGTCTATTAGAAAATTGATTCCTCGACCAAATGGGTATTTCAACTCTTCAGTATCCCAATAACCATTGATTTCTTCTAACATCATTTGGTTTTCTTCTTCCAATGAAACAAATAAAAATTTATCGCCTTCACGCTCATATTCTAATTTAACTTGATTAACCACAGTTGTACACAATATTGGAATGATGCAATGGAAAACAATACCATAAGTAAATAAGAATACAAAATTGTATTATTTCAATGACAATCCCCTAAAGATTCCACCTAATTGACAATTTAAATAATAAAGATTAATAGATGATTGATGGGAATTAACCTTTGAATTAGATTATAACGTTGAATTATACATTATCAACTAAACTAAATAGTTTCTTGTAATTCTCTTTTTTTAGGATTGGTTTAGTTAACTTTATGAATAGCCATTACCTTCTTCAGCTCAATATTGTCTTGGTATATTAAATCCTTTTCTGACTTATTAGTAAATAGTTTCCTCTTCCTTGTAGAGATTTCATTAGTAATATTACTTAATCTATTAAGATTACTTCTAAATGCTACTTCTAATTCTTTTATATCAAATGGTGCAGAATCTAACATTTCCGTTTTATCGGCATACTCTTCTTGTAATGTATTTAGTACCTCAATTTTCGACTCATTATCTTTAATTAGTTTTCGCTTTATACTTTTCTCATTCTCTTTTTCTAATATTTTTTCATTAGATATTCCTAATACATACTCCAATAAATCACTTGGAATGTTCGAATATCTACCTAATGAATCAGATGAGTTTTTAAATATATATCCATTCCAGGATTTATCCTGATCTAGATAAAATGGAGCTAAAATTTCTGTAGAATAAACACTTGATAATTCTTTAGTACTTGCTCCTCGTAACTTCAATTTCATATTTAAGGATAATTTTTCTTGAAGCCATTCTGAAAACTCCTTAAGATTTAATACTCCCTCATTGTCTGAAACGTAAAATAAGGAATTATTTCTAATAATAGAATAGGATAATCCATTAATTAATATATCTATCCGAAATCTCATTGTCTTAACATCCCAACCATGCGGGAACTGTTTAATTTCAAACCCTAATGCATAGTAAAGCGATTTCGTTAAACTTGATTTCCCTACAGTAGTTCCATCACTTGTAATAATATTAGGCCCTTTTGAAAATTCAAATTCATTTGCTACTTTATTTTCATTTGCTACTTTATTTTCATAATCTAATATAATTATTCTTTCTATAATCATACTTTCTCACTCATTTCTGCTAATACTTCAATGATAATCGCTTTTTTAGTAAATTCACCTAATGTATTAAATGTTACATCACAATTACATTTTTCCATTGCTATATTAATTAATTCTTCTTCTGTCGTACTGAGAACATCAATGTTGCTTAATTCTCGTTTTGCAATTTCTTTCTCAGTGATATATGCATGGATTATTTTTAATTGCTCTTGTTTAATCTTCTTTTTCCAAAAAACAGAATAAGAGGTTGATGAAAGTATAGAATCAAAAAAGTCTAGAGTAATCCTTTTATAGCAAATGCACCACCATTTTCAAAATCAGACATAAACTCCACCTCAGATTGTATTCCCACACCCCAGATCAATTTACCACCGAAACAGTGATGTGGTTTTTCAGTACTTTATTTCTCGTTTTTTCACCTTCTCCTACAAACACGAAATGCTTGTGAAAGTGTTTAAAACTAAGAATTTCTATATAGTTTCTCTTTGTAGCAACGATACACACTCCACATGATTCGTCTGACTAAACATATCTACTGGTTGCACTTCTTGTGTTTTGAACCCACCATCTTCCAAGATTCGTAAATCGCGTGCTAAAGTTGATGGATTACATGATACATATACAATTCGTTTTGGTGCCATATCTATCATCGCCTGTAGCAAAGCCTCGTCACACCCTTTTCGTGGTGGATCGACAACGATTACGTCAGGTCTTAACCCTTGTGCAGTCCACCATGGCATCACTTTTTCGGCTTCACCAACTACAAATTCAGCATTCGTTATTCCGTTAAGTTTTGCATTTATTTTCGCATCATCAATTGCTTCGGGAACAATCTCGACCCCATATACTTTTTGAGCTTTTTGTGCTAAAAATAATGAAATCGTCCCTATTCCGCAATATGCATCGATCACTACATCATTTGGTCCAACACTTGCATATTCCAATGCTTTATTATATAACACTTTCGTCTGTGTAGGATTGACTTGATAAAACGACCTAGGTGAAATCTTAAATTTCAAGTCACCAATAGCATCGTAAATATAGTCTTCGCCATAAATTGTCCGGGATTTCTTTCCCATAATGACGTTTGTTTTTTCTTTATTAACGTTCTGGATAATTGATTTACTAGCCGGGTACGTCTCAGTCAATTGCTTGATGAGTTCTGTTTGGTGAGGCAATTTTTCCGTGCGTGTGACGAGAATAATCATTGTATCATTCGTACCAAATGCCGTACGGACGATAATATGACGTAAGACTCCACGATGAGTGTTTTCATCGTATGCTTCGATACCCAGATCTGTTGCGATTCGTCTAACCGCTTCCACCATCCGATCCCCTAGTTCGTTCTGGATCACGCACGTATCCATATCATCAATAATTCTGTGACTCCGTTGCTGATAAAAACCTGTAATAAGCTCTCCATCTTTTTCTCCAACAGGAATCTGGATTTTATTCCGGTAACGCCATGGATCTTCCATTCCTAGAACAGGATGGACAGGTACAGATTCTAGATGTGCCACTTTTTGCATGACGTTTTTTACTTGATTTCGTTTCATCTCAAGCTGCATGTCATAACTCATATGCTGCAGTTGGCAACCTCCGCATTTATAGTAAACATCGCATGGCGGTGTTACCCGCTCTGGGCTAGCTTTCTTAATGTTGAGCAGTTTTCCGTATCCGAATCTTTTATTTACTTTAATTACTTTTACATCTGCTTCTTCACCTGGTAGACCGTTCGGAACAAAAATTGGATACCCTGCTATTTTTCCAACACCATTTCCTTCATGTGTTAAATCTTCAAATGTTAATGTAATAGTTTCATTCTTTTTTACTGGAGCATTCTGTTTTGCCATGATGGTAATCTTCCTTTATGTAAAATTCTATTATAGTATGTATTTAATTTTCTTTAACTATCCTTATCTTACCATAACTTGCGTTCAACTTTGAAAGTAAGAAAAAATGAGGCTAAATTATTTATCAAAAGGATGGGAGGAGTTTGACGACGGTTATAACAGCGACTATTATGTTATCGGCGGGACGCCTGTCGATTACGGCGGATGGACTACACATATCGGCGGGGAAGAATTTTAACGGCGGAGCAAATAAATTTATCGGCGGTAGACAAATTATAACGGCGATTATCGTGTTATCGGCGGATGGATTACATATATCGGCGGGGGAGCAATTTTAACGGCGGAGCAAATAGATCTATCGGCGGTAAACAATTTATAACGGCGAATACCGTGTTATCGGCGATGTGCCTTTCGATTACGGCGAATGGAATACACATATCGGCGCGGGAGCAATTTTATCGGCGGAGCAAATAGATTTATCGGCGGTTGACAATTTATAACGGCGAATACCGTGTTATCGGCGATGTGCCTTTCGATTACGGCGAATGGAATATACATATCGGCGGGGGAGCAATTTTAACGGCGGAGCAAATAAATTTATCGGCGGTTAACAATTTATAACGGCGAATACCGTGTTATCGGCGATGTGCCTTTCGATTACGGCGAATGGAATACACATATCGGCGCGGGAGCAATTTTATCGGCGGAGCAAATAGATTTATCGGCGGTTAACAGTTTATAACGGCGAATACCGTGTTATCGGTGATGCCTCTTTCAATTACAGCGGATGGACTACACATATCGGCGGGAGAGCAATTTTATCGACGGAATAAATAGATTTATCGGCGGTTGACAATTTATAACGGCGATTATCGTGTTATCGGCGGGACGCCTTTCGATTACGGCGAAATTGAGAATTGGATACATCCAATAAAATACTCCCCTCGTTAGCTTTCACCAACGAAAGGAGTTATTAATCAAACGTATAATTATATAATACCTTGAATTCGTAAAATTATTTCCGCGATAATGGCTGAGCCAAGAAATGTTCCTATCATAACTAAACTTGCTACAACAATAGATCGCCAACCTAATTTCACAAAATCTGTCCATGAACGACCTATTGAAATTCCTGCATAAGCCAAAATTGGAGTGGCAAGCGCGAGCAATTGAACTTCATTTGTCCACTCTACAACTTTCTCTGATCCTGGCATCCATGGCATCGATACGAGAACTCCAATTATAGAAATATAAGCAATACTCGGAAAGTTGATTGGGATAAGTTCTCTTAAAATGAAACCTGCTAAACAAACTAGGATAAGTACAATCATTCCCGGAATTGCTGCTAAAGGTAAAATCTCGTACCCCGCCCAATTTCCTAAGAGGGCAGTAAATCCAAAAATAACTAATAACAACGTCCATTCTTGTATATTTTTTAATAACATTGTAAATACCCCCTTATGATTTAGACTCTCTTCTTTTTGTCATAACCGCATAGATTTTTTCTGTTAAAGGTAAACCTATGAAGATACTAACCCATAATCCAGTTGATAAGGACAATAAGTTACTAGCTCCGGCAAATGCAACGATAGAAGTTTCTAAATCAGGAAATGCTGCGATTAATGAACCACTTGCTGCGGCCATCATGCTACCACTGCCTACTCCTGATGCCATTGCAAAAGAAAGTGGATGAAGTGGAGTGATTGTTGCAAGAAATCCAGAGATTAGACCTAAAAAGACTGCTCCAAATACGGTACCAAAGATGTACATTGTCATGACACCGCGACCTTCTGGTGAGTTGATTCCAAACTTATCCATAATTAACCCTACGTTCGGTTCTCGTCCGATGGAATGGGTCATACCAACAGCTTCTCGCTTCATCCCAAGCCAAATAGCTACTGGAAGTGCTAATAAAATGGTACCTAAATTTCCAAGTTCCTGTAATAACAATGCTGGTCCTGCTGCAATAACTTCTGGTAAAGATGGACCAATGATGACACCAATTTTAGCTAGAAGTAATGCTACTCCTAGTACAATAATTGGCTCGGCATTTTTAGACTGTTTTTCTTTTACTAATGGTGTGAAATATAAAATAAGACCGATGATTAGTGCATACAACATTGGTAATAAAAGAATGACACCAGGTCCTACTGGAATACTAAATTGTCCAATAGCTTCTGTAATAATAACGGTTATAAATACTAAAACATGTAAACGCCAGTCTTTCCAAAGACCAATAATTGAATTTGAATTTTCGCTCATTTTTTATCCCCCTTATTATCTAACTGTTTACAAGCAATTAAATTAGTTTTTTAATTCCCCCTCTCCCAATGCTTTCACTATCTCATATACTGCTGAAGAATCTTTCTGTCTTTTTCCGTTATAACTTGCAATTTGAAATAATTGATAAGCTGATTGGCTGGAAATTGCAGGTACTTTTTGTGACTCGGCAAGATTTCTATATAAATTCATATCTTTCATCATATTACCTAAGGAAAACTTTACATTTTCACATGTATCTGCTACGATATTTGATCCAAACACGTCCATCACTTTTGTTTGGGCAGAGCCTTTCTGAAATACAGAGGCAATTTTCTCTTTTGGAACCCCTGCTTTTTCCCCCACTTCAAGCGTTTCACTTAATAAAGAAATAATTCCGCCAACAACCATATTATGACATAACTTAACAATTTGCCCTGCGCCGCTTTCTCCAATATAAGTAATGTTTGAACCAACTGCTTCAAGAACAGGTAATACGTTATGAAATGCCTTTTCATTTCCACCAACCATAATGGTCAGCGTTCCTTCATTTGCTCCATCTGGACCGCCACTTAAAGGACAGTCGAAATATTCTATTCCATAGGTTTTGGCGCTTTCATTTAATTTTCTTGTCATTTCAACATCATTTGTACTCATGTCTAAAATAAAAGAGCCTTTCTTCATCACATGAAAAGCACCTTGTTCCTTATCTGTCATTAAGTGATTTATAAGAGATGGTGATGGCAATGATAATATCATAACTTCGACATCTTTTGCTAATGTTCTGACACTTTCTGCCCGTTTTGCACCTATTTTAACTAAATTATTTACCGCCTCGTCGTTAATATCGAAAACAGAAACATGATAATTTTTCTTTAAAAGTGTGGATGCGATTCCAAAACCCATTAAACCACAGCCAACTACACCGATGTTTTTCATAGTTGAGCATACTTCCTTTCTGAGTTGACAAAGATATAAAATGGGTTGTCCATAACAGTGTAGAAACACTCCTACATTATTTATTATGGACACCCTATTTTAAAAACTATTAAGGTTTAATATATACCGTTTTATAATCTGTCCAGAAATCTAAGGCTGTTGAACCTTGTTCACGTGGACCGATACTCGATGCTTTCTTTCCTCCGAATGGATATTGGTTTTCAAAATAATTCGAAGGAATATTGACATGAGTTACTCCAGATTCGATTTCACGTATAAAATCAAACGCTTTATTTAAGTCGTTCGTATAAATTGTAGAAGATAGACCAAATTCATTATCATTTGCAAGTTGCATTGCTTCTTCGTAAGAGTCTACTGCTGTAATTCCAATTACCGGTCCAAAAATTTCCTCTTTATAAATCGTCATTTCAGAAGAAACATTACTGAAAATAGTCGGTAACACAAAATAGCCTTTATCCAACCCATTCTCTGTCAATCTTTTTCCACCGTATTCTAATGTGGCGCCTTCTTCTATTGCAGAATTTACATAGTGCAGATAGGTATTTAATTGGCCTTCATCAATAACTGGACCATTATCTACATTTTCAGTAAATCCGTCGGCTATTACTAATTTTTTCGCTCGCTCTACTAACTTTTCCGTTAATTCTTTCTCAATGGACTTCAGAACAATGACTCGGCTTGTTCCTGTGCAACGCTGTCCATTATCTAAAAATCCGCTAATTACTAGATTTTCTACTGTCTCATCCAGATCAGCATCTTCTAAAATGATAGATGGGTTTTTTCCTCCCATTTCTGCCTGCATTTTTGCTCCGCGTGATGTTACGGCTTTTCCTAACGCTAAACCAACATCTGTTGAGCCGGTAAAAGATACGGCTTTAATTTTTGGATGATTTCCAATGACATCCCCGATTACTCCTCCCGGACCTGTTACCATATTAATAACACCTGCCGGAACACCAGCTTCTTCAAATAGTTCAATAATTTTTACGCTGATTAAAGAAGTGTTGCTTGCTGGTTTGAAAATGACTGTATTCCCTGCAATGATAGCTGGAGCAATCTTCCAAATTCCAATACCGAGCGGAAAATTATATGGTGCAATAACACCAACTACTCCGAGTGGTTCGCGAATTGTATATCCGAAGATATCGTTGTCATGCGAAGGGATCGTTTCTCCAGTAAGTCTCGTTGCTTCTCCACTAAACTGTTTCATTGCTTCAATCGTTTTACGAACTTCTCCATTTGCTTCTCTAAACGACTTTCCGACTTCTTTCGTTATAATAGTAGCCAATTCTTCTTGATTTTTTTCCAAAAGTCCAATCAGTTTAAAGATCACATCGCCTCTTGTTGGAGCAGCTGTGTGTGACCATTCATAGAAAGCGTTTTCAGCTGATTGAATAGCTAACTCTACATCTTCTTTATTTGATTGTTGAAAATACCCTAATATTTCTTCCGTATTAGCCGGATTAATGCTTGCATATGTTTCATTCGTTTTCGATGCAACCCATTCTCCATTTATATAATTATAGTATGTCTTACTCATTATCAAGTTACCTCCTTGAATTGATGTCTTAACTTAATGTTAAAACGAAGAATAAGGAAAATAAATAGGGCAAGCAACGAAGATTAGCTTTCCTTTTTGTTGCTTGCCACATATAAACGAAAGGCGATAACTAAGTCGATCCAATCTTTTTCGTTATCAAAATCCGTTTCTAATACTTCTTCTATTTTACGTAAACGATAATACAATGTATTTGGGTGTATATGCAGAACTGCTGCTGTCTGTTTATGATTTTTATTCATTTTAATAAAATACTCTAATGTTTCAATAAAACTGTTATCTAATGTGTTTAAATTAGCCAATTTATCATACATAAACATTTCGAGAACATCTTCATCTACTTCATATAAAAGGCGTTCGATACCTAGCATGGAGTATTCTACCATTTCCATTTGGTGAAGTTTTGCATAGCCTATCGATCTTACTGCTTCATGATAAGAAATGGACAAATCCTCTATTGACGTTTCTCTACCGATTCCATAGATAATTTCTGTTCTATTCCATTGCTGTTTCACTTGACGGATTAATTCATTCAAGCCGCTTTTTCTCAGTTTTGGAATAATAACAATTAACTGGAATGCTCTAGTAAATATGAGACAATCAAATCCTATCGATTTTGTGATCCTTTCTATTGTGTGGACAAAACGTTCCTTGTCTATCAATTTATCGGACTGCCATAGTGGAGTGTCTTTTCCTTCCATAATCACACATTGTACATTCCAATTTTCATCCCATTTTATATACTGCAATGCATGGTATAAATCTTTACCAGAAATTCCTTCAATTAATTGATTAAAAACTTCTTCTCTTAAGTGGATTTCTTTTTCAAAAATCGCATTATTTTTAATCAATTCAAGTGCAATCGATAAACTTGCCTGTTCGATAGCAATCTGATTCATATGTGAAAAGTCGGCAAATGGTCTTTCTATTTTTAACAGACCAAGGACTTCATTACCCCGCACAATAGGGAAAACATGATCACTCTGTTCCTCTGTTAGCTCCCCTTCGAATATTACAGGTGAAGAGATAATTTTTTCAAGCAATGTAATGACATTCACAATTCCTCTTCCTTCAATGATTTGTTGATAAAATTGATTGTGAATAGATATGGATTGTTGCAAAAGCTCATTCTTTTCTTTTAAATGTTGATATACATTTGAATTATCAATTGCTATAGCACTTTGATCGGCAACAATTTCAATTACTTGCATATCTTCTTTTGTGAAAACACCATTTTCATTAAAATTATCTACAACAACAATACCATGGCATCGATCTTTATTCAGGATCGGAACAACGAAAGCACTTTTTATCTTCCGTTTATTTACCCCTTTATAATAATGTTCATAATTTCTTGGAGACATATTTCTCATATATTGATCAATTTCTTGTTCTGATGTAAATAGTTTAGACTTTTTATCTTGAAATACTTTCCCAGAAATGGACTCACCTGGAGTAAAGGCAACATTTTTAAAATGATCCTTATCAACTCCTTGACCTTCTGCAAACCTTAATGTGTTTGTTTTCTCATCATACAAATAAATAATAAATACTCCAGACACTTCAATTAATTCTGTAGCTGCCTGAATAACGCTTTTTAATATTTCTTCAATTTTAAGTGATTTTGTTAACATTTTATTTATTTCCAATAATTTTTTTGCTTTATGTAGATCAATGAAATCAGGCACGATAATCACCACTTTACTAGAATTTCAACCAGGATAATTTACGTCTATTTTATCATAAAAATCTTAAAATGAGGGGTGTACCTTTAAAGAAGTGAATATTTACTATTCAAAAAAGAGGAACATCGACTTCAAAATTTGGTCATTGGGCGGCTCAAACTCTGTAACGGATTACTCTATTTTTCTCTCGATTGCTCAACTTCTGACCTAAGTTGCTCAACTCTTACTTCGATCGCTCTACTTCTGCCCTAAGTTGCTCTACTTTTAACTCGATCGCGCAACTTCTGCCCTAAATCGCTCAACTTTTAACTCGATCGCGCAACTTCTGCCCTAAGTTGCTCAACTTTTAACTCGATCGCGCAACTTCTGCCCTAAGTTGCTCAACTTTTAACTCGATCGCGCAACTTCTACCCTAAGTTGCTCAACTTTTAACTCGATCGCGCAACTTCTGCCCTAAATCGCTCAACTTCGACGCTAAGTCGCTCTACTTTTTCTTCGATTGCTCAACTTCTGCCTCGGATTATCCATCTTTCCCTTATCTTACTTCAGAGAGTTGGAAATTCATTTTATAATAAAAAAAACGAAACAATTAGCTAGGTTCGCTTTGTTTCGTTTCTTCTAATGCCAATTGGCCTTTTATCCTTGCTTCTCTTTCAATGAATTCGTTGCTGACAAAAAATTCAATATGTTGGTGGAGATTCACTATTTCACCTGGTAATTCCCCGCCATATTCTCCATCTACATTCAATAGCATTTTGTCTTTTGGTGTTATTTTTATTCGTTTAGCTTGAGTATAAATGATATTGTCATCTTCTATATGTACCCCGCGAAGTCCAGCAGTAGCAATGCGTAGAAATTCCGCCAGATTTGTTTTCTTTAATATTAAAAGATCAAAATATCCGTCGTCAATCAATGCATCAGGGGCAAGCTTTTCAAATCCACCGACTGAATTCGTGTTGGCAACTAAAAACAACATAATATCTCCTTCAAAAACCCGGTCATCATATTCAATAATGGTCGATACTGGTTTTAATGAAGGAAGCATTTCTATTCCCTTAATGTAATAAGCTAACTGTCCAATAGCAGATTTCAGCTTTATAGGTACATCGTATGTGAGCTCAGTTAGTCCTCCACCGCCGGCTATATTAATAAAATAATGCTCATTCACTTTTCCAATATCAAGTGCTTTTGCCTGATTATTTAATATAATATCAACCGCTTTTTTTATATCACGAGGAATAGATAAAGCACGAGCAAAATCATTCGTTGTTCCAGCAGGAATTACCCCAAGTTTTGGTCGATACTCTGCTTCCGCTATTCCTTGTACAACTTCATTTATTGTTCCGTCTCCACCAGCGACAATGACGACATCATGCTTTCTCGCCACGGCAATTCGGGCTGCTTCAGTCGCATCGCCTTCGCCTCGTGTAGCATGTGCTGATGTTTCATATCCCGCAAGTTCAAGTCGTTCTAACACGAGTGGCAGCTCTTTTCTAAAAGCTTCCCTGCCTGCAGTGGGATTATATATAATCCGTGCTGTTTTCATAAAAAAGACCTCCCTCTTTCAACGAGAAGAATGAATACTTTGTAAAAGGGATGTCTATAAACGTATTGAATATGCATTCTATTAATAAGTTTTTAGACATCCCTTCATTAATACAAAGAGCGACGGTCCTAATAAAGATAGTTGTTCAGTTTTTCTCTTTGATAATCCATATCTTTAAGAGGTACTACGTTTTATCTTTTTTCAATCTCTTCTTTTAAAATCTTATTAACCATTTGTGGATTTGCTTGGCCTTTTGTCGCCTTCATTACTTGTCCTACTAGGAATCCAAGTGCTCGTCCTTTTCCTTCTTTAAAGTCAATAACAGATTGTTCGTTTTCATCTAACACATTATCAACGATTTCACGTAATTGACCTTCATCTGAAATTTGAACGAGACCTTTTTCTTTAACGTACTTTTCAGGATCAGTACCATTTTCAACAAGTTCGGCAAAGACTTGCTTTGCAATTTTCGATGAAATAGTTCCATCTTCAATTAACTTAATCATTTTTGCTAAGCCTTCTGGTGTGATTGCAAGATCAGGAAGTTCTTTTAAATGTTTGTTCATATATGCAGAGATATCACCCATAAGCCAGTTTGAAGCTTGTTTAACATCTGCTCCTAATTCAACCGTTCTTTCAAAGAAATCTGCCATTTCCTTCGTAGCTGTAAGGACTCCCGCATCATACTTTGGTAAATCTAACTCCTTTGCATATCTTTCTCTTCTCGCGTCTGGAAGCTCAGGTATTTCTTTACGAATACGTTCTTTCCACTCTTCATCAATATATAAAGGTACTAGATCCGGATCAGGGAATAAACGATAGTCATCTGCACTGCCTTTCACTCGCATTAAAATTGTCTTTTTTGTTTTATCATCGTAACGGCGTGTTTCTTGTTGAATCTCTCCGCCTTCTGAAAGGACTTTCGCCTGACGCTTCTCTTCGTATTCAAGCGCTGCTCGAACAAATGCGAATGAATTAAGGTTTTTAATCTCTGTTTTCGTTCCAAATTCTTTCTGTCCTACTGGTCGAAGAGAAATATTACCATCGCAACGTAATGAACCTTCTTCCATACGTACATCCGAAACGCCTGTATATTGAATAATGCTTTTTAGTTTTTCTAAAAAAGCATACGCTTCTTCTGGTGACCGAATATCTGGCTCAGAAACAATTTCAATTAATGGAGTTCCTTGACGATTATAATCAACAAGTGATCCATCGGCTGCATGCGTTAATTTTCCCGCATCTTCCTCTAAATGAATTCGTTCAATACCTATTTTCTTTTTATTTCCGTCCACTTCGATCTCTATCCAACCGTGTTCTCCAATCGGTTGTGCATCTTGAGAGATCTGATATGCTGCTGGGTTGTCCGGATAAAAGTAATGCTTTCTATCAAAGACAGTTTCCGAAGCGATATCACAATTAAGTGCCATCGAAGCTTTCATCCCGAAGTTTACTGCTTCCTCATTTAGCACTGGTAATGTACCCGGGTAACCTAGATCTTTTGGGTTTATATTTGTATTCGGTTCATTTCCAAACGCGTTTGGGCTAGATGAAAATATTTTTGATTTTGTTTTCAATTCGACATGAACTTCAAGTCCAATCACTGTTTCAAATTTCATTATTTACGCACCCCCTCTTTCTGGACGCTTCTTATGATGGTTCGTAGCTTTTTCATATGCGTAACCTGCACGATATACAGTTTGTTCATCAAAATGTTTTCCGATAATTTGTAATCCTAAAGGCAACCCTGTTTCGGTAAATCCTGCAGGAACAGAAAGTGCTGGAAGTCCTGCTAAATTTGCTGGGACAGTTAGCATATCACTCATATACATTGTCAGTGGATTTTTTATTTTATCATTAAATTTAAAAGCTGCAGTTGGTGTAGTTGGCCCAATAATAATATCATATTGTTCAAAGGCAGAACGGAAATCGTTTCCTATTAATGTTCGAACCTTCTGAGCTTTTCTAAAATATGCCTCATTATTATCACCAGTTAATACAGTTGTTCCCATTAAAATCCGGCGTTTTACTTCATCACCGAACCCTTCAGTTCTTGACTGTTTAAACATATCGATCATGTCTGTTGCATTGTCAGATCGTTTTCCAAATCGTACACCATCAAACCTTGCCAAACTGGATGATGCTTCTCCGTTTGCAATTAAGTAATAAGCTGCATCTGCATATGCTAAGTGTGGTAAAGATACTTCTTCCCATGTAGCTCCAAGCAGTTCAAACATTTGCAATGCATTTTGAACCGACTCTTTTACTTCTTCGGAAACTCCTTCTCCTAAAAATTCTTTAGGAACAGCAATCTTTAAACCTTTAATATCTTCAGAAAGAGCATTTAAATAAGATGGGATAGATTCTTTACTGCTAGTTGAATCATTCGCGTCATATCCGGCAATCGCTTCTAATACTCTTGCGTTATCTTCTACTGTTCTCGTCATTGGGCCAATCTGATCCAAAGATGGAGCAAATGCTACTAGTCCATAACGTGACACAAGACCATATGTTGGTTTCATCCCAACAATTCCACAAAAAGATGCTGGTTGACGGATCGATCCGCCTGTATCTGTTCCAAGCGAGAACATCACTTCTCCTGCCGCTACTGCTGCCGCTGATCCACCACTTGATCCTCCCGGTACGAAGTCATGATTCCAAGGGTTTACTGTCTTTTGGAAGGCGGAAGTTTCAGTGGATGATCCCATGGCAAATTCATCCATATTCAGCTTCCCGATCATTAATGAATCTTCACTGGCAAGTTTCTCAGTAACTGTTGCATCGTAAAGTGGATCATCAAAATTTGCTAATATTTTACTTGCACAAGTTGTCCGAATACCTTTCGTTACAATATTATCTTTAATCGCACCTGGAATTGCTGATAATTTTTTATCATATGTTCCTTGTGCATCAATCTGTTTCGCTTTTTCCAAGGTGTTTTCTTTATTTAATGTTAAAAATGCTTTTATATCACCATCGACCTTGTCAATTTGTTCGTATGAAAGATTAGCAAGTTCTTCGGCAGATATTTCTTTTTTATGTAACATATTTTCAATTTGTTTAATTGTAAAATTGTATAATCCCATTCTCAAACCTCCTTAGTCCATAATTGCAGGCACTTTGAAATGATTATCCTCATGTTCTGGAGCATTTTCTAATGCTGCTCCTTTTTCATCCCATTGTTTTGGTTCGTCATTTCTTAACACATTTATAATCGTATTTCCGTTCGTTGTCGGCTTAACATCGTCCATATTAATTTCATTTATTTTTTCTGTAAAAGTTAAAATTTCACTCAATTGTACAGCGTAGTTTTGAGCCTCTTCCTCAGTTAGGACTAAACGTGCTTGGTCCGCTGTCCTTAACATATCTTGCTTTGTAATTTCTGCCATATCTTTCACCTCCAAAAATGCTTACTATCAGTATCTGTACGGTTTCAATTTTTATGATAAATAATTTTGTAATATATCTAACAACACTCTTGATAATATCAGAAATGCTTGTCTCTTCGCAACTAATCGTTCTTTTCAGAAGAAAAAACCTACACAGATGCGCAGGTTTTTTTCCGTTAATTTCTTTACATTTTATTCATTTAATCTTTTCAACGTTTCTTCAAATTCCTGTTCCATTTCTGGTTTTGGTTTCCCCATTAAACTTACTATAATTGTTACGATTAAGTTCAATAAAAATCCTGGTACAATTTCATACAAATCAAAGATTCCCCCTTTTAGGAAGTCTCCCCATATGATTACGGTAACTGCACCAACAATTATTCCTGCCAACGCACCATTTCGAGTGATTTTTTTCCAAAAAAGCGACAAAATGATGATTGGTCCAAATGCAGCTCCAAATCCAGCCCACGCATAACTTACTAACTCAAGTACACTACTTTCCGGGTTAATTGCGATAATAGCAGCGATCAATGCGATTACTACAGTCGCAATCCTTCCAACCCATACTAATTCAGAATCAGAAGCATTTTTTCTAAAGATCGCTTTATAAAAATCTTCTGCAACCGCAGACGAAGAAACGAGAAGCTGTGAGTCAATCGTACTCATAATAGCGGATAAAATAGCAGCTAACAGTAGACCAGCCACTACAGGATGGAAAAGAATTTGGGAAAACGCAATAAAGATTTTTTCTGGATCGTCAAGCATCTGGACGCCGCCTTCATTCACTACACCAATACCAATCCCGGAAAAAATTGTGGCGTCTTGGGAAGCAACAAAAGCAAGCCCAGCAAAACCAGTGAAAATAGCACCATATAACCCTAAAATCATCCATGTCGTTCCGATAAAACGAGCTGTAGGTACATCCTTAGCTGATCTTAACGCCATGAATCGTACGATAATATGTGGTTGCCCAAAATAACCTAGTCCCCAAGCCAAAGAAGAAATGATAGCAATTACTCCAACCCCTTTTATCATGCTCAAATGACTTGGATTAATTGAACCAACTGCCTGCACCGCTTCATTCCAACCACCTATTTGACTGATCGCAACGATTGGAACGACAATCAAAGCTAGAAGCATTAATGAACCTTGAATAAAGTCAGTCCAAACAACCGCTAAAAATCCACCTAAAAAAGTATAAGATACGACAACAATGACACCAATCCATAATGCAGCTTGATAGGATAAACCAAATGATGCCTCAAAAAGTTTTGCTCCTGCTACCATTCCAGAAGATGTATAAAAAGTAAAGAACAATAAAATTACAATTGCTGAAATTAAACGTAATAAACGAGACGTATCTTTAAAACGATTTTCTAGAAAATCAGGAATTGTAATCGCATTATTTGAGACTTCCGTATAGACCCGTAATCTTTTTGCGATAAATTGCCAGTTTAAATAAGCACCAATCGCAAGTCCTACAGCAATCCAAGATTCAGAAATTCCCGTTAAATAAATTGCTCCCGGCAAACCTAATAATAACCAACCGCTCATGTCCGAAGCACCTGCACTAAGTGCTGCAACTGCTGGACCAAGTGAACGTCCTCCTAGAACAAAATCTGATAAATCTGTCGTACGACGATACATAATAATTCCAATTGCTAACATACCTACTAAATAGATTAAAAAAGTAATTAATGTACTAGTACTCAAACCTATCTACTCCTTTCAACAAACATCATAATGATCGAAAGTAAAATTAATAATGGCATTGGTACAAAAAGCCAAAATAAGGACCAGCCGGAAATAGCATATTCCACATTTTTTCCTCCTTATTAATTGTAATTTTTTACTATTATACCAAGGAAACTCTTAAGGATTTATCTGATTCTGTCGAATAGTACATTATTCGTTCCATTTCTCAATATTAATCACTTTATACTGCCCCCACTTTCCAATTAATAAGGTTACAATTAGTTGATCTGTTTGCTTAAATCCACCAAATTGATCCACTCCTTTAATCTTTTCAAACCCATAATTGACATAATAAACATCCCTGTCTACATCGTAGTATTGATATGTCCCGACTAGTACAGCTTCGTCTTCCCCTTTTGCCTCCAACTTATCCGCTGAAGCTTCACGTGTTCGATAAACATTCATTTTATCTTTTTGAAGCAACACATATACACGAGAATTATAATCTGATGGCAAAGAATCATTCCATTTATCAGATGCTATTTTATTAATGTCGTAATCTACATACAAGTCACTACGAATAAAATCATCGTAAACAGGAAAATCAGAAGATAATGTTTGAATTTTTACTTCATGACCCGTCTGATCAATCTTTTCAAATTGAAAAATTAAAAACAGGAGTACAAATAACTGAAGTAATATTACGAGATAAAAAAGGAGTCGTTTCATTTAGTGTGCCCTCCCTTTTCAATTTCTGTTGTTCGTCTTTTTCTTTCAAGAATAAAACTAATGAGAAACAATAAAATTCCACCTAATAAGAAAAACAATGATTTATTTAAAGTTTCCCATGCAAATTGGATATAGGCAGTGAACGTACTAATAATAAAGCTCATAATTCCAATAATTATTTTATCTTCTAGTTTTCTTTGAAAGCCCACGACTAACCAGTAAACTGAGAAAACAAACATACTGAGAATAACGAAAAGAAATGAAAAAGGTAAATAAAACAGTGGAAGAAATAATAGTAAATCTATTAATTCTGAGGGGTTGGTCCGTCTTTTATAAACGAATGCTCCAAAGAGACAAATTGAAATGATAACAAAAAAGGAAACTTGGATATGCATATCTTCCAAAAAATATGACTCTTGCAATAAAAATGATTCATATATCTTAAATATAAAGATACTTAGTAAACTTATATAAATTAGCGACTGACGTAAATGCGGTTTCGGAATAATGTGAGCCAATGTATACATAAGTAAGAAAAAAAAGATCATCCAATAGTATTCTGGAGCTTCTATTACCGTATGTATCACTAATTGGATGCTAAGCCCGATTGCAAAAATATAATTAAACACAGGATTTGATCGATGAAATACAAAGTAGAAATATCCGAGGGAAAAAATTAGAAATGCAATGGAACTATATGTTGAAAAAGCAAAAGCACTATATATTTGAGTAAATATAGTAATAAGTAAGGCAAGAACAAATAAAGTAGGATTCTCATAAATACTGTATAGAAGAAGTCCGACAATACTCCAAATAATAAACGGCCAGACATTTAAATAATGAACTTGATAAACATTTAAAATTAAAAATAATGTCGCTCCAAAAAAAATATAGCCTAGAATTATAAAGCTCATTCCATATATATGTGATCTTCTTTGTGAGTCTTCTTCTTGAGTAGTGCTCCGTTTGGCAAAATAATGACCGACTATATAAAATGTTAACATACAAAAAATCATAATACTTAATCGTGAAAAATGCGGTACTTGGGCCCAATCAGAGAAAATAAATATTAATACACCTATCCCAATTAATAAAACCGAAAAAAGAATTAGCAAATAGCTTTGATCCTTTTTTACATACTTATTTAAAATCGCCTCTAACTGTTGATCAGTAATAATACCATCTTTCACCCAATTCTTTCCTTCTTTTCTTAGCTTTTCTTTATTCATTTATAGGCCTCCTACTAACTAAGGTCACATTCTTATTGTATTTTCATTATAAACCATTAATTAGTAAACTGTTACCACATTTAGCCATCAATTAATCTTTTTTAATATAAAAATCTATTTCTAAAGTTTTTGGTAGACAGCTGCTTATACATAGATGAAGCCATATGAGTAAACTAATATAAGTCCATGAAATGAAAGGAGAGTGTAATAATGGCTGATCAAAAAGACACAAAACTAGACGGCAGGGAATTTTGTTGTTCAACTGGGTTTAATCACTTTATTCGAGCAGCAGCAAATATTGAAAATTCCTTAGCAGACGCAATAAAAGCCCAAAGTGATTTATTAAAAAGAGATTCATTATCCCCAAAACAACTACGCTATTTTTCAGATCAACTGGAGGATATATTAAAACTCGCTATAAAGAAAGAAATAATTTTAGAACTCCTTATTGATGACATAAAAAAAGGTTGTAAAGATTGTAAATGTAAGAAAAAATGCCATTGTAAGCACACGAAATGTAAATGCAAGAAAAAATGCCAGCATTGCAACCACAAGGAATGTAAATGTAAAAAAAAATGCCAGCATTGTAACCACACAGAATGTAAATGCAAGGAAAAATGCCAGCATTGCAAACACACCGAATGTAAATGTAAGAAAAAATGCCAGCATTGCAACCACACAGAATGTAAATGCAAGGAAAAATGCCAGCATTGCAACCACACCGAATGTAAATGTAAAAAAAAATGCCAGCATTGTAACCACACAGAATGTAAATGCAAGGAAAAATGCAAGCATTGCAACCACACAGAATGTAAATGTAAGAAAAAATGCCCGCATTGCAACCACACAGAATGTAAATGCAAGGAAAAATGCCAGCATTGTAACCACACCGAATGTAAATGCAAGAAAAAATGCCCGAATTGTAACCACACCGAATGTAAATGCAAGAAAAAATGCCCACGTTGTAACCACACAGAATGTAGATGCAAGAAAAAATGCCCGCATTGCAAGCACACAGAATGTAAATGCAAGAAAAAATGCCCACGTTGTAACCACACAGAATGTAGATGCAAGAAAAAATGCCCACGTTGCAAGCACACGGAATGTAAATGTAAGAAAAAATGCCAGCGTTGTAACCACACCGAATGTAAATGTAAGAAGTGTCCGCATTGTCACCTTATAAACTGTAGATGCCATTTAAGATGTAGATATTGTGATTACGAGAATTGTAGATGTGAACGTGATGAGTTTGACAATAATTATTATTATTGTACCTGCTATTTATTTAGGGATTCGAAAGCTTACTGGAAATATTATGATTAATAAACTGTCGCTAGTTCGTTTTACCATTTTAATCTAAATAGCCCTTGAAAGTGACAGTTGTTTATACCTTATTATAAAAAGTCAATAAGATATTAATGTAACAGAGAGGAGGGAAAAGATATGACACCAAAAGAACAATTTCAGCTAGCCGCAGCTAATATGGAAAATGCGTTAGCGGATGTATTAAAAAGTATTACTTCTGATAATTTTCATGATAAAGCACAATTAGAAAGAATATTAAAATTAATAATCAAAAAAGAGATTGTATTACAATTTTTACTAGAGGAGTTTCACCGGCCTAAGAAAAAACGACGTAAGTGCTATTCTTGATAATTTTATCGAAGTTGCAGCTAATATGGAAAAGGAATTAGCTGATGTATTAAATAAATCAACTTCTCCCTCAAGCGACGTCAAAGGAACTTGAAAGAATACTAAAACTAATTAAGTGATCGCGCTATAATTTTTACTAGATGAATTTCATTACGAGTCTAAACAGTAGAAACCAATTCATTAACCATATTACTCCAATTTGCTTCCCTCAAATCAAGCAGACTCGGCAGATCTTTTAATAATCACCTATTCTAGGTTATAGAATAATTTACCGAAGTTAATAAAAATTAATATTTGCTTGTCAGTAAATATTATAACTTGCTAATAATCGAATAGCAGTGAAAATAGCCCCCATGATCTTGAAGACTTTATAAGTAAATATCTCAACGAATGGACAAGAGTCATTAATCAAAGAATCTAGTAGAGAACAGGAAGCGATCAGAATAATGACGAAAAAAAAGCCTAGCAGGAAATTGCTAGGCTTTAAACGAAAAGGTTAGATTTTATATTTTCTCAATCAATCATTAAACGATACTGCTTGTAAAAATTTAGTATAGATAACCGTTAGTCGAATTATCTAATAGTATTAAAACATTTCTGATGTAGATTTTCCTTGCATATGTTGAATTAAATAATCAGGTCCTCCTGCTTTTGAGTCTGTTCCTGACATATTAAATCCACCGAATGGTTGGTAACCAACAATTGCAGCAGTACAGCCACGGTTAAAGTAGAGATTTCCAACATGAAAATCTTCGCGAGCTTGTTCCAGATGTGCACGATTATTTGTAATAACCGCTCCGGTTAATCCGTATTCTGTATTGTTTGCAATTTCAATTGCTTCATCAAAGTCTTTTGCACTTGTCAAAGCAACAACAGGCCCGAAGATTTCTTCTTGCATAATACGTGCCTTTGGATCAACATCAGCAAATACAGTCGGTTGAACAAACCAGCCTTTTGAATCATCTCCTTCGCCACCAATAAGAAGCTTTCCTTCTTTTTTCCCAATTTCAATATAGCTCATAATTTTGTCATATGCAGCTTGATCGATTACAGGTCCTGTAAAATGTTCATTTGTCGCTGGATCTCCTGCTACCATTTCTTTCGTTAGTTCTACAACACGATTTTTAACGTCATCATATACATCTTCGTGAATCACCGCACGGGAACATGCAGAACATTTTTGACCGGAGAAACCAAATGCCGATTGGACGATTGATTGGGCTGCAAGTTCTAAATCAGCTTCACTATCAACTACAATAGTATCTTTTCCACCCATTTCAATAATGGTACGTTTCAACCACTTTTGTCCCTTATCTTCATGAACGACAGCTGCCCGTTCAAAAATTCTTGTTCCAACTTCACGAGAACCTGTAAAGCTGACAAATCGAGTACGTGGATGATCCACTAAGTAATCTCCAACTTCACTACCAGGGCCAGGAATATAGTTAACGACACCTTTTGGAAGGCCTGCTTCTTCCAGTACTTCCATGAATTTATATGCAATGACAGGAGTTGCACTTGCTGGTTTTAATAATACCGTATTACCAGTTACCATTGCTGCCACAGTCGTTCCTGCCATGATAGCAAACAAGAAGTTCCAAGGAGAAATGACGACTCCTACACCAAGAGGAATGTAGTGAAATTGATTTCGTTCAATCGGACGGCTTTCAACTGGTACACCATCTTTTATCCGAAGCATTTGACGTCCATAATACTCAAGAAAATCAATTGCTTCTGCTGTATCTCCGTCTGCTTCTTTCCATGGTTTTCCGCCTTCTTTTACTAATAGTGCGCTAAATTCATGTTTGCGACGACGAACAATTGCTGCCGCTCTAAATAAAATATCTGCCCGGAAAACAGGATCAGATTTTCTCCATGTTTCAAACGTTTCATCAGCAACCTTCATCGCACGTTCAGCAATTTCCCGATTCGCCTTTGATACATAGCCAATGACTTCTTCTTTATTAGCAGGATTAACAGAAACGATCTTATCTTCTGTTGTAACTCGCTCTCCATTAATAATGAGCGGATACTCACGTCCTAATTCTGCCTCTACTTTTTTTAATGCCTCTTCCATTTGACGTTTGTTTTCTTCGATGGAAAAATCGGTAAATGGTTCATGTTTATATGGAACTACCATTTATATAGCCTCCTTTAAATAATAACGGATTAATGATATAGATAATATAAACGTTCTAAAAAAATGATATACATACGGGAGATGGGAATACATCCGCAAATTATCTGATTACCTAAATTAGCTAATATTTCCTCTTTTATATTCTACCCCAAATTATTAGGCATTAATAAAATTGTTTTCGGTAAAACTCATAATAATCTGGTATATAATGCAAAGCAATTAATTGAAAATATAATTCGGCTCGTTCATGGACATTACCAAAATCAATCGCAGTCAACTCTGTAATTTGTTTAATTCGATAATTTAATGTGTTTGGATGGATAAATAACTGTTCCGCTGTTTTTCCGACTCGACAATTATTTTTTATAAAGCACCATAACGTTTTTAATAATTCGCTATTATTCTCTGCATCTTTTTTCATGATTTTTACGATTTTTTCGTTACGATATTGCTCACTTATATTTTTTTTATACATCAGTTTTAAATATCGAAATAAACCTAGCTCTTCAAATGTACTACTTAGTTTATCAACATCAAGAAATACCATCGTTTCAATAACTTCAAGAGCTTCTAAATAACTTTTTCTAATTTGACTGATTTTGGAGTATTCTTTTCCACTGCCGATAAAAACAGCATTCTGTTCCTGTTTTGTTAACGTTTTTTCGATACGTTCCTGAATTCGAATTACTTTATCAGAAGCAGGATGGTGTTTTGTACCATCAATTATACCCACAATTTCTGTGCCTTTCCCAAGATAATAGCCAATTTCTTCTTGTATAAAAATTTCTTTTATCTTTTCAAGAATATTTAAGTATTCCGTTTCTATTATCGATGTAACCAACACAGTAAATTGATCGGGAACAGTATAGGAAACTTTATTAGTAGCTTGATGCATCTCAGCTTCATTTAAAAATTCATCATTAAGTAGTTTCCAAATTACTGTTTGCACATCATTCTCTATTATGCTCTGTTCCTCGAATAATAATTTCCCTAAATAAGGCGCTATTTTAGATAACAATGCAAAATCTTCTTCATTCAATAACTCATCTGCTTCGTAAATCCACAAGTACCCTCGTATAATATTATGATATTTCAAACTGACGACAATTCGTTGGTAAAACCCAATATCTTCGATTGCCTGCAAACGAATTGGTTGATCCTCCCATTTCAGTCGATCAATTATGCCTTCTTTTTTTAATCGTTCAATAATAAATAATGGACATCTTTTGGATAAAATTGTCTTCTGCTGTATAGGATCAAATGAAAATTCATTTGGCGAGCTGTAAGCAATGAGTTCGAAATTTTTATTTTCTATAATCGTTGCTTTTTGTAATTTTTTACTTAATTGCTCTACTAACTGATGTACGTTTGTAGATTGGAAAACCTTTTCAGTTATATCCATCCTCTTCTCTCTTCTCCCCTATTTAAAATTTACGTGCTTTCGTCTAATTAAATTGTACTAAGTAAACGAAAGCATGTCTACACTTGACTTCATGATTGGAAAAAGAGAAAAATTACTTTACTAACCTTAGTATAAATTGTAAAAAAACTCAGGACAATATCGAAACTATCTAAAGTTAAAGGCATCTTATTGTGGATGTTCCACAATAAGAAAAAATGCCGTACCTCTTTATATGAGGATACAGCATTCATATTAATGATAGATATGGACTTTCGGTTCGTCTTCTCCAGCTTTTCGATAAATTAAACTTTCCGAACCGCTACTTGATGTAATCTCTATCTGAATATCATAATAATTAGGAAAAATCTCTTTTACTAAACCAAAAGCATATTGAGTGAAACCGAGTACTTCACCTTTCCCATAAAATTCTATCGGTACTTCGATCGACAATTGAGTTAAATTTTTATCGATATATAATCCTTTTCCTGCTACTCCAACATAATTAGGAAAATAACCAGCAATTTTTTCACTGAATGTTTTTACTTTTTGATAATCCTCATTGTATTTATCTTTTGCCCGATCAGAGGGGAATAAAACATATTCTTCGTTAATATTTTCCCATTTACCAATAGAAGTATCGCCTTCACCAACAACGGTTTTCATAACGAAATTTCCTGGCACTGGTGAAGATTGCTCTTCTTCTCTAAATAATGCAAACATAATCGGCACTTTTTCAAGACCATCTTTTTCTTGTAAAGTTGCCAGTACTTGTTCGGCAACTCGCTGCCCTTCTGCAATCATTTCATCCTTAGGTATTTTCTCATAATAATATGGTCCGCCTGTTTCTGTCTGGAATCGGTATACTGATTTTAAAGAAATCCCTATTGATACTCCAACCAATTTTACTGTATTATCATCATTTTTCTTTAAAAAATTCTGTTCCAGTACATGGGAAAAAACTCTTGGATTATTTCTGTGTTCTTTAATCTGTTCTTCCTTCGTTCCTTTTTTCTTTATTTCAGGATTTAACGAATCAATTAAACTATAAATTTCTTCTGTATCTAAAAATTGTCCTTCTTCAAAAACATATTTTTTCGGGTCGAAAACGGTTGTTGAATGCCTCCGAAGTCCTTCTTCTAATTCATCAATATCTACCCGGTTTGTTACTTGGTTTGTGATCGCTCCACGAGCAGCACTTGGCCGATATGGCAAAACCATTCTATATTGGTCTTCTGATAAAGAATAATGAGGGATAATAGACACCTCTGTCTCGCCTTCATTTTCTTCAGGTTGAACAATATCTTCTTGTTTTTGGTTCGAACAGCTTGCTAACACGAGGAGTGAACATCCAAGCATGATCAAAAACTTTCTCATGTGGACACTCCCTTAATTGCTTCTTCTAACTGGCTTTCATCCCAAATCGTAATCTCTAATTTTTTTGCTTGATCATATTTAGATCCGGCTGCTTCACCGGCAATAACTAAATCTGTATTTTTACTTACACTGCCTGTAACTTTGCCACCGTTCGCTTCGATAAACTCTTTTGCTTCTCTCCGCGTTAATTTCTCTAATTTTCCTGTTAATACAACTGTTTTATTTGCGAAAATTAGCTCTCCAGACGTCTCATCTGTTGTTCTTCTATTTCCAAGATAAGTCATATTAACACCTAATTCACGCAGATCATTCAGCAATGTACTTACTTTTTCTAGTGCAAAATAATGAACAACCGCATCAGCCATCTTTTCCCCGATTTCATCAATGGAAACGAGTTTATCATATGTTGCTTGTTGTAAGCTCTCCATAGTTTCAAATTCACCAGCTAAAATTTGAGCTGCTTTTGCTCCAATATGGCGAATTCCCAACCCGAAAATAAGTTTCTCTAATGAGTTATTCTTCGACGTTTCAATTGCTTGAATTAAATTAGTAGCTGACTTTTCTCCCATCCGTTCCAGTGGAAGCAGCTGTTCTTTTTCTAATCGATAAATATCATCAATGGAGTTAACTAATTGTTCTCTAAAAAGTTGTTCAATTACTTTTTCACCAAGACCGTCAATATTCATGGCATCACGAGAAACAAAGTGTATGAGGCCCTCTTTTAATTGGGCAGGACAATTTGGGTTCATACAACGAAGTGCTACTTCATCATCCAAGTGGACAAGTTCTGAATCACAGGCAGGACAATGGGTCGGCATTTCATATGGTTCCTCATCACCTGAACGCTCTTCTTTTATTACTCTGACTACTTTTGGAATAATGTCTCCTGCTTTTTTAATAATAATTGTATCTCCAATTCGAATATCAAGTGCTCGAATTTGATCTGCATTATGGAGGGTAGCTCTTCCAACAGTCGAGCCATCAATGAAAACTGGTTTTAAGATGGCAGTAGGTGTGACGACTCCCGTTCTTCCAACGCTTAATTCAACATCTTCAATCGTTGTCACTGCTTCAGTTGCTGGGAATTTATATGCAATGGCCCATCTAGGAGTTCTAGCTGTAAACCCTAACTTTTTCTGCTGACTTAAATCATCTACTTTGATGACAATGCCGTCAATTTCATAGGATAAGCTTCGTCGATTTTCTGTCCAATATGTGACATATTCGATCACCTCTTCGATCGAATGACATTTTTTCCATTCTTTATTAATTTTAAATCCTAAATCAGTCAAATACGTTAAACGTTCACTATGTGTTGGAATATCATCTAATTCCCACACTCCATACCCAAATAAAAATAAATCAAGATTCCGGGTAGCTGCAATGCGGGGATCAAGCTGCCTTAAAGAACCAGCGGCAGCATTTCGAGGATTAGCAAATAACATTTCTCCATTTTTCTCGCGCAATTCGTTTAATTTTACAAAAGATTCATGCGGCATATACGCTTCTCCACGTACTTCTACCTTTCTTTTTTCCGGAATTGTTAAAGGAACACTTCTTACAGTACGTAAGTTACTTGTAATATTCTCTCCAACCCGTCCATCTCCTCGTGTTGAACCTAAAACAAATTGACCAGCTTCATATGTTAATGCAATTGCTAACCCATCAATTTTTAATTCACAAATATAAACAACTTCTTCATTTAAACCGTTTGTAACCCGTCGATGAAAATCTCTTAAATCCTGCTCGTCGAAAGCATTTCCTAGACTAAGCATTGGAATCTCGTGTTCGACCTTTTCAAAACCTTCAAGAGGTTCCCCTCCTACTCGTTTCGTCGGCGAATGTTCCAATACTAGATCAGGATGTTCTCCCTCCAACTGTACTAATTCATTAAATAATTTATCATATTCTGCATCAGGTACACTTGGTGTATCTAATACATAGTATTCATGAGCATATTTATTTAAGCGGTCAACTAATGATTCTATTTTCTGTCTTACTTCTTGTTTATCCATCATCTACACCTCATTGTTTCGTAATCGGTGCGAATTTCGCCAATAACCGTTTAATACCGGTAGGAGCTGGAAATGCCACATCTAGTTCTGTTGCATCGCCGTTCCCTTGAACTTTAACGACCGTTCCTATTCCCCATTTATTGTGATGAGCTTTATCTCCCGCTCTCCATTCTTGATTTTGTGCCCCAGTCGTAGTAATTTTTTCAGTTTTTCTACGCGCTGGTTGCTTTCTTGGTGGGTGAGCTTTAGGTTTAGCGAAAGAGATTGAGTTATCACTTGGTTCGTCAAAAAATGAGCCAAACATTGATTTTTTCGCTACGTCTACTCCCTCTATTAGATCTTCTGGAATCTCATTGATAAACCGACTGATTGGATTGAAGTTAGTCCGGCCATATAATGTACGCATATTTGCATGAGTTAAGAACAATTCTTTTTCCGCTCTTGTAATTCCAACATATGCAAGCCTTCTTTCTTCCTCCATCTCCTCTTGATCCATAAGCGACCTACTATGTGGGAAAATATTTTCTTCCATTCCGATAAGAAATACTACTGGAAACTCAAGTCCTTTCGCAGAGTGAAGCGTCATTAATGTTATTTTTTCATTAGCATCAATTGTTGTATCATCCATCGTGTCAATATCTGCGATTAAGGCTAAGTCTGTTAGAAAAGTAACAAGCGTTTTATCATCTTCACTAGATTTCTCAAAATCCTTTGTGACTGTTAAAAACTCTGCTATATTCTCAAGACGACTCTGTGCTTCTATTGATTTTTCATTTTTTAGCATCTCTTCATATTTTGTTTGTTCTAATACCATTTCTACCATATCCGTTGCAGTAAGAAAGTTTTGTTGTTTAATCAATGTTTCCATTTGCAGTTGGAACTCTATTAATGCTTGAGCGGCTCGTTTAGGTACACCTGTTTGATCAATTTCTTTTACGGCTTGAAAGAAAGAAAGACCATGTTTAGTCGCATACGCCCGTAACCGTTCAAGGGAGGTAGCTCCAATCCCACGCTTCGGTACGTTTACAATTCGTTCAAAACTAATATCGTCATTCGGATTAGTAATAAGTCTTAAATAAGCAATAATATCTTTAATTTCTTTTCTGTCGTAAAATCGTAAACCTCCAACGATTTGATACGTCATATTCGCTTTCATTAACGTATCTTCAATAGCACGAGACTGGGCATTTGTTCGGTACAAAATTGCAATATCATCGGGAGTGTACGTTCCACTTACTAATAGATCTTGGATTTTTTCTGTAATATATAAAGCCTCTTCTCGTTCTGTTGCTCCTTGGAAATAAGTAATTTTATTCCCTTCTTCATTATCCGTCCATAACTTTTTCGGTTTTCTTCCCGTATTATTATTAATAACATGGTTTGCCGCAGCTAATATTGATTTTGTTGATCGATAATTCTGTTCAAGGAAAATGGTCCGAGCATTCGGATAATCTTTTTCAAAAGTTAAAATATTACCGATATTTGCACCTCGCCAGCGGTAAATCGATTGGTCAGAGTCCCCTACGACACAAAGATTTTGATAACGACTTGCAAGTTGTTTTACTAAATAGTATTGCGCATGGTTTGTATCTTGATACTCATCAACATGGATATATTGAAATCGACGTTGATAATAGTGTAAAACTTCCGGAACACGTTTAAATAAATGAATGGTTTCCATAATTAAATCATCAAAATCAAGTGCTTGGTTTTTTCTAAGTGTTTTTTGATATGCATCGTAAATCTCTGCAACTTGCCTTTCGTATACATTGCCGGCTTTTTCCAAAGCTTCTTGTGCAGTAATCAATTCATTTTTTGCATTACTAATTTGCCCAATCATTGCTCTTGGGTCATATTGTTTCGGATCTATATTTAAGTTTTTTAAAATCTGTTTCATTACAGACTGCTGGTCACTACTATCAATAATAGTAAAATTAGAACTATATCCTATTCGATCAATATCTCTTCGCAAAATTCTTACACACATCGAGTGAAATGTAGAAACCCACATTGCATCACTTGCCGGACCAACTAGCTTTTGTACACGATCCTTCATTTCTCGAGCGGCCTTGTTCGTAAATGTGATCGCTAATATATTTCTTGGTGCTACGGATTTTTCATCGATTAAATAAGCTATCCGATGGGTCAGAACTCGTGTTTTACCACTACCTGCACCTGCCATGATCAAAAGTGGGCCTGCTGTATGTCTAACTGCCTCTTGTTGTTCTTTATTTAAGTTACTTAAAAATTCAATAACGCTCATTAATACCAGCCCCTTATTTTACTACCTCTACTGTTTTTAATGCGTCATTAAAATCAGTATAAATACTATTTCCAACTACGATGACGTCAGCAAATTGTTTCATTTCTTTCGCTTGTTCAACATTCTTAATGCCGCCACCATAAAATAATGTCGTCTTATTTAGTTCTTGTTTTACTTTTTCAACGAGTTTTGGGTCGCCATATGTACCACTATACTCCAAATAAAAAATCGGTAATTTAAAAATATGTTCTGCCATAAATGCATAACTAATTACGTCTTCCTCATCCGGTAATATACAATTCGTTTTTTTATATGCTTTGGATTCCGGATTTAATATACAATATCCTTCAACTAGAATCTCATCCCAATCCATCATTTCTCTATATTCTTTAATAGCTTTATGCTGAATATCCATAATCCACTTTTTTTCTTTACTATTTAATACCATTGGAATGAAGTAATAGTCAAATCCTGGTGAAATTGCATCTAAAGAAGAAACTTCTAATATACAAGGAATTGCATACCTTCTAACACGATACATTAATTCTAAAATCGCATCAAAAGTGATATTATCAGTTCCACCAATTATAATCGCATCTGTTCCTGAATCACATAATTGTTCTAAATGATCATCAGAAATTTCTTTCGCTGGGTCTAATTTAAATACATGCTTCCATTCATTAATTAGATAGTTCAAGGCATAGTCCTCCACTTTTATTATCCATTTATATATTATAGCAAAAATATTGTATGAACTAGAGTGAAACGAGAATAAATTCTATTTCCATTTGAACAGAAACTAATTGAAAAGGAAAGTAGTAGTACAGGAGATAATGTAGAGGTTAAATTAAATACGTTTTATTCAAATTGAAATCCGAACAATGAATTATATTTGTTCGGATTATCTTTTGTATATTTTTTTATAAAATTGTGTTGTTAAATGAACGTAGACTGTTCACCACCCCAATAATTTGGAGTTGAAATACCGCTTCGGCAGAATACTTCGCTTTCACCACAGGCATAAGAGCGACATCTGTTCAAGCTGCACTATCGTTTGCTTTTACAGTATCTCCTTTACCGTGGGCACGGCCTCAGCCTCCTCGGAAGCAAAAACCGCTTCCTGTGGGAGGAAAGGTCTCGGTGAGACTACGAAGTGCGTGGCACGAAGGAGGCTCAACAGCCGCCCACGGAAAGCGCAGTGTATTTTCGTAGCGAGTTATACGATTAACTTTTTATAATTACTGCGCAGTTTATAGCAACTATCTATTAAGATCCTACGTTGACTAGTCCTTATTTTTCTATCATCCGACTTAAAACTGTTTCATAACCGCCGCTGCCGTAATCAAGACATCTTCTTACACGGGAAATAGTAGCAGTAGAAGCTTTCGTCTGTCGCTCTATTTCATTGTACGTACTTCCTTCGTTTAACATTTTAGCTACTTGAAGTCGTTGGGCTAGCGATTGGATTTCATTCATCGTTGCGACATCATCAAAAAATTTATAACATTCTTCCCGTGTTTTTAAAGAGAGAATCGCATCGAATAATTGATCTAATTGCTTCCCACGTAATTTATCAATTTGCAAATCAAATCCCCCTTATTCTTTATTCTTAAATTCAACCTGTTCATCTACACCTTGTGGAGATGTAGTAGATGGAATAAAATTAATCCATGTTTTTCCGGGTACAAATGGCACTACTTGTCCATCTTTAATAGGAATAATTCGTCCATCTTGGTTTTCCCATTGTAATTGCTGAACCTTACCTTGTTGTAGTAGATACGCGGACCCGCCAGATTCAATATCTATAGATCTTCTTTGTTCATCATCGATAACTCGATGTTCAGCTTCAACGATTAAAACATTAGAAACCTGTATCGGTACATCTGTATTTAATTCAGCACTCATTTGTCCATCATTATAACGTGTATATTGATTAGTTGTCTCATCATAGGTGAATTCTACATAAACGTCATTTTGAGCATAATTAATTCGGACATAATTTGCATCTTCTCCAACTATTTTATCGTCCTCTTTCAAAAATGGTAATGGTTCATAATTCATATGAGTTTCATACTCTTTTTCAGCGGCAACATCATAAGCAGCACCAAATTGAAAATAAGAATTATGTGGTGCTTGTCTAAATGATTCTCGTACAAACAGATGTCCGTCATTATCGTAAATAGCTCCAGGCAAATTTTCTATTCCTCTGGACTGGATCATATCATTTACAAAATTTGCTGCTCCATGATACACATAAATTGCGTCATATCCATCGGCGAGTGTAAAAAAGTATTCGCGGGCACTGCGGACCGGACCAACAACTTCTGGTTCAGTACTTTGATAAATTGCTAAAAATCGTGTAATATCTCCTTCTGTTAACATTTCAAAAACAATGTCTGCATCCGAGAGACCAGTTTGTGGTCTTGCTTGTGCATGATTGTTAACCATAACTGCAATGGCACGATTTGTAACATCCTCATCAGTTGCGATCCCAGTAAATGGGTAAATATTTTGTTCCGTTTCTACTTTTCCTACTTCATTACTATCCTCAGAACCTTTTTCTTTTTCTTCTTCATTAGTCGAACAAGCAACTGCTACTAGTCCAATTGCAATGACGATTATAAGTAGATAGATTTTTTTCATATAATGCGTTCCCCCTATTTTCTTAACGCATATTTGCTGGAACAATGACTTCATGTTTCATAACGTCAACAATCCCTTGTTGAGTAACGCGAATATAAGGTAAATGAGTGGAAGATAAAAATAAGAGTGTATAAATTGGATCTGTAAACTTATATCCTGCCTCTTTAAGGATCTTGACACATTCTCTTTCTTTGTCAATCAGACTCGACATTTTCCCATCATACATAGCACCTGCAAGAGGTAATGATAATTCAAATAGAATCTTTCCTTCATGAGCGAGAACAATTCCTCCACCAATTTCTTTCATTCGATTACACGCTAAACTCATATCTGATTTTCTCTTTCCAATTACTATAATATCATCTGTTGTAGAATAAGTACTGCATAAACCACCAAGTTGATTTGTAAATCCGTTAATAACTGAATTCACACGCCACTTACCAAATCGATCGATTAATAGTAAAAATGCATCTTCATTTCCAGAAGGTAAATTATCGGCAGTAATGTCGATATCAACCGCGTATGGTTTCATAATGACATCATTTTCCATTTTCAATCCGATTGGTATAGAGAATTGTAGATCATCCTTATTAATTTCCCAATTAAATTCAGCCTTGGTTACTTCATGTTTTTTCCAATCAATCAAAGGTTTTTGAGGACTTGTGACACCATCTCGGATAATCCACTTTCCTTTAGCTAAAACACTTAATGGATGCGGGTCATCCTTTTCATACAGTATATTAATATGCGCCAGTCTTCCAGGAGCGATACTACCTAATAGTTCATCCAAATGATAGTATTTTGCCACGTTATACGTAGCCATTCGGTAAGCATCTATAAGCGGAACACCTTTTTTAATGGCAATATCTATACAGACATTAATTAATCCACGTTTATTATACGAAGGGGTAGATCCATCAGTCGTATACATCATTTGGTCATACGCATCTATTTTATCATGAAGCAATTGTTTTAATATTATCGGCAAATCAGGGCGAATAGATGAATAACGCAACGCTACATGATACCCTAACTCAAGTCTTCTTACAACTTCTTCTCCTGTCATTGCTTCGTGATCTGCACTAGCACCGAGTAACTTTAATTTGGTTAATGTCTCTTGTGAAGCTCCCGGAAAATGACCTTCCACTCGTTTACCCAATCTCTTTGTCTCTTGTATCCAATATAATAATCGGTCATCTCCTGCGAGCAGCTGAGGCCAAGAAGTCAGCTCACCACCTTGAATTACAGATGGGTTTGATACCCATGATAAAATATCATTCGTATTAAACTTTTCTTCGCTATCTCTTAACATCGATTGGGAATCGTACCGCCCCCACCAAAACATCGAAACGGGTAATTTGTGAAAATTCTCTATAATCGAAAACGCTTTCTTTTTATCAAATAAAGAAAGTAACCGAATATTATCGTTAATTAATGTAGTCGTTCCAAATTTTGCAGCATGAAATGCTAACATCTCAGGATTATATAACTGAAATGGATGAGCATGTGGCTCTATATAACCTGGAACCAAATATTGTCCAGTACAATCGATGATTTCTGTACCTTCTGTTTGTTGAGGCATTCTATTTCCAACATATACAATACGCTCTTTATACGCCCAAACATTTTCTTGTTTCCAAGTCTTTGTAAAAACATTTAAGTATGTACCATTTGTAAATACGATGGATGGTGCTATTTTATTTTCAACGACAGCCACATGTTCACGCAGCTCTCTGTTTCTCCAAAATTGTCCTTGTTCTAGCATAAGTCAACTCTCCAATAAAATGAATTCTTTCCCAACACAATCAAAGTTTTTGGTTATTTTATGATTGTGATTATATTATTATTTTATCATACATAGAAAAGATATTTTGCTGAAAACGCTTAAAAAAATAAAAGTTCATGTGAAAGTTTGAACAAATAGAGAAGTTTTTCTAATATAGATTAATAGAAATAAGATAAAATTGGATCATATAAGTTCAACTATGGTGAAAATCGCATATCACTGATCATTCCTATTAGTCAGAAAATCACTATTCCTTTATCTGAACAGGAAATTAATCCTTGGCACACACGCTGCTTATAAAACAGAAAAAGAAAAATCCAAATTGATGTTCGGATTTTTCTTTGTTTAAAAATTATATTTTTGATATGCCAATATCTGTTCGATAAAAGAATGCATCAGTATCGTCATAAACACGTAAAAGTTCGTATGCATTTTTCCGGGCAATCTCCAAATTGTCTCCTAAACCGCCTATAAGTAAGACACGCCCTCCGTTTGAGACAAGACCTTTTTCAGTGCTTTTTGTACCGGCTTGAACGACAAATGTTTGCTCAGTCGTTTTTGTGTCAGGAATAAGAGCACCTTTTTCATACAAATTCGGATACCCTTTTGATGCCACAACAACCCCAACGCAAGCTTCATTTTTCCAACTTAATTTCGGGTCTTTTCCTTCCATAACATCAAGAATGACTTGCAATAAATCATTTTCCAAAAGAGGCAAGACTACTTGAGTTTCCGGATCCCCAAAACGAGTATTAAATTCGATCACTTTCGTACCCGTTGCTGTCTGCATTAAACCTGCATACAAAATTCCTGTGAATGGACGGCCTTCTTTCATTAAGCCATCTGCTGCCTTTTGTAATACTTCTCTCGTTGTATATTCCACGATGTCATCCGTAATATCAGGTACTGGTGCAAATACTCCCATACCACCAGTATTTGGCCCCTCGTCATTATCATAAGCCCGTTTATGGTCACGTGCAGGAATCATTGGAAAAACATTGGACTCATGTACGAAAGCAATTAATGAAAATTCGCGGCCATCCAGAAATTCTTCTATTACAATTTTACGCCCTGCACCACGAAAGGCGTCTTCAACCATTAATTTATCAATCGCATCGAGCGCCATTTCTTTTGTTTCGGCGACGATAACCCCTTTACCTTCTGCTAAGCCATCTGCCTTAATAACAATCGGTGCACCTTTTTCTTCCACATATTTTTTTGCTGCTTCTGCTTCTGTAAAAGTTTCGTAGGCTGCGGTAGGAATACCATGATTCACCATGAATTGTTTAGCAAAATCTTTACTACCTTCCAACAATGCTGCTTCCTTCGTCGGGGCAAAAATAGCTAATCCCTGTTCCTTAAATGCATTTGCGATCCCGGCATTTAATGGATTCTCAGGTCCTACAATTGTCAAATCAATGTTTTTATCCTTTGCAAATTGGATAAGTCCCTCAATATCCATCTCATCGATTGGAACACATGTCGCATGCTCTTCTATCCCACCATTGCCTGGAGCTGCGTATATTTTTCCAACACGATCACTTTTTTCTAAATGCATGATGACACTATGTTCGCGTCCCCCACGCCCGACAACTAAAATATTCATCCCATACACCTTTCTAAGACTGTTATATTTTATAATAATTTGTTTTATCAGCGGTTTTACGAATATATCGGCGCTGAATTGTATTTATCGGTGGTTCCCTAGAGATATCGGCGCTGAATTGTATTTATCGGTGATTCCCTAGATATATCGGCGATAAATCGTATTTATCGGCCGTATTACGAAATATTTCGGCGTATTCTCACACTAAGTGCGAAAATCACCCGCCGCCTCCAAGGTGCCCACTGCACCACTGTTCTTAATGCTTAAAATGACGCATTTTCGTATAGACCATAGCAATTCCATTTGCATTACATACGTCTATGGAATCTTGATCTCGCTTTGACCCTCCTGGCTGAATGATCGCTGTGATTCCGGCTTTTGCTGCGGCTTCAACCGTATCTGGCATTGGAAAAAATGCATCAGATGCCAAAACTGCATTTTCAGCTTTTTTCCCTGCTTGTTCAATAGCGATATTCGCTGCGCCAATTCGATTCATTTGCCCAGCACCGATTCCTACAGTCTGTTTATTTTTTGCGACTACAATTGCATTCGATTTTACATGTTTAACTGCTTTCCAGCTAAATAATAAATCTTCTATTTCTTCCGCTGACGGTTTTCGGTCTGTAACAACCTCAAGATCTGAAGCTTCAATCTTTCCTTCGTCACTCGTTTGAACGAGAACTCCACCTTTAACTGTTGTTATTTTTTCAGGCGCTTTTCTTGCGTTAAAATTTTCTAGTTCAAGTAAACGAATATTTTGTTTTTGCATTAAAATTTCTTTTGCTTCGTCCGTAAAATTTGGCGCCATCACAATTTCTAAAAATATTTCATGCATTTGTATCGCTGTATCTTTATCCACTTCTCGATTACATGCAATAATACCACCAAAAATTGAAATAGGATCTGCTTCATATGCACGCTTAAATGCTTCATGTAAATGATCCGCTAATCCGATTCCACATGGATTCATATGTTTTACCGCTACAACAGCAGATGCATCATACTCTGCGACAATTTCAAGGGCTGCATTCGCATCTTGAATATTGTTAAACGATAATTCCTTGCCGTGTAATTGCTTTGCAGTTGCTAAGCTTACCCCTTTATATTGTACATCTTCATAAAACGCAGCTTGTTGATGAGGATTCTCTCCATAACGCAAATCTTGTACTTTTTCATATGTAACTGTATAATTTTCAGGAAAAACTTCTTCGATGACTTCATTGAAATAGCGGGCAATCATCGCATCATAATGTGCAGTATGTCGAAATACTTTTGCCGCTAACTGTTTGCGTGTTTCCATATCGACCGTGCCTTCCTCAAGTTTAGCACCAATATGCTCATAATCAGCAGGGTCTACGACAACGACAACATCATTAAAGTTTTTGGCAGCGGCCCGTAACATTGTCGGTCCACCGATATCGATATTTTCGATCACTTCTTCTTCTGTTACGCCTAGTTTCGTTACCGTCTCTTTAAATGGATATAAGTTAACAACGACAAGATCGATCGGTTCAATCTCGTTTTCTTTTAATGCTTCCATATGTGCTTGCTGATCGCGTTTTGCAAGTAGACCACCGTGCACTTTCGGATGTAATGTTTTTACTCTTCCATCTAAAATTTCTGGAAACCCGGTTACCGTATCAACCTGTTTTGCGTCAATACCTTCATCTGTTAACAATTTTAAGGTGCCGCCTGTAGATATGATTTCATAATCTAATGCTGCTAATTTTTTTACAAATGGTACGAGATGTTCCTTATTCGATACACTGATCAATGCTCTTTTTTTCATGCTTGATACTCCTCATACGTGTTTAAAATTTTTATGAACTAGTAAGATTTAACTATTAATCATTGTTTCGTTATGTCGGCTATTACTCTTGTATACAATACATGCTCTACTTGTTGAATTCGCTCTTGTAGTGTCTCCCGCGTATCATTAGGAAAGACAGTTACCGGCTCTTGTGCAATGATTGGCCCTGTATCAACGCCTTCATCTACATAATGAATAGTAACTCCAGAAACCTTTACTCCCGCTTCTAGAGCTTGTCCTACAGCATCTTTTCCTGGAAAGGACGGTAGAAGAGATGGATGTACATTGATAATTTTGTCGCCATAACCGTTAAGTAATGTTTTCCCTACAATTCGCATGTAGCCTGACAATACAATCCACTGAACATTCGCTCGTTTAAGTCTTTTTAAAATGTCTTCTTCATATTCTTCTTTTGATGAAAAGGTATTTGGGTCTAGCACGACTGTTTCTACACCAAAACCTGCTGCTTTTCCTATTACATGTGCTTTTGGTTTGTCACAAACTAACATGACGACATCAAAATTACGATCTCTACTTGTCATCATTGCCTCAAAGTTTGTTCCAGCACCAGATGCGAAAACTGCTACACGCGTCCGAATCTCAATCATGCAAATTGCACCCCTTCCCCACTAATCACATTTCCAATTATTGCAGCTTCTTCACCTAAATCTTGCAAAATAGTAATTGCTTCAGCTGCATCTTCTTTTGAAACGACTAACGCCATGCCGACACCCATATTAAACACTCCATACATCTCTTCAGTAGATATATTTCCTTTACGCTGAATAAATGTCAAAATTTCAGGGACTTCCCATTTACTCTCATCTAATTTCACACCGAGTCCATCAGGAAGTATGCGTGGGAAGTTTTCATAAAATCCGCCGCCCGTAATATGTGCGATCCCTTTTATCTCGATCTTTTCCATCACGGCATCAATTGATTTGGCATATATTTTTGTCGGTCGTAAAACAGCTTCCCCTAATGTTTCTGAGAGGCCATCATATTGCTTATTTAAATCAAGTCCTTGAATTACGTTTCGTACTAACGAATAACCATTTGAATGAATGCCACTTGATGCAATACCAACTACACAATCAGTTGCTTGTATTGATTCACCGGTAATAAGTTTTGATTTTTCAGCAATCCCAACTGCAAAGCCAGCTAAATCATACTCTTCTTCTTTATACATCCCTGGCATCTCGGCTGTTTCACCGCCTATTAAAGCAGCACCTGAGGCAACACATCCCTCACTTACTCCAGCAACAATCTGTTCAATAACTTCTGGATCGTTTTTTCCACAGCCGATATAATCGAGAAAGAATAGTGGCTTTGCTCCTTGTGCAACGACATCATTTACACACATAGCAACTAGATCAATGCCGATTGTGTCATGCTTATTCATTTCAAATGCAAGCATTAATTTTGTACCTACTCCGTCTGTCCCTGAAACAAGTACCGGTTCTTTGTATTGTAGAGATGTTAATTCAAATAACCCGCCGAAGGACCCTATTCCACCTAATACTTCTGATCGTGTTGTTTTCGTGATATGTTTTTTCATACGTTCGACAGCTTCATACCCTTTTTCAACATCGACACCAGCATTTTTATATACATTTGACATATATTTATTCGCCCCTAAATTTATTGTATTCATATTGAAAGTTTGTTTGTAAATATGTTTTCTATATTATAGCTTATTTACTGTTTGTTAGCCTATTTTTTTCAGCTTATTTAATCGAATAGCGAATTAATATTTTCTATAAAACTCTTTTCGCTGGTCATTTTCAAGAACAGGGTAGTTACCTGTCATACATGCAGCACAAACACCTTGGTTCAATGTTTTATCTTTAATAATCGCTTTTTCCATTCCTTCAACGGATAAAAACTCGATCGAGTCCGCTTCAATAAGATCTTTAATCTCTTCATTCGTGTGATTAGCTGCAATAAGCTCTTTTTTCGTTAGCATATCAATACCATATAAACATGGATTTTCAATACGAGGGGAAGAAATTCGAACATGAACCTCTCTTGCACCAGCTTCTTTTAATAAACGAACGATCCGTCGACTTGTTGTTCCCCGAACAATAGAGTCATCGATCATCACAACGCTTTTACCTTCTACGACACCACGTACAGGAGAAAGTTTCATTTTAACCCCTTGTTCCCTTAATTCTTGAGAAGGTTGAATAAACGTTCTCCCTATATACCGATTTTTAAGGACACCCATTTCATATGGTAATCCACATTGCTCCGCATACCCGATCGCCGCAGAAATACTTGAATCAGGCACACCTGTAACAACATCGGCATCAAACTTAGGATGTTCTTTAGCGAGTTCAATTCCCATTCTTTTTCTTGCTGTATGAACATTTACTTCATTCAAATCACTGTCCGGACGAGAAAAATAAACATATTCCATTGCACATAGATTTCGAGGTTCTCTTAATAGAAAACGAGTCGATTTTATGCCTTCATTACTTATTGTCAGTAATTCACCTGGCATAACTTCACGTTCAAATGTTGCACCAATGATATTAAATGCACAAGTTTCCGAGGCAACGACATAAGCATCTCCCAACTTACCTAACGATAAAGGACGAATCCCCCTTGGATCTAGTGCAACGTATAACTTATCCTCTGTTAAAATTAGAAATGCATATGCGCCGACAAGCTGTTTTAAACTTTCAATAATTGCTTCTTCAGTTGTTTTTTGACTGTTTTTTCGCATTAAATGTGCTAAAACTTCTGTATCGGAAGTAGTTTGTAAAATACTTCCTGTCTCTTCTAAATTTCTACGAATACTGTCTGCATTAACAATTTTGCCATTATGTGCGATTGCTGTACTGCCATTTAATGTATGAAATACGAAAGGTTGTACATTATTAAAAACTCCGTCATCTTGTGTAGCGTTTCGGACATGCCCAATCGCAGCATGTCCTGGATTTTCGGCAAAGTCATACCGTTTAAATACGTCATTGACTAGACCAACATCTTTATGAACGTTTAACTGTTCACCATCTGTCACAACTATTCCTGCACCATCTTGTCCTCGATGTTGCATAGAATGTAATCCATAATAGGTGATCTCAGCGGCTTTTTTATGACCCCAAATTCCAAACATAGTCATTCCTCATTTTTTAATTGGATTTCAGTAAAGTTTGGATACTGTTTTTCCATCCTTTTCTGAGTTGTTCCATATCTTCATTGATGATTTGCTCACCGTCTTTTGTATAGACGATAAATTTCCCCTCTGATGTTACGTTACCAAGTTTAGTTAGTTCAAGCCCACTTTTTTCAAATGATTCTGCATCTTCTTCCTTTACTGAAACAACATAACGAGATTGTGTCTCACTGAATAGTTCAATCGTCGCATCTTCTGTTAAGGTAATATTGATTCCAACATTTCCACGAATCGCTTTCTCCGCTAATGCAACGGCTAACCCACCTTCAGCGATATCTTCAGCTGATACGAGAAGTCCATTTTGAATGGCTTGCAATACTTTTTCCTGACGTTCTTTTTCTATTTGTAAGTCGAGTTGTGGTGCTTTTCCATCGTATTCTTCTTGCATAAGATTTTGCAGTTCACTGCCGCCAAATTCTGCTTTTGCTTTACCAATCACATAGATAACATCTCCACTGTTTTGGAACGAGTTTGGTGTAATGTGATCCAGTGATTCAAACAGACCGACAATGCCAATGATCGGTGTTGGAAAAATTGGCTCGCCGTATGACTGATTGTACATCGATACGTTACCACTAATAACAGGTACACTTAACTCACGGCATGCTTCACTTATCCCATCAATACTTTTTTCCATCTGCCAAAAAACTTCTTCATTTGTAGGATTCCCGTAATTTAAACCATCCGTAATTCCAATTGGTTTTGCACCTGAAACAATAATGTTTCGACATGCCTCTGCAACAGCAATTTTTCCGCCTACTTCCGGATCTAAATAGATATAACGAGCATTACAATCTGCCGAAATTGCGATTGCTTTATCTTTTCCTTCTATTTTTACTACGGCTGCTCCAGACCCAGGTCCTACTAATGTATTCCCACGCGCTTCTGAATCAAATTGATCGTATACCCATTCTTTACTTGAAACTGTTGGGCTTTCTAATAACAGCTTTAACATTTCACCATAATTATTAATTTTCGGAACAGTCTCTTCTAATTGCTGAAACTCCTTATAATAAGTTGCTTCTTTTGATGGGAGATGATAGATTGGGGCATCTTTATCCAATGCATCAACCGGGATTTCTGCCCAAATTTTATTTTCATGCTGAATTCGAAAAACATTTTCTTCTAAAACTTTGCCAACTGCAACAGCTTCAATATCATGCTTATTAAACAGATCAATAATTTCTTGTTCGGAACCTTTTTTAACGACTAAAAGCATTCTTTCTTGCGTCTCAGATAGCATCATCTCATATGCTGACATATCTTCTTCTGCTTGAGGTACGGAATCTAAGTCAAGTAACATTCCTGTTCCGGCTTTTGATGCCATTTCACTTCCAGATGACGTAAGTCCCGCCGCTCCCATATCTTGCATACCTATAAGCGCATCATGATGGATCACTTCTAAGCATGCTTCAATCAGTCTTTTTTCAAGCTCTGGATTTCCTGCTGCAGGGCTTGCATCTTCTGACTGCTGGTCATCTGAAGAATGTGTTGCACCATGGATCCCATCTCTACCTGTAGGTGCTCCCGCATAAATTACGGTGTTTCCTACTCCAGCTGCAATTCCCTTTTGGATATCTTTATGATCTAGAACTCCCACGACCATCGCATTCACTAATGGACTGTCTTCATAACACTCATCAAATTTGACTTCTCCACCAACTGTTGGAACACCAACATTATTTCCATAATGTGCAATTCCTTTTACAACTTCTTCAAATAAATATTTCGTTCTGTCTGAGATCAAAGGCCCAAATCGTAAAGAGTTAATCGCCGCAACTGGACGAGCTCCCATTGAAAATACATCCCTTAAAATTCCACCAACACCCGTTGCTGCTCCTTCAAAAGGATTAATTTTGGATGGGCTATTATGACTTTCCATCTTAAAGACGACTGCTTGGCCATCGCCAATATCTACTACCCCTGCACCTTCTCCCGGTCCGACGAGAACTTGTGGAGCTTTTGTCGGAAACTTCTTTAAAAGTGGCCTTGATGTTTTATAACTGCAATGTTCTGACCACATTACTGAAAAAATACCCGTTTCGGTATAATTAGGATGACGTTTCATAATGGTTTTTATGCGATCATACTCTTCGTCCGATAACCCCATCTTCCGATATTCTTTATCTCGTTCTATTTGTTCCGGATTCATATTTTCTGGCACAATGATCATCTCCTTATATAGTAGAAACATTTTCATTCAGGTGTTCCCTATTACAGATTGAGTATATGTTGAAACCTCGACTTGTACCTTAAGTTACTCAACTTTAACTCGAATTGCGCGACTTTTACCTTGAATTACGCAACTTTTATCCCAATCGCGCGACTTTCACTTTGAATTGCTCAACTTTTACCCCAATCGCGCGACTTTTACCTTGAATTGCGCAACTTTACCTCGAATCGCGCGACTTTTACCTTGAATTGCTCAACTTTAACCCCAATCGCGCGACTTTCAATTTGAATTGCGCAACTTTACCTCGAATCGCTCGACTTTTACCTTGAATTGCGCAACTTTGACCTTGAATTGCGCAACTTTTACCCGAATCGCGCGACTTTTGCCTTGAATTGCTCAACTTTTACCCCAATCGCGCGACTTTTAGCTTGAATTGCTCAACTTTTACCCCAATTGCGCGACTTTCAGCCCGAATCGAGCAACTTTTACCCCAATTGCGCAACTTTGACCTAGAATTGCTCAGGTTTTATCCGAATTGCGCGACTTTCAGCCCGAATCGAGCAACTTTCATTTTTATCTTCAGATAATTTAGGCTCGTTTGTTATAACCCTAAACGTTCAAAAATAAAATCAACATTTTTCAAATGGTACGTATAGTCAAAGCAATCATCAATTTCTTCTTTAGATAATTTTTCCTGTACAATTTCATTTTGTTCTACTAATTGCTTAAAATGTGTTTCTGTCTCCCACGCTTCCATTGCGAGTGGCTGAACAATACCATAAGCCTCTTCTCGAGCAAGTCCCTTATCGATTAAGGCAAGCAGTACACGTTGTGAAAAAATAACTCCAAATGTTTTATCGATATTTCGTTTCATATTTTCTGGATAAACGGTTAAGTTTTTCACTACATTACTAAAACGGTTCAGCATATAATTTAAAGCAATTGTTGCATCTGGGATAATAACCCGTTCAGCTGAAGAATGAGAAATATCACGTTCATGCCATAAAGATACATTTTCATAGGCTGTAACCATATATCCTCTTACCACTCGTGCCATTCCACTCATGTTTTCCGAAGCAATTGGATTCCGTTTATGTGGCATTGCAGATGAACCAGTTTGTCCTTTACGGAAAAACTCTTCTACTTCACGTGTTTCAGTCTTTTGCAGCCCTCTAATTTCCGTTGCAAATTTCTCAATTGATGTAGCAATTAGCGCAAGCACGGACATATAAGCTGCATGACGATCACGCTGTAATGTTTGCGTTGATAATGGTGCAGGTGATAAACCTAAATGTTTACAAACATATTCTTCAACAAATGGATCAATGTTTGCATATGTTCCAACCGCACCCGATAATTTTCCAAATTCGACTCTCTCTGCCGCTTCGTTAAAACGTTCTAGATTCCGCTTCATTTCCTCATACCATAAAGCAAGCTTCAAGCCGAATGTTGTCGGCTCGGCATGTACACCATGAGTACGTCCCATCATGACTGTATGCTTATGTTCGATCGCTTTTGTTTTAATAATCTCAATAAATTGTTCTAAATCTTTCCGAATTATTTCATTAGCCTGCTTTATTAAATAAGATAGTGCTGTATCAACGACATCTGTTGATGTTAAACCGTAATGTACCCATTTACGTTCTTCCCCAAGTGATTCTGACACTGCGCGAGTAAAAGCAACAACATCATGGCGAGTTTCTTGTTCAATTTCATAAATACGATCCACGTTAAACGATGCATTTTTCCGGATTGCTTTAACATCTTCTTCTGGGATAACGCCAAGTTTTGCCCATGCTTCACAAGCTAATATCTCTACTTCAAGCCAAGCTTTATATTTATTTTCTTCTGTCCAGATAGTACCCATCTCTTCTCGGGTGTAGCGGTCAATCATGTAAGATCCTCCTCGTATTTGCGTTTGTACGTATAAAGTTCCTCTTGGCTAGTTGCGATGAATGTCACATGCCCCATTTTACGTTTTTCTTTTGCTTCTTTTTTACCATATAGATGAACATGTGCTTGAGGGAGTTGATTAAGTGCTCGAAGTGCTTTAAGCATATCTTCCCCAAGAACATTGATCATCATAGCTTTTTGATGCTCGAAAACTTCTGGTAGTGGTAATCCACAAATTGCACGAATATGCAAGCTAAATTGTGATTCATTACAAGCCTCGATCGTAAAATGACCAGAATTATGCGGTCGAGGTGCCATTTCATTAATAAAAACTTCTTCACCTTTAACAAACATTTCAATCGCAAAGGTGCCTACAACGTTAATTTTTTCAGCGAGCAAAGAAGCGGCTTCTTTTACTTTTCGATGTAATTCTTCTGAAATTCTTGCAGGAGCAATTGTTTCATATAATATATGGTCTTTATGATCATTTTCAGCAACCGGGAAAAAGACGATCTCCCCAGACTGGCTTCTTGTAAATACAGTAGATATTTCCTTGTCAAATGTAATCCATTCTTCAATAATAAACGTGCCACCCTGGTCCGCAAATTGGATTGCTGCATCTTTGTCTTGCTCTGTTTCAATCTTCAATTGTCCTTTACCATCATATCCTCCACGGCATGTTTTAATTACTGCTGGGAGAGTTGTTTTTTCTAAAGCTTCTTCGCATTCAGCCCCATTATGAACTATTGAAAAACTCGGTACAGGTAAACCAATATCTTTCATTAAATTTTTCTCTTTTTCTCTATTTTGTGTAACCTCTAATGCATATGATCCTTGAGGAAGTTTGCCCGCCTTTTCAATAAATGTTGCTGCATCTAAATCTACATTTTCAAACTCATAGGTTACAACATCACTTTTCATTGTTAACTCTTTAATTGCGTCCATATCATCATATGCTGCAACAATTTGTCCATCTGCAACTTGAGCAGTGGGACAATTAGGTGTAGGGTCAAGAACGATCACATTGTACCCCATATATTTTGCAGCAATTGCCATCATTCTTCCTAGTTGTCCGCCGCCAATAATTCCAATCGTCTGAGGCGGTAAAACTTTCATAGATTTATTTGCTTGCAAGATCGTCCCTCATTTCTTGTACTTTTTCTCTCATTTTTTTGCGGTAATTATCTAATTTGATACTCGTTGTCATATCTGTTAACCCAATGATTTGTGCAGCAAATATTCCTGCATTCGTAGCCCCTGCCTTACCGATGGCCATTGTTGCTGTCGGAACACCGCCTGGCATTTGGACGATAGACAAAAGAGAGTCCATTCCTCCTAATGCTTTCGTCTGTACAGGTACCCCTATCACTGGAAGTGTTGTTTGTGAGGCGACCATTCCAGGTAAGTGAGCAGCCCCTCCAGCTCCTGCAATGATTACTTTTATACCACGTTGTTTTGCTGTTTTAGCGTAGTCAAACATATCGTCTGGTGTCCGATGTGCTGAAACTACCTCTTTTTCATAACTCACACCTAATTCATCCAGCATCTCACAAGCATATTTCATCGTTTCCCAGTCTGAAATACTACCCATAATGATTCCCACTTGAGTCATGATTAAGCCCTCCATTTTTTTGAATAAGTTGGTATTTTTCGTTAATATTTCTATAAAAAAGTAAAAAAAGTCTATTCCTCCCCATAAACCTTAGGAGAAGATGAATAGACTACCATGTAAAATATGAACGAAAAATAAAAATAATATATAATTTCATTTTCACCACATCATCTTCCCCCATAGTCGTAGCATTTACGGTGCAACGTAGAAACTTTCGAGCCATATTCTCAAAATTATACGGGGAAATACTTATGTTATTTATATTAATTACTACCCTAGTATAACAAATCAATAATTTATTCGTCAATTAAATTACGAACATTAAACTACAATTTAGGTTTAATGTTCGGTTTTTGCGCTCTAGGCTTTGTGAGAGGACTGATAGTATCCTGTTCATCAATGAATTCTTCTACTATTTGGTCATCCTCCATAATTTTTTCTGTAGGAACAATATCTTTTAATACCTGATCTTTTTGTTTACCATTCTGAAATAGCTTTCCCCTTCTAACCTGTTTAACCCAGAACCCTCCTTGAATATGTTTTGGTTCATAAGCAACCATAAAAGCACGTGGGTCAATTTCTGAAATAAGTTGATATAATCGGATTTCTGATTTTCTTGGTGTTAAAATTTGCATAGATAGTCGATCCCCATCCATTCCGGATGATGTCCAACTTGTTACACCGAAACCTTCTTCTCTAAGTCGTTCAGTAAAATTCAATGTTGGATTAGACGAGATTACATTTACTGTAATGTATCCTAGCGCCAATCTTTCTTCGATCATTGATCCAGTTACGATTCCAAGTGCATATCCGACAGCATAGGCAATAATGTTTTGAATTCCATCCAAATTATCTAAGACGATACTTAATCCTAAGATATAGACAATTACTTCAAAAATACTAACAAACGCTGCAAGATAACGACGACCTTTCAACGTTAATATCATGCGAATGGTGGAAAAAGTAACATAGACAATATTGACGATTAATATAATAGCAACGATCATATATGCATTACTTAACACGACGTTCCCTCCCGATTCCTTCTTTGCACACCAAATTTATTGTATTCACTTTTTTACATAGAAAGAACAGTAGTTAATAAAAACCCCCGATTAAAAAGCTTATTGATTAAAAGAGGATTGCCGCTATACTAATAACTATTATTTTTCTTTATTTGGACCATAAACTCGCTTTTCAATGGAAGACTCCTGCCCTCGTAGTCGTCTTTGTAGTCTGTGCCGCCAATTTTCAGCTAATAGCGGACATGATGCTAATTCATACGTTAAGTGTAGATCAGATTTATTTACATGCATGACTTCATTACATGCAGCTATCGACCATTCAGGGTATGGTCTTTCAAGTAATTCTAATGAACTCCCTGCTTCAACTTTTCCTTCTTCAATAACTCGATAATACCAGCCAGTCTTGCCGCTCTTTTGAATTCTCAATGCGAAATCAAGCACTTTAAATCTTCTTGCCGGTTTCCAACATGGTTGCCGTGGCTGTGAAACTTGAATAATCGCATCTCCAAATCGATATGTATCCCCTATATACGTCGTGAATTCATCCGCTTCTTCCATGACTAAGTTTTCTCCCATTGCGCCAGCATCAATATCAACATTTAATTCTTCACGCCAGTAAAAATAGTGTAGAATTGGATAAGCAAATAATGCTTTTTCCGGGCCGCCGTGAACTTTTGTATCAGCCACTTCATCAGACGTTAACCCAGTCTTAGTAAGCAAGATTTTCCCTTCCTGTTCCTTTTTAAACATCCCACTCTTCCATGGTCGTTCAAGCGGATCATTCGCGTTTTCAGTCCCCATTTGTTTTACTTTACCCGTTCGAAGCTGTTTTATAAATGGTGAATTCATGTTATGCCCCTCTTTCGTAATATGGTATAGTTAATATCAGTTATTTACTAGTTTACTATGGAAATAACGTTCAGCAAACTATCGTTTATTTTGAGGTGTCGATATGACAAAAAACAATTCGTTACTATCGTTAAAAATGTTAATTTTCAATTTTCACGCAACGAATACAATCATTATTAGTTTTTTACCTCTGTATTTAAAATATAAAGGATTGACTGGAACTGAGATTGGCTGGGTCCTTGCAATCGGGCCGTTTGCCTCCATCATTTCTCAACCATTTTGGGGATATTTAAGTGATAAATATAAAACAGTAAAACGTATGCTTATAATCTCTGTTATTTGTATGTTAATAGCTAGTATACTATTTTTTCAGATGAATCATTTGGTTGCAATTCTCATCTTTGGCGCAATTTTTTATTTTTTCTCTTCTCCTGTTGGTGCACTGAGTGACAGTTTAGCCCAACGAAAGGCATTTGATCTCAAAATCCCTTTCGGCACCATCCGTATGTGGGGTTCAGTCGGATTTGCATTTTCTTCACTTCTTGTAGGAGAAATTCTAACCAGATTCGGAGTCCAATTTATTGTCTGGCCTTACGTTATTATAGGTACGATATTATTACTTATAACATTTACTATCCAAGACGTTCAAGCTGATTCTTCCCCTGTTAAAATAAGAGACATGGGTAAACTAATAACAAATAAACCTTTTATCTTATTTTTATTTTTAATGATGTTTATTGCAATTGGACATCGTGCAAATGACAGTTTTATGGGTATTTACATTACAGATCTTGGCGGTAGTGAAGGATTGGTCGGTTTTGCATGGTTTATAGGCGTTATCAGTGAAGCCGTTATTTTTGCTTCTGCTGGCTTTTGGTTTCGGAGATTTCATCCGATCTCTTTCATTGTCATTGCCGGTTCTCTGTATAGTTTACGCTGGTTTATTTATGGGACGGCTACAAGTCCGTTTTTAATCATTTCTTTACAAATATTACACGGTCTAACATTTGGAATCTTTTACATTGCTGCATTCGATTATGTCACTAGGATAATTCCAAAACTGTTACAATCTACTGGACATCTAATTTTTTATTCAGTACTTTTTGGCGTTTCAGGAATCATCGGCTCAATGGGTGGCGGGCTCATTTTTGAACATTTGAGCGGTCAGACCCTCTATCAAATTATGGGCTTCCTTGCATTAATAGGAGCGTTAACTCTACTTGCTTTTCATTTTGGTGTTGAACGAAAACGTGCACTGATTAGTGAAAAAAGCTAGTGGGTCTCTATTGACCACTAGCTTTTATGCTGTTTTATGTTAAATAAATAAAATAAAGTATAAATATCAAACATAACCCGTACATTACCGGATGAATTTCTTTCGCTTTCCCTTTCATAATCATCGTGATCGGGTAAAATACAAATCCTATCGCAATCCCCGTAGCTATGCTGTAGGTTAATGGCATCGAAATGATAACTAAAAAGGCTGGTACAGCTATTTCAAAACGATCCCACTCAATATTTTTAAGTGAAGATGACATAAGAACACCAACAATAATAAGGGCTGGCGCTGTTACTTCAACCGTAATTACAGCTAATAATGGAGAGAAAAATAATGCCAGTAAGAAAAATGCTGCTGTAACAACGGATGCAAATCCTGTACGCCCTCCTACTCCTACCCCGGCAGTAGATTCAACATAAGAGGTTGTAGTAGATGTCCCAACGATCGACCCGACTACAGTTGCAGATGAATCAGCAAATAATGCTTTTCCTGCACGCGGTAATTTATTATCTTTCATAAGACCAGCCTGAGTTGCAACCGCAACAAGGGTTCCAGCTGTATCAAAAAAGTCTACGAATAAAAAGGTTAAAATAACGACAAACATTTGCAATGTAAATATATCACCAAAGTTAACAAAAGCTTGTCCAAATGTTGGTGCGATACTTGGTGCAGAACTGACAATATCGCTAATTCCTTTAGGGGTTGGAATTAATCCAAAAATCATTCCTACAATTGATGTAATAATCATTCCGTAAAAAATTCCACCACGAACATTTAAACTTAATAAAATAACAGATATTATTATTCCAAAGATCGCGAGTAAAACGGGAGGAGATGTTAATTCTCCAATTGCTACTAATGTTGCATCATTTCCAACGATAATTCCTGCGTTTTGAAAACCGATAAATGCAATAAAAAATCCAATTCCTGCTCCAACAGCTAATTTTAAATTACCCGGAATCAGGTTAATTATTTTCTCTCTTAAACCAGTAAGAGTTAAAACAATAAAAATTAGTCCAGATGCAAGAACACCAGATAATGCTGTTTCCCATGGAATTCCGTAACCTAGGACAACTGTATATGCAAAGAATGCATTAAGTCCCATCCCTGGAGCAAGTCCAATCGGATATTTTGCTATGACTCCCATTAACAAAGTTCCTACAGCAGCAGCTATTGCCGTCGCTGTAAATACAGCTCCTGCATCCATTCCTGTACCTTCGGGAACATCTACTCCTGCAAGTGATAAAGTTGCTGGGTTTACGAATAAAATATATGCCATTGCTAAAAATGTCGTCAAACCCGCCATAAATTCTGTACGATAATTTGTTCCTAATTCTTCAAATCGAAAATACTTTTTCAATCCTTTTCCTCCTTAAATAGTAAACGCCTTGGTACTGGGAGTTCCTTTAGAAACTAATTTTATGACGTAGTCTTCATTGCTCTTATGCTGGTTTAAAATCCCCTCTGCATAAAAACAAAAAAAGCACTCTTTTCTAATAAAGAGTGCTACCGATCTATGCTAATAAAGTAATCACAATGGCAGAAAAAAGACATATATCTTCATTTATCCTGTCCAATCATTGATTACTATTAAGCGTAGTCAGACCATTTACGGTGGTCTGGTAGAAACTCTAAGCCATATTCCCTAGATTATACGCAAAGCTTTTATTGTATTTTCATACTTCTAATCATACGAATAAAAGAGCGTTTCGTCAATGAAAAAACGTTGATTTATCGTGTTTTATTCATGATTTCGTTTACATTGCGATAGCAGCACTATTTAAATTTTTGGAAAGTTTAAACTTAGAAAGCTCAATCTAACAAACGATTGTTTTCATCCACCGACATAATCCTAGTTCCATGTTCACGCTCAGCTGCTACTAATCCTAATCCATCGCAAACACTACATTTATATTGCCAACCTTCATCATCCGCTTGCATCCCTGAACCATGGCAAGCAATACATTCAGTCTCCTTCATTTTTTCGCCTCCTTCGTCTCACGAACCCAATTAATAAGGCCACCTGCTAAGATAATTTCAATTTGTCGTGGGGATAATAAATGATTCACAGCGATACTCTTATTTTTCCCTTTTACATCAACTGATAATTCGTTAGCTTGTTTTATTTTAGTACGGATATCTTTTAATTGGAGAATATCTCCCTCTTCTAACTCATCGTAATCCTGTACATTTATAAAAGTGAGAGGCAAGATACCAAAGTTCACTAAGTTTTGCCAATGGATACGAGCAAAATCTTTTACTAGCGCAACACGTAGTCCTAAATACCGCGGGGCTAATGCTGCATGCTCTCGACTTGATCCTTGCCCATAATTAAAACCACCGACAACAGCATGTCCACCAAGGTCTAAACTTAATTTACCACGTTCATAATACGTCGGATCAATAATCTCAAAACAGAACTTACTTATTTCAGGCAAATTACTTCGATATGGGAGTACCCGTGAACCACCAGCCAAAATTTCATCTGTAGATATATTATCACCCATCTTTAATAAGACCGGTAATTCTAATTCATCTGGCAATGCATCCATTTCAGGTATGGAAGCGATGTTTGGTCCTTTTTGTAATTCTATCTTTTGCGCTTCTTCGATTGGTAGAGGTTCTTCAAGTAAGTTCGTATCAATTGTTACTTGTTTCGGTTCTTTTATGGTTGGAGCATTTTTTCCAATTGTACGTGGATCAGTGATAACTCCGGTTAAAGCCGATGCAGCGGCTGTTTCCGGGCTACATAAAAAAACACTATCCTCTTTTGTTCCCGAGCGACCAGGAAAATTCCTTGGAGTTGTACGTAAACTATTTCGTCCTGTAGCAGGAGCTTGTCCCATCCCGATACAACCATTACAACCTGCTTGGTGTAATCTGGCACCAGCTTGCAAAAGACTTGCAATATGACTTTCTTTTACAAGGTCAGTCAACATTTGTCTTGAGGTTGGATTCACATCCAAAGAAACTCCTTCAGCAACTTGTTTTTCTTTCACAATTTCAGCAGCAATTGCAAAGTCTCTAAAACCCGGATTTGCAGAGGATCCAATATAAGATTGATAAATTGGGGTTCCTGCCACATCTGTTACGCGGACAACATTTCCAGGACTAGATGGTTTCGCAATTAACGGTTCAAGTGTCGATAAATCGATTTCTTCGTCAATATCAAATATTGCATCTTTATCTGCTTTTAATTCAACCCAATCTTCTTCTCTTCCTTGCTCTTTTAAAAAACGCTTAATTTCATTATCAGAAGGAAAAACGGTTCCTGTAGCACCTAATTCAGCCCCCATATTGGCAATTACATGGCGATCCATGGCACTTAAATGATTTAAACCTGGACCATAATATTCGATCACCTTACCAACTGCACCCTTTACATCATGGCGGCGAAGTAATTCTAAAATAACATCCTTCGCACTTACCCAATCAGGCAATTTTCCGGTTAATTTTATTCCCCATACTTGCGGCATTTTTACATAAAATGGTTCTCCTGCAATTGCCATCGCCACATCAATTCCACCAGCTCCCATTGCAAGCATTCCCATACAGCCATTTGCACAAGTGTGACTATCTGAACCAAGTAATGTCTTTCCTGGTTTCGCTAAACGTTGCATATGTACAGGATGGCTTACTCCGTTACCAGGTCGACTATAGTAGAATCCAAAACGTCTTGCTGCACTTTGTAAAAAGAGATGATCATCCGGATTCTTGCTATCCACTTGAATTAAATTATGATCGACGTATTGGGCTGACGCCTCTGTTTTAACTCGATCAAGCTCCATCGCCTCTAGTTCAAGCATCACCATTGTACCAGTAGCATCTTGGGTAAGTGTTTGATCAATTTTAAGACCAATCTCTTGACCGGGTACCATTTCACCTGAAAGTAAATGATCTTGAATCAGTTTTTGTGTAACATTTAGTCCCATATAGATTATTCCTCCTACAGTGTACTTAGGTCATATATTTCCCAATTGGTTCACACAAATTCATGTAAACAATAAAAAAAGCCCCAAAATAATTTAGGACCATATCATTATACTTATCTTTAAAGGGGAATTTTCATTTCAAAAAAATAGGACATCTATCAAAAAACTAAAAGAATATTCTACCAGTATGGAAATGCTACAAAGAAAGTTTATCGCAAGGTTAAAAAATCCATATTTCTTTTTCTAACAAAAACAAGCTTGGATAATAATTAATAAACGCTATCGGAATAATCCATGTTAACGTTATTTGGATTAAATTGAAGTTAATAGATGGGGGATAATTAATAAAATCTTTTATCTTAAAATACAAACTAAGATAATTCAGACATTATTTTAGATAGAAATATCCGTAATTAATGTTACATTTGAATGCCGTTGTAAGATAGAAGCAGGTATATGTTCCGTTACCTCTCCTTCAATTGCTTTTTTTAAGATCTCTGCCTTCTTTTCTCCTTGAACTAAAAGAAGTATTTGTTTTGCCTTCATAATCGTTCCTATTCCCATCGTTATTACCTTTGTCGGAACATCTTCTGGTGTCTTAAAAAAACGAGCATTCGCTTCAATTGTCGATTGATCTAATTGGGTGACATGCGTTCTGGAGTTAAATGAGGACCCTGGTTCATTAAATCCGATATGTCCATTCAACCCTAAACCTAATAGTTGCAAGTCAATGGTTCCAGCCTTTTGAATTTCTTGCTCATATCTTTCACATTCTTTATCTAGAGAAGTAGCCAATCCGTTTGGAATATACGTATTTTCCATTTCAATATCTACTTTATGGAACAGTTTCTCATTCATATAATAACGATAACTATTAAGGTCATTTTCTCCCAATCCTACATACTCATCTAAATTAAATGTCTTCACTTGCTGAAATGAAATTTCTTTACGAATATTTCTTTCGACTAAAATGTCATATAACTTTTCCGGTGTTGAACCAGTTGCTAAACCTAAAACGGATTTTTTAGATTGGTTTATTAATCCGGTCACTAAATCGGCAGCTTTTTCACTCATTTCCTCATAGTTATTCACTTTTACAATTTGCAATGGAATGTCATTCCTCCTTGAAATTTATATTAGTTAAACATTACATATCAAAGTTTACTACGTATCGGTGAATATTCGTGTTATAATAAGCCTCCGAATATTCGGCCAAATTTCCATTTAAATCGAATGAAAATCGAAATCTCTGTAACAAAGGTTGTTGTTCTATTTGTAACATTTGTGCAACTTTTTCATTGGGAGTACCTACTCCGAATTCATCCTTAAAACGGTGAAATCTAATACCTTGTTGATACATAATTTCGTATAATGAGTTTTGTAAATGTTCGTAATTTTTCGGTAACACAATATTTTGTGGAATATAATGTTTAAAATGGATGTAAGGTTTTCCATTTAATTTATACAGACGTTCAATACAATTTAATTTCACACCAGTATAATAATCTTTTAAAATAGAATGAGAAGACCCTTCAATAACAGAAAGTTCAACGAATTCTTTACTTAATTCGTTGCCCTCTTCCAATAAATATTCCGAAAACCGTTGCCCCTTTGATAGTTTTGAAATTGCATTATTTTCAAGTACAGTAGTCCCAATTCCACTGCGTTTTTCAACATACCCTTGCTGTGAAAGCTGTTCTACAGCACGGCGCACGGTTATAATACTTACACCAAACTCATCTTTAAGCTCTTGCTCAGATGGAATTAACGTATTTTTTTGGTATTTTCCACTAATTATCCGTTCTTTTAATATTTCTTCTAATTGTATATAAAGTGGACCTTTTTTTAAGCTTAGTTTCATCGTCCATCTACCTTTCCAAATTTGTCTCAAATTTTTCGTTAACTAAATTCCATACCTCTTCCAGCGAGCATACCGGTACATCCCCATGGGTAGTATGAGCTAAAACACCTGAAGCAGTTGCAAATTCAATCGTATCTTTTAAAGACAATTGATTCAACAATCCATGCATCACACCACTTGTAAATCCATCACCGGCTCCAATTCGGTCTACTACCTTATATACATACTCCTTTGAATAAATAAAATCATTATCGTAATAGAGAAACCCTTTAATTATCTTGTTCTCACTATGTTCATTTTTTCTTATGGTCCCTGCAATTGTGGATAGTTGATATTTTTTAGCGACCATTGGTAAAACATCCTCAATTTGTTTCTGTTGATCAATTTCTTTCGTTTCCATACCTAGTACATATAATGCATCTTTTTCGGTCATAAAACAAATATCTGATAAATGTAACATTTTTTCATATACTTTTTTCGGATTTGTTTTTTGATTTTTCCAAAGCTTTGGTCGATAATTACAATCAAAAACAATGGTAATACCTTGTTCTTTTGCCATTTTAGCGATCTGAAGAGCATTCATCCTTGTTTGTTCCGAAATTGCTAGAGCGATTCCACAAAAGTGAATTATTTTCGTATCCTGTAAAATAGTTGTTAAATCAAAATCCGATAAAGATGCCGAACAAAAGCTGCTTGCCTCTCGATTTGAGTAAGTTACCTTTGTCGGTCTGACACTATACCCATTTTCTAAGAAGTACATTCCTAAATACTCTCCACCGCGAACGATATCTGAAGTTGATACTCCTCTCGATCTGATCGAAGCAATAGCAGCATCACCGAGACTATTTTCAGGTAATTTTGTAATTAACGACGTATGATGTCCATATTTACTTAAAGCACTTAATACATTTACACTAGTACCTGTATAAGTAACATTTAGTGAATGGGATTGCTCCAATTTTAAATAATTTGGTACTTCCAAGCGCATCATTACTTCGCCATAGGCTTTTATTATTTCTTTCATGTTATCTCCCAACTCTTTTTATTATTTCATACAGTTGTTTGACATCGTCTATATTTGTTTTACCTGTACTTGAATCTATAATAGCAGAATATACATGTGGAATGATCTGTTTTATTCCTGATTCAAGTGCGATCATAACAATTTCTTCAAAATTATTTAAATCGATGCCCCCGGTTGGCTCGATAGCAAAATTTTCATTTGCACATATTTTAGTAATTTCTTTATACATTTCTTTGTTTGTCATTTCATTCAATGGGAATAATTTAACCGAATTCCCCCCCATTTCTCTAATGAGTGCGATTGCGGTTGTGAGATGAACTTTTGCCGGGGCTTCCCTTGAAGAAAGTGGTCCAGTTGCAATATTTACATATCCCGATTGTTCAGTCGGATTTACAAGGCAATTAATAAAAGTCGAATTATTTTTGACCATTGCCCGGGTATACCCTACTGCTGGAAATATTTGATTAATATGTTCTGCTTCCAATTGGTGACCAATATGGGCAACCTTTTGCCACTGATTTGGATCACCTGCACCTAATCCTATTGAAATTGCCCCATCAATTGCCTTTTTAAATTTTGCCATTTCGTTAACCGCTTGTTCAACCGTTGCATAATTTGCCGCTAATAAACCAATCACAACATGACCTTCTGTAATCTCATATATTTCTTTCGCATTTTCTACATCGGCCGCCAGTACATTTAAACAAATTTTATTATTATAAAAGCGCTTTTGTATCATATGTTAAGCTCCCAATAATTCATTTATTCTAGCAGTAATATATTCAATATCTTTACTTGATAATGCACGTGGGTCAATATCAAAATACCCAATATTTGCATAATAATCTCTCGTATAAACAGCAACATCTCCAGATTGCAATTCATATGTTAATTGCTTCGCTGATACATTTGTTAATTTTTCATCGATTTGAATTCGGGCACGAAAGATTTCACGACCCGACTCATCTTGTTTAATTGTAATTTTTACACCGGATATTTTCTCTAATCCTAATAATGAGTCCAATAATTCCAATTGTTCTTGCTTTGACATCTTATTGCTCTTAAAATATTCCAGTGCCTTTAATAGGCCAAAAATCGATTCTTTCCCTACTTTCATTGCTCTGCCGATACCTTGTAAATGTTGTTTTGAAAAACCAATGTACTCTTTTCTACCTGCTAAGATTCCGGAAGTTGGTCCTTCAATCGCTTTTGAACCACTAACAATAATTAAATCCGCTATATCTTCATAGTTAATAATAGATTCTTCCGCTGCAATATCCAATATTAATGGAATTTGTTTTCGCTGTGCGAGTTTACTCATTTCTTGTAATGTAGGCATATTTTTTTGTACAGTATGGTGAGATTTGATGAAAATCATTCCAGCCGTTTGCTCTGTAATTGCAGCTTCAATTTGTTGTAAACTGCACCCATTTGCATATCCGACCTCTTTTATTAAACCTCCACCTAATTGAATCATTGTACTAACTGGAGCCCCGTAATCAACCATATGTCCTCTCATAATAATAATTTCTTTATTTTTTGGCAACGCGGGAAAATGTTCCACCATATACGTATTACCTTTTGTTACAAGGCCAGCAATAGCAAGAACGATTGCTGCAGATGCTGAATTTGTTATCAAAGCAGCTTCTGTTCCCATATATTTGGATACAATTTTACCAGATTCATCAATTAATTGTTCCATTTCATAAAAATTTGATGCCCCTATTTTCATTGCTTCTAAGACATCATGTGAAATAGTAGAGACACCAAGTATACTCATTTTACCACTAGCATTTATAACCTTCTTTAATTTCATTTGTGTTACATTCATAGTAGTTCCCACCTATCATCACGGCATATGGTTTAATCTGCTTTTCTGCAAGTATTTCATTCCCTATTGAATCTTCAAGAATCACTTCTTTATTTTCAATTGTAAAAAAAGTAAAATCAGCAAGTGCTCCTTTTTGAATAACACCAATATCTCGTTTGTTAATTATTTTAGCGGGCATTTCTGTTACAGAATGAATTACCTTTTCCAACGAGTATCCTAGTGCTAAAAATTTTGATAATGTTGTAGCCATATTATAAACTGGACCATTTATCTTGTTCCATTCATAAATATCTGTACTTATACTATGAAAATTAATATTCTCTTTTTTCGCTTGTTGTGCAACAGGATAAGAAAAACTAGATGTTCCATGCCCTATATCTAGATACACGCCACGTTCAATGGCTTCTTTTATACTATTTTTAGTCAAACCATTATCACTAAAAATGTGATTATTGATTTTTTCATTATAACAATGAGTAATAATATCCCCTGGTTCTAGTAAACTGACAATATCGACTAATTTTGGAGGAGTGCTTCCTATATGAACCATTAACGGTTTGTTAATTTGCTTAGAAAATTTTTTCGCAACTTCTAAGGGTAATGTGCCGTTTTCCCCTACCACACTGGCGCTCACTCTTGCTTTAAGACCTACAATAAATGTAGAATATTTTTCATTGGCTTGTAAGACTGCTTCTAACGAGAGCATTGACATATCCGCTAATTCATTTCTTATCTTTAAACCTACCGAAGATACATTTAAAAAAGAATAGACTCTTGTAATACATTTTTTTGATAAAAAATAAAATTCATCAATATCATTCGCACCACAACTCCCTGCATCAACCACTGTGGTCACTCCGGTTTTAAATCCAATATCGTCTGGATATGCACAATACGGTTTATATTTTGGATAAGAGTGAGTATGTAAATCGATCCATCCAGAAGAGACATATACATTTTTAGGTAACTGAATAATTTCTCCTAATCCAGTCCAATCGGAAACAACATCTAGTATTTTTCCATTTTTAATAATAATATCTACTTTTTGATCATTTGATAATCTTGCATTTTTGATAATCTGTATCATGTTTAGTGCCCCTTTAGTACTGCTATTATCAATTCAATTAGTAATTTTAAGCTTCTGTTATTTCGTATTTTTCAAAGGTCTTTGAAGCACCCCACATGATGAAATATGCTGTGACACTACCTCCAAAGAAGAACAGAATAGCAGGTATTGTTACATAAATAAGATATACAATCGCCACTAATCCGACCATCATAAATAATGTTAATATCGGGTGAACAATTCCTATAATGAATGGCCATTTTATATAATCTGTGATCTTTAAATTAAAATGAACGTAGATTGGAAAGAAATAGATTAGTACGATTGCATATAAAATGAATATAGCTAAAACTCCAAAACTTACAATGAAATAAATAATATTTTCTTGCAATCTTAAAATTTGGAACTCTAACACTAATAAATAGCCGGAAAGAAACAAAATAAGGCCAAAACCGTTCGCTTTTAAAAACTCTTTACGATACGTATTCCAGAATGTTTTAAAAACCGGAATTTCTTCTTCACCATTATTCCATTTTCTCACCACAGAAAACATTGCAATCGTTGCAGGCATAAAACCAAGAACACCTAAACCAAGTAATGTAAAGGCTATCCATAGGAAATTGACATAAGCCAATTTCATCGCCCAAACACTAAATTTGTAATACCCTGCGATAAATCCATGCATTGTGTTTCCTCCATTCACTCTTTACATTATTCTTTAACTGATCCTATTAAAACTCCTTTAACAAAAAAGCGTTGTAAAAACGGGTAGACTATTAGTAATGGCAAAGCAGACACAATAATAACCGCGTATTTTACAAGCGATGCAGTTTTTACTTGATCTGAAAATGATTGGGCTGCCCCTGCTGCTGAAGCTGCACTGTCGGCACTAACTTCATTCAAAATTAATATCTGTCTTAATATCAATTGAAGTGGAAATAACTTATCATCTGATAAATAAATCAACGCATTAAAATATTGATTCCATAAAGCAACCGCATGAAATAATGCCATTACTGCTATGATCGGCAAGGATAAGGGTAAAACAACCTTAATAAATAAATAAAAGTCACTTGCTCCATCAATTTTAGATGCTTCAACTAACTGATCTGGAATAGTTTGTTGAAAAAAAGAACGTGCAACTAGGATTGACCAAGCGCCTATTACACCCGGAACGACGATTGCCCACATGGTGTTTACCATACCTAATCCCTTAACAACTAGATAGGTAGGAATTAATCCCCCATTAAAAAGCATTGTGAATAAAATAAACCATAAAAAAAATCTCTTTGCCATTAATTCTTTTCTTGATAATGCATACGCGCATGGCAAGAGCAGAAATAAGTGGATTAGTGTACCTAATGCTGTATAAATAATTGTATTTTTATACCCAACCCAAATTGCCTTATTATTAAATACTCGTATAAATCCATCAAATGTTATATCAACTGGCCAAAGCCAGACTTTTCCTGTATTTACAGCGTGTGGGTCACTAATGGACGCACTTATCACAAATATAAGTGGATAAACAATGATCAACGTGATCATTAGGACAAAAATAAAATTAATTCTACCAAATGCCTCATCAGACAAGCTAAAGTTACGCATCATTTCTCCCCCTTACCATAGACTATTTTCACTAACCTTTCGGGCTATTTGATTAACGGTAATTAGCAAAACAATATTAATTGCTGATTCAAATAGACCGATCGCCGCAGCGAAACTATAGCGGCCTTCTAATAGTCCTGTCTCATAAACAAATGTTTGTATAATGTCTGATGTTTCGGAGTTTAAGGTATTTTGCATTAATAAAACTTTTTCAAAACCAATTTGCATGAAATTCCCCATATTCAATATAAACAAAATGACGATTGTTGGCATAATTCCCGGAACATTTATTCGTAAGACTCTTTGTAGTCTTGTTGCTCCATCAACTTTAGCTGCTTCATGCAGCTCTGGATTCACTCCAGCTAAAGCTGCCAAATAAATGATGGTACTCCAGCCCAATGTTTGCCATTGTCCCGACCATACATAAATATGTCTAAACCAATCCGGACTAGTTAAAAATGGAACAGATTCAAAACCTAACCATTTAATCGCATGGTTTGCTAAACCTGTAACTGGATCAAAAAATGCAATTAACATTCCTACAACAACTACTACAGAAATAAAATGTGGTGCATAAGTTAATGTCTGTGCCCACTTCTTAAATGGTCCATTTCTTAGTTCATTTAATGATAAAGCAAATATAATTGGAAGTGGGAAAAGAATTAATCCATACGCATTTAAAATTATTGTATTTTTTAATATTCGCCAAAAATAATACGAATTAAAAAATCGCTCAAAATGCTCAAAGCCAACCCAAGGACTTCCTAATATCCCTAAGTTTGCAAAGTAATCTTTAAATGCAATTTGCACACCATACATTGGAATGTAATGAAAAATAAGAAAATAAATTAAAGTAGGTAAAAGAAAAACATATAATTGCCAATTTCTTAAGAGACTTTTTCTAATTGTATATATTCGACTTTTACGATTGATTCCCTGTTTAACTTGCTGTAACTCTATTTGATTTAGAGTTTCTTTGTCTTGTTGCAATTCCATTGATTGCACGCCCCCTCTTACACTACTATCCTATTAAACTCTGAACTTAACGAATTAAATAAGGGGAGGGGGAGCCCCCCCTTTTTTTAGGCAGATAAAAAGTATACATCTTTTCTTACTGCTCATGGCTAACACGCAACGTTCGGAGACTACACTTCTGTTCGTCCCACCGTATAGATTTGTCGCAACGCCAGTACGGCTCTAAGAAAGATCGACTAAGAACAGGCTTTGCGCCTAACGTCGGCATACTCCTATGAAGGAGCATGTTTCCTTTGGCAATAAGCCTAGTTTTCAACTATCACTTAAGACCAATTCACTACTTAATTCGCTTCATATCTATCATATGCTGCTTGATACACATCTAATAATTCATCTAAAGCACCCATTTTTTCAATTGTTTCAACATAGCCATCCCATTGTGAGAAATCTGCGTCTCCACTAATAAATTGATCGCGCATTTCTTCAACATATTTATCTACATCTGCTCCTGTTGCTTCAAGCACTTTGTTTTCTTCTGGAGTAAATGTAAATCTTGGCCAAATTTCGTCTGGAACAAATGGTTCGATCTTTTCAGCAGCTTCCATCGACTGTGGTGCAGTTTCTCCACCTTGGAAGTAGTCAGTTTTAATGATTCCACTGATCGCACCTAACCAAGTAAGTTGTTTTGCGATCGCTTGTTCAAATGTCATATCTCCTTCAGGGTTCAAGATATGATCCATGTACTTCGTTTCTCCACCATCTTCTTCAAAAGTTTCTCCTTCTACACCCATGTAGTAAAGTTTTGCTCCTTCTTCACTATAGAAGTAGTCCATCCAACGTACAGCAGCTTCTGGACTTTCGTTTTCACTTGTAATAACGAAGCTCGAAGTTTCCCAAACAGAAGGCGAAAGTTTATTATAGTCCTTATACCCTTCAGGTCCTTCTAAAGCTGCAACACTGTTATATTGTGAACCAATTTCTTCACCAAATAGTTCAATAGGATCGTAGAAAATCATACTTCCATATAAGTTGTCAGACGCGTTAGCTAAAAACTGACCCCACTCGATAGAAAAGATGTTTTGTTCAATTAAGCCTTCATCATATAGCATGTGTATATATTCTAAAAGTTGCTTATATTCATCAGTAGTTGCATAGAAACGTACTTTACTCGGATCATCTGGGTCCAAATCGATATTTGTATTCGCAGCACCATGATTCATAACACCAAATGAACCAGCTAACCATTGAACTAACTCAGTGATATCTGTTCCACCATATGGAACTGTTTTCCCGCCACCAACTGGATCTAGCTCTTTAACTGCTTTTAAGTACTCATAATACTCTCCTGTAGTTTCAGGTATGTCCATATCTAACTCTTTCAGCCAATCTTCATTGATCCAAGGCCTTGCACTAAGACGTAGGGATAAAAAGTCCTCTTCAATTAATGATGGCATCGAATATATATTTCCATCTGGGAAAGTAATTGCTTTTCGGATACTTGGATCATTTTCCATCAACGCCGTTAAATTCGGCGCATATTCTTCAATTAAGTCATTAAGCGGCAAGAATGTTCCTTGTCCACCATATTTTTGTAAGTCTGCATTCGTAAGTTGTGACAAGAAAAATGCGTCCGGTAAATCACCACTACCAAGTGCCAAGTTTCTTTTTTCCTCAAGGGCATCAGGATTAATGGAGTTCCACTCTACATTAACGTTAGTCAAATCACGATAATGATTCCAAATTAAAATGTCATTCCAATCATTATCCTCATTTTGCGCTGGTTTGTTTGCGAAAATGGTCATATTTATTTCTTCATCTACGATAGGCATACCAGATTCATTTACATTGCTGTCTCCCGAGGATGCGCTTTCATTTGAATCACTATCTGATCCCGAATCCTTATCTCCCCCACAGGCAGCAAAAACTAATAAGACTGATAAAGCAAACAATAATAATATTAGGCTCTTTTTATATTTCACCAAATTACCCTCCTTAATAAAATTCGAAAATTTTTCCAAAAATTCACTCTCTATCTTTCTTAAGAAAAAGACTTTCTCTCTCCCCCTTTAGCTACAAGAATCTAAGTGTGAAAAAACGAAAGCGTTTTCAACTTAATTATATAATACTACTATTCAGAAAATAAATCAACATTATCTTATAACATTATAATGTTTATTTCGATAAAATTACAAAAAATCTGAGTTTTTCTAGTAATTTCTATACTACGGCATGTATACAAACTGGCTTGTTTATACTATATTGATGTCCTGTTCTTTGTAAACTCCCATCTGTTAATATTTTCATCACAGTAATAGAATTCGAATGTTCGTTTGCAACTAAAATATGTTCATCCTTAGGCAAAATCGTAAAATTTCTTGGCCACTTGCCTCCCGTTTCAGTACAAGATATTAATGATAACGTCCCATCTTCTAAAACTTTATATGCTGTAATCGAATCATGTCCTCGATTTGAAACATAAACAAATTCCCCTGACAGTGTTACATGAATATCCGCACCGTAATTTTCGTGCTGAAAATCATCGGATATTGTCGGCAATATTTGACATAATTTTAATTGATTTAACTTCTTATCGTAGGAATACATTAAAATGGTTGAATTAAATTCATTTACAATATAAAAAACACATAATGTCGGATGAAAAGCGATATGGCGTGGTCCAGATCCATCAGGTACCTTTTCATCAAAAAGAAACATAAATTTTCCCGTCGACTGATCATGCTTAAAAAGATTTAATTTATTCAACCCTAAATCTGTTGCAATATAATAAGGAGTATTAGGGATATTCCTAATCGCATGCATTTTAGAGTCCGACTGTTCTGAGCAAGAACGATAAAAACCTATTTCATTTCCTATTTCGCCATTTTCTTTTAATGAATGAACAATGACACTTCCATTACCATAATTTGCTGTATATAAAGCATGTTTATTCTGATCAACTTCTAAGTAACATGGTCCTCCCTTAGTTGGCAATTTGTTCAATTCATCAATGATTCCTTGATTTTCTTTTATCTGATAACTTACTACTTCACCGTTAGCCGTTTCACTAATAGCATATAAGTGACTCTTCTTTTTATCGACTGCTAGAAACGAAGGATTCTCTATACCGGTGAATGAATACTTTCTGCTTAACCTCCCAGTTTGAATATCAAAGTTCAACCAATGAATCGTTTCCTCTTTTTTACTGCCATAACAACCGATAAAAAGATCTAAGTGCTTTTTAAACATTTATACTCACTCTTTCATTAATAAATGGGAAGTACATGGAAAAATACGTTTGGCGATGCCATTCGATAATAGTAACTGCACCAACCTAAACTAGTAGCATTCTCTATCCCTGGTGAGTAATAGAGACGTTCCTGTTCCAATTCTTCAATCATCTCAATTTGTCCGTTTAGATAATCATTCACTCTCATTGTTACTGTATCAAGTCTATTCAATAAGCCACCGTATCGAATATCGATTACTTCCCATCCAAATGGCTTATTCATTTTTAACCATTGATTACGATGTGCGTTTCTAAGCTCTTTCACGCGAGTACTAATTTCTGGAATGATTTCATTAGCTATTTTACTTAGTTCCGTCTGATCTTTTTTGTCATAAGCAGATTTTAATTTCACACCAATCCCTGCTTTTAGGGCTAATACTCTGCTAAGTTTTTCAGGCACTTCAAAAATATAATCCAATTGAGCTGCTTCTACTCTGCTATTTTGAAATTTTGTTGTAAGAGATTCATAGTATGTGTCCACATCAAGACCTTCAATATGTTTATCAAAAACCCCTAACAATACATCTTGCCATAATAAGAATTTAGATGGGTTGGTTTGTTCTAAATTTCCTTCATCCACTCCAGGAGGTGTATCCAATTCATTTAATAACAAATACTGCTCTGCCTGTATACCCGTACAAAATGCTACTCTTTCATACAGTTTATCCTCATCTAGTTCTTTCGCATAAGCATGTTCAGCATAGAATTGTAATCCCAATAATGCCGCATATGGATTATTCTCTATACCGTCATCTCCCCACAGTGTTACAAAAACATCGTCTATCTCTTTTTCTTTACAAGCTTGTAAGGCAGCATTGCTCGCCTGTAAAGATAACTGATAATTTGTCGCAAACGTATTCCAAATCCAAATACCACCCGCAAATGCTGGCTTTTTATTAAATGCTTTATGTTGCTCAATAATCTGTCTGTAATGATCAACATCTGTTGAATTATATTGCCAGTACATTAATTGGACTTGATCTGGTGTTTGTTCAATAATATAATCTGGAATTTTAGTCTTTTTACTATAACTATCACCTGTATCAGAAGCAAGCTTTAAAAACATATCACTCCACATTACTGCTTCCAACCCTAAACCATCCGTTATTTGCAATACCCTGTCTAAATGCTTTGCCATTAATTCAAACCTTGGCTTATGACCATGTTTATTTAAAAATATTCCTCGACCAAGTTCTTCGGCTTCATCCATGCCAATATGTATACGTTTACTTCTAAAAGGACTAGAAACTGACTGAATCATATTTTCTAGTAATTCATATGTTTTTTCACTTTCTAAAAGTAAAGCACCTCTTGTGTCCTTGTAGTGGAGTACTCCTTCCCACTTTAAAAATTCTTCCAGATGAGCGAGAGTTTGAATACAAGGTATTAGTTCAATACCGAATTGATATGCATAATCATCCAAACGCTTAAGCTCTTCTTGAGAATATCTTCCACGCATATAACCAAAATACGGTTCGCCCTTTACCTCATATGTATCTTCCATATACAACATTGCAGAATTTAAACCCATCATTGCAAGCATTCGAATCATTTCGTAAAAGCTATCTTGATTCATAACAGCGTTCCTAGAAAAATCAAACATAGGACCTACCGTTTTAAATTGTTCTTTCTCCTTAATTGAAAACTCAGTTTCTCCTTTTTGAATTTTTTCGATTAACAAACTGAATGCCCTAAAAAATTGATTTGTATGTCTGTAAGCAATCTCTCCTTTACCATTTTCAAAGAGAACAGAGATATCATGATCTCCTTGAATGCGTTTACAAACCAACTCAATATCAGCCGACTCCGAAATCTCAAATGAAAGGTTCTTTTTCAGTTCAGTTATTCCATTGAGTAATTCTGTAAAATCTCCTGCCAATTTTATTTTCAACTTACTTCACCCTCTTTTCTTTCGTTTTGATTGTTCACATAGGAAAATTAGGAACAATTAATACAAAATATTACATGAGAACCAATTAAACGTCAAATTTATTTTAAATAGCCAATGTATTAGTGCTACTCAAATCAATGGTACGCAAGCATTTTTCTTAACGTTTTATACAAAAAACAGAGAGTATTTATCGGCTTATTTTACTCATTTTTATTTCTTCTTTTTCTCTGTAAAAATGTTTTTTATTGTCCTTTAATACGTAAAAGGAAAATATTATTGTTGAAATCAACATAACTAACGCCAAAGTGATAATGGTAAGTCGTAAAGATAGTAAATCAGCTATTATCCCAATTATTAAAATAAAAATGACTTGAATTATGCTTTGGACTAACTGATAAATACTTGTGACTCTTCCCATCACTTCAATTGGTACGTTATTTTGATAAAACGTAATAATCCCAGCATTTAAGAATACATTGAAAAACCCTAAAATTACAAACCCAACAACAATTGATGCAAAGGACCATGAAAAAGCATATATGACATAACCGCATGTCATCATCATTAAACCGACTGTAATCATATGTCTGAGTGAGAGTTTATTTGAAAAAACGGATAACAGACTGGCACCAACAACAGCTCCAATTCCAGTTATACTAATTAACAAACTATAGTCAAATTCAGAAAGCCCAATTACTTGTATACAACTTCTTGAGTATCCATCGCAAACGAAAAGACTAGGATAATAATAAAACTGAGATAAATGGTAGATACATATTTATTAGCTAGCATAAAATCCCAAACAACAGTAAAGTCACGTAGTACTTGGGAAATGGTTAACGCTGGAATGGTCTCTTTATCGATGTTTTCTTTTTCTGGAAGAAATAATAATAAAAATGCCGCAACAACAAAAAACATTGCATTAAGCCATAACGTTATTTCAATGGATGTTAATATGATAAGAGCCCCTCCAATTGCAGGTCCAACAATAAAAGCTCCCGAGCTCGTAAATGAGCGAATTGCATTGAAACGTTTTCTTTTATCTATCGGAACAAGAATTGTTACATATGTCATGGAGGCTGGGGTAAAAAAGGCGTTTGCTATACTGATGACAACTAAAATCCCATAGATTAACATCATATTAGGTGCAAGTGGAAGCAAACCAATAAACAAGGCTCTAAATATATAAGTCACTAACATTACTTTTCGCTTACTTCTATAGTCAATAAAACTACCAGTCCAGAACTTTGTTGCAATATTCGTCAGGGGTCCGATAATCCATAAACCCGCAACTGCTGTAGCGGATCCCGTAAGTTGATAGACGATGATATTTATGGCAACTAAATAGATAAATTCTCCCACGCTTGATATTCCTATCGAAGTCAATAATATTGCAGGATGCTTCCAACTCTTTAGATTATTATTCATTACCATGACTCCTCACTGACTATTCCAGTTAAGAATTTATAAAAAAATATATAATGTTGGGTATTTTTTAAAACCTCTCTCTTTATGCAATGTGGGTTATACAAATCCTTTTTAGTCGTTTCTAAATTTTTAGATATTTATAATTAATTAATAAGGTATGATTGGACGGTGAATCATTGGTGAAGATAATACAACCAAAGTTGTTGACTCTCCATGTTTCCCCAAGTCATTTATTGTTTTTTCTAAATGTTCAAGGGAAACAGCAATAATTTTAACTAAAAAATTATATTGTCCGCTTATCCGGTGAATTTCCAATACATCTACAACATCCTTACAATACCTTACAAAGTCATTACAGTGTCTTGCTTGAAATAACAGAAAAGCAGTGACTGGTTTGTTTACTTTTTTCGTACTAATTACTGCACTGTATTTCTCAATTACTCCTTGTTCCTCCAACCTCTTTACTCTCTCTGTAACAGCAGGTTGAGTTAGCGCAACCTCTTTACCAAGCTTTGTCATCGAAATTTTCCCATTGTCTTGCAAAATTTTGATGATTGAAAAATCAACACTATCCACATAATCTCTCCTTTATAAGTAAAATAATAAAAATAACTATACTTTAAAAGCAAAACATACAAAATACCTTTATTACCTCCTTCCATTATAGCTATTTCTTCAATAAAATTAAACTAACAAAATTAAAAGAGAGGTATAAAAAATGAATTTATTAACCCCAACGTATATGAATGGGTGGCAATTACAATCAAAAGTAGTTATGGCACCAATGACCAGGGGATTCGCAGATTTTAATACAGGGATTATTCATTCCGATACTTCAGCATACTATCAGCAAAGGGCGAAAGATGGTATTGGAATGATTATTACAGAAGGAATTGCTATTGCCGATGAAGCTAGAGGAACAGTTGGAATACCTGGGCTATATACAAATGAACAAACAGAAGCCTGGAGTAAGGTTACTAATGCTGTTCATAAAGAGAAGGGCATAATTATTGCACAACTTTGGCATGTCGGAAGATTATCGCATCCCTATTTTACAAGGGGAAGAAAACCTTTGGCCCCATCTCCTATTCAAGCCAATGGAGTAACACATAAAGTACATTTTCCATACGAGATGCCGAAAAAAATGACATTTCATGATATACAACTTGTTATAAAGCAATTTGTTCATGCTGCTAAAAATGCGATGAAAGCTGGATTTGATGGTATTGAAATACATGCAGCACACGGTTATTTAATCGATCAATTCCTTTCCACCCAAACTAATTTCAGAAAAGATAATTACGGAGAAAATAGACATTTATTTTTAGAAGAAATTTTATTAGCTGTTGGAGAAGAAATTGGTCCAAATAAAATTATTGTTCGTTTTTCTGAACATAAAGATGATTTACCGTTATATGTATGGGAAAGTCCGGAAGAGGAAGTACAAAAATTAATAGAAGTATTTCATAAAGCGCAAATTCAAGTTCTTCACCCATCTGTCAATGAATTTTTTAAACCTTTAACAAACCATCCACTTATTTTACATGGTCTTATCCGGAAATATTGGAACAAAACAATTATTGGTGTAGGTAATCTTACTCCAGAATCAGCTGAGAGTGCATTAAACAGTGGTATAGTTGATTTGGCTGCTTTTGGTCGTCCCTTGTTGGCCAATGAAGATTTTATTAAGCGAATAAAATCTTCATTATCAATAAGATCCTATAAACCGAATGTTCATTTAAAACGGTTAATTTAACCCTACTAATTAATGTATTTTAAATGTTTAACGTTAGAAACAAGTGAAGATGCACAAATTCAACTTTATAGTAGTATTCAATTTATGCAGGCACTATATCAATTATCATGACTATTAAAAGATGTCCTAGAGCCCTGTATTAACATGGTTTTTTTAGGACATCTTTGCCAAATCAGATTATATAAAATTAGCTCTTCTAAATATGGGAATATGGATGGTTATTACTGAATTATAACCTTTTCAGATGCAGGACCGTTGCTTATGTTTATTAAAACACACTACGAACCAATCCCCCATCAATCCGTAAGGCGGCACCATTAATGGCTGAGGAAAGAGGACTACTTAAGAAGGTGACTAGATGAGCAATTTCTTCTGGTCGAATAAGCCTTTGAATAATAGAGGTTGGACGATTCTCTTTAATAAATCGCTTCTCAGCTTCTTCCATTGTCAAATTTTCATTAGGATAAAGGCTATTTAACATCGTTTCCACTCCTTCTGTTAAAGTGGAACCAGGCATAACCGTATTGACCGTCACATTTGTTCCTTTAGTCAGCTCGGCTAAACTACGGGAAAGCGAGAGCTGCATCGTTTTGGTTGCACTATAATGAGCCATTTCTTGAGAGGGCATAATCGCTGCCTCACTAGCGATAAAAATGACCCTACCTTCTTTTTTCTGAATCATTTGTTTTAGATACTGGCGAGTAAGCCGAACACCACTCATAATGTTGGTCTCAAACAACTTAAACCAGTCTTCATCAGAAATATCAAAATATTCAACAGGTTCAAAAATTCCTAGATTGTTAATAAGAATATCTACTTCTGAGTACTTCTCAATAACCATCTGGCATCCTTCTTCTGTTCCTAAATCAGCTACTACTGACTGAAGGATGGCACCAGGATACTTTGCTTGAATTTCTTTTATCGTTTGATTAATTTTTTCTTCACGACGTCCATTAATAAGTACAGTGGCACCTTCTGCTACTAATGACATGGCGATTGCCTTTCCAATTCCTGATGTAGAACCAGTAACCAATGCCGTTTTTCCATATAAGTTCAGATTCATATATGTCCCTCCCGGGTTCGTGTTTTAGACTATTAGCCTATATCGTTAATAGTATGGATTACTCCTCTTACTTTAAACTTAAAATAAGAGGAGCATTCGCTTTTTCAAAAAGATATAGAAGTAAAATGCGACTTTACTTTTTTGCATTAATTAAAAATCAAAATTGTCTGGATCTGGACCTACTCGATAATTCTGATTTAAGTCATCAATTCGTTTCATATCTTCTGACGTTAGCTCAAAATCAAATACGGTTGCATTTTCAACAATTCGATGTTCTTTTGTAGATTTTGGGATAGTTACTACGCCACTTTGTAAGTCCCAACGCAAAATAACTTGTGCAATCGACTTGTTATATTTATTAGCAATTTCCAAAAGATTCGGATCATCCAATAGTTGGCCTTGCATTAATGGAGACCAAGCTTCTATCTGAATTCCTTGCTCCTGACAAAATGACTTAAGCTCTTTTTGAGTTAAACGTGGATGGTATTCCACTTGATTCACCATCGGTTTTATTTCTGCTTCTTTCATTAATTCTTCCAAATGATGTATTTGAAAATTACTTACACCAATTGCTTTTACTCGATCTTTTTTATAAAGAGTTTCTAATGCTTTCCAAGCATCCTTATATTTTCCTTCAACCGGCCAATGAATCAAGTATAAATCTAAATATTCTAAGCCAAGTTTCGTTAAGCTTGTTTCATAAGCAGCAATTGCCGATTCATACCCTAAATCATCATTCCAAACTTTCGATGTTACAAATAAATCTTCTCTAGAAATGCCGGCTTCTTTAATCCCTTCACGAATACCTTGTCCGACTCCCTCTTCATTTCCGTAAACAGCTGCTGTATCAATACTGCGATAACCGTGTTTAATGGCTGTTTTTACAGCATTCACCAACTCAGGACCCTCTTCTACTTTAAACACTCCGAGACCAAACCAAGGCATTTTAACACCATTATGCAAAGTTGTTTTATCTTGTAAGTTTTTCGATATCATAAATAAACCTCCCGATTATTATAAGTTGAAATTTAGTTCTTTCGTACTACTGACTATGTAGTATCCATCACTCCCTTTTAGCAAGTTCACTGATTCTAGATCAAAGGTGAAATGTATTGAATGCAAATATATTTGATAGCATGGATATTCTGTACATTTATTTTAATAATCTACCCAATTAATCACTTCGCTACACTTTTTACTTCTTGCTCCAAGGTTGAAAATCAACTGACTAATGCTATTATGAGGTATATATACCATAAAGAAAAGTACGCACTTTTAAGTGCTATAGATACCAAAAAGGTATATAGGCACTTTTTAGTTCCTATAGATTAGGAGGAATAACATGCATAAAAAGAAGTACAATATTTCAGTTGAAGCAACATTGGAAGTAATAGGAGGAAAATGGAAATGCGTTATCCTTTGCCATCTGACCCATGGTAAAAAACGTACAAATGAATTAAAACGTCTGATGCCAAACATTACACAAAAAATGTTAACCCAACAATTACGTGAGTTAGAATCAGATGAAGTCATTAATCGGATTGTTCATAATCAAATTCCTCCAAAAGTGGAATATGAACTCAGTGAATATGGTTGGAGTTTACAAGATATTTTAAACTCTTTATGTGAATGGGGAGAAAAACATATTACCAAAGTGTATGGTGATAAATTTACTGTATTAGAAGAGAATGTTTTAAATGAAAAACTAAAGTAATAGACATTAAAAAAATCTTATTATATAGATTTTCATTGAGAAAGTAAATGACATAACTCGCCAAATTTAATTAAAAAAGTTTTCCAACCATCAATTGGATGGTTGGAAACTTTATAGATAACCGTCAGCAATAAAGACTTAATCCGGCTCGATTATAAGTCTAAGAAATACTACACTTTATCCATTTATAACTAAAAATTTCATTCAACTTTTGTTACCATATTCATTTACTTTTAAATACCTACCCCAAGTGAGAATAAAATAACTGCAAGAATTACCGTAACAATAGGGACAACCACTGTCATAGCTCCAAATGCAGGATATGCATCTTTATGCGATTCCCCTGATATGGCCCTTATCGTTGTAACGGCATATCCTCCATGTGGAAGAGAATCTAATGTTCCCGAAGACAAGGAAACCGTTCTGTGCAGAGCTTCGGCGTTGACCCCCATATCCAAATAAAAAGGTCCTAAAATTGGCAAAGCAATTGATTGACCACCTGATGACGATCCGGTCAATCCGGCAATTACCATGACAGCCAATGCTCCTCCAATTAATGGATCACCTGGAATGCTTGTCATGAAGTCAACAGCTGTTTCAAAAGCAGGCGTTATTTTTGCAACTCCTCCAAATCCAACAACTGCAGCCGTATTTCCAATCGCGATCAGAGCTCCTGTTGTACCTTCACCAACCGCAGCCATAAAGTTTTTGAAGTATTTTCTATTTATTATCCACGTTGAGAGAATACCGCTAAGCAATGCTAGGATCAATGCCGACTGAGCTAATTTATCATGAAAAATGAATGCGACTGCCAAAACGAATAACAAAGGAATTAAACTTAAGAGTGGATGGGGCAGATCCTTTCTGATTTCTTTAGCATCTGTATCTCTCGCAACAAAGTGTTCCCCTTTATTCACGGCTTTTTTAATCATTTTCATCAGCCACCAATAACCGAACACAAGCATAAATACTGCTGTAATTAAACTTACTTCCCATCCAGCATACGGTGTTGTCCCCAAGTAAGGGATAGGAATCCAGTTTTGAATTTCAGGCGAACCAGCAGATGTCATTGTAAACGTAGTTGAACCAAAAGCCATGGCCGCCGGAATGAACCTTCTTGGCAAGTTGGCCTCTTTAAATAAGCTAACTGCCATTGGGTAGACTGCAAATGCCACTACAAACAAACTGACTCCACCATAAGTCAACACGGCACAGGCAAGGATAATGGCAAGTACAGCATGTTTCATACCAATCTTTTCTACTATCCAGTGAGAAACACTATCAGCCGCTCCACTGTCTTCCATTACCTTACCAAAAATAGCTCCTGCTAGAAACATCAAATACCATGATGTTATAAATCCTGCGAACCCATCCATATATCCGGTTATAAAATCCGTCTGTCCTTCAGTTGCAAACTGTGAAAAAAGAGGAACCCCGTTTAAAAGCGCTACAAATAATGCTGAAAGGGGAGCTACAATAAGAAGATTCATCCCCCGCATTACTAGAACGGTTAATAAAATCAAACCGCCAATTAAACCAACCATACCTATCATAAAAGGCACCTCCCTTTTTATTAACTAAGATTATTCACCTTTTCCGTATTTCCGGACGCGTAGCAATGCCTGTTCTGCATGTCCAGCAAAATTTTCTAGTTGGCATAGTCTTGCTGCATATTCTCCAATATAAGCACTTTGCTCTTTACTCGTAATTTTTTGATATGTGACTGTTTTAAGGAATTTTCCAACCCACAGTCCTCCAGTATATCTAGCTGCTCCCTTTGTCGGTAGAGTATGGTTTGTTCCAATGACCTTATCTCCATAAGCTACGTTTGTTTCAGGACCTAGGAATAAGCATCCATAATTTGTCATATTTTCCAAGAAGAAGTCAGGATTTTTTGTTAAGATTTCCACATGCTCAAATGCTAATCTATCTGCTTCTTTTAAAGCTTCTTCTTCATCTTCAACAAGGATAATCTGTCCATAATCTTCCCATGATACTCTGGCTACATCGGCTGTAGGCAATGTTTTCAGCTGTCTTTCGATTTCTTCAACTGTCTGCTCAGCAATTTCTTTCGATGTTGTAATCAATGCTCCCGGTGAAGTTGGGCCATGCTCACCTTGTCCGAGAAGATCCGTTGCGATAAATTCAGGATCACTGGTCTCATCAGCAACGACTAATGTTTCTGTAGGTCCTGCAAGCAAATCAATCCCAACACGACCGAAGAGTTGTCGTTTGGCTTCCGCAACAAATGCATTCCCAGGTCCAACAATCATGTCGACAGATTCAATGGTTTCAGTTCCAATTGCCATCCCAGCCATTGCCTGAATGCCACCAAGAATGTAAATTTCATCTGCCCCCGCTTTATGCATTGCATAGACAGTTGCTGCAGGGATTTCTCCATTAATAGGAGGGGTACAGGCAATAACTCTTTTAACTCCGGCCACTTTTGCAGTCAGCACGCTCATATGAGCGGAAGCAACCATTGGGTAGCGTCCACCTGGAATGTAGCAGCCGACACTATTCACTGGTATATTTTTGTGACCAAGAATTACATTTGGCATGATCTCCACTTCGACATCCTGCATTGATTTTCTTTGCTCTTCCGCAAACTTCTTTATATTAGTTTGAGCAAACTCAATATCTTCAATCGTTTGTTGAGGTATGGAATCAACGATTTGTTTGATCTGTTCATCACTCAATCGAAAGCTTTCAGGGCTCCAATTATCAAATTTAACTGATAGTTCCCTTATTGCTTTATCCCCTTCCTCTTCAATCTTCTTGATGGTAGAACTCACAATTTGAGAAACTTTCTCATCATCCTTTTGAATTTCTTCCGCTATTTTGCCTTTCTTTAAATATATCGCCATTCTGATCTCTCTCCTCTTTTTTGCATACGTATGCAAAGTGAATTAAAAAAATTGCATGCGTATGCAAAATTATTTTTTTATAACTAAAACACTAAATTAATCGCTTTCAGTTGTCAACCTTTTTGCAAGATCGTCGTTTTTCGATGAATAAATTGTCCTTTTAGTTTAATTGCTTTCTGTTTATCCCTTTTGTCACTTGAAATTAAGATATTGATGACTTCATCAACCATTTCTTCAACTGGCTGTACCCACGTCGATAAAGCATAATTTGGCCATGATGACATTCTAATATCGTCAAAACCAATTACGGCCGTCTCTTCGGGAATACGTATATTTTTTTCTTTAAGTGCGTCCATTGCTCCCAAAGCAGTTATATCATTCGCACCAAAAATCACTTCCGGTTTATAGCCATCTTCTAACATTTGTTTAGTCAAACAGAAAGATTTTTCGTACGTATAATTCCCTTCCAATATGTTGACATGTATTCCTTTACCCTTTAAAAATTCCGTGAACCCTTTTTGCCTATCCCTACTTGTAGATGTGTTTGTTTTTCCAGTAATAAAAACAATGTCCTTATATCCTGTTTGATATACATAATCTGCAATCTTCCTTGCTGCATAAACATTGTCAGAGCTAACTGAATTGCATTGCAAGCTCTTTTCATATCGGTTAAATAAAATGACTGGGATATCGTTTTTCCTTAGCTGTTCAACCAACTTTGAAGACAACAGAGCATCCGTCACAATAATTGCCTCCACATTATATTCCAGAAAATGGTTGATTTCTTCTTGCTGAATCTCCTCATTCTCCGTATAGACAAATAATACAAAATAGCCCTTCTCTCTTAGCTTTTTTGTAAATAAGCCTAACACTTCATGATAGAAAGGATTTTGAATATCTTTCATGGCTAAGCCCACGATATTTGTTTTTTTAGTAATTAGCCCTCTAGCTAAAGCATTAGGGTAATAGTTTAGCCTCTCAGCAGCTTCCAGCACTTTTTTTCGTGTTTTTTCTGAAACACTTGCTCCCGGTGTAAAAACTCTTGATACCGTTGATTGTGATACATCTGCCAATTTAGCGACTTCCATGGCTGAAACTACTTTCTTCATCATTTAAAATACTCCTTAATTTTTATTAGATTAAATCTAAATATGAATACGGTGATTCTACTAGCATATATGGTCAAATCGAAACAATCTACTTCGTTGCATAATTAAGAATATCACAATGTTGTAAGTTTCAGTAATTATTTTATGTAGATTCATATTTTCAACTTTGTGCAGGCCTGAGATTGATACATATAAAAGGATAAAATACATTAATCAGATAAACGAAAAGTATATCAGCTGTTTTGAACAGAATAATTATAAAAATAGTCAAAACGGTTATTCTAAACACAGATAACGTTCAAAAGAAAAATGGAGGAAATATATATGAATAGAAAAGATTTTGAAGGCCGTGTTGTCCTAATCACTGGAGCTGCAACTGGTATTGGCCGTGCATCAGCACTTACTTTTGCTCGGCGTGGTGCTAAAATAGCTATTGGTGACGTTGATGATCGCGCAAATGAAACTGTTGAACTTATTCAAAAAGAAGGCGGGGAAGCCGCATTCTTTAATACAGATGTGTCAAACTCAAAAGAAGTAAAATCACTTGTTGAACAAACAGTAAAACAATTTGGCGGATTACATCATGCATTCAATAATGCAGGAATTTTAAATAAACCAGCAAAATTCGCAGATATCGAAGAAGATGTATTTGATAAAGTAATGTCGGTTGACGTAAAAGGGGTATTCCTTGCTGTAAAACAAGAACTTGAGCATATGGTTGTTAATGGTGGTGGAACAATCGTAAACACTGCTTCAGTTGCTGGTTTAATCGCTGATCCTAATATGGCACCATACGTTGCTGCAAAGCATGCTGTTATTGGTTTAACAAAAGCTGCTGCATTTGATTACGCTCAAGATGGTATTCGTGTAAACGCAGTTGCACCCGGTTTAACTGAAACCCCAATGACTCAAATGTGGAAAAATGACCCAAAAAAATGGGCAGAAGTTATTTCTAACGTTCCATTGCAACGTGCTGCTCAACCAGAAGAAATCGCTGAAATGGTAGTATTCCTTTCATCTGATGCAGCAAGCTTCTGTAATGGTTATGTATATGCAGTAGATGGTGGACAAGTTGCTCACTAATGTTAAAAGGGGAAAACCTATAAAACACTTAGACAAGGATACGATATCTAGTCGAATAGATTTTACCTGGTGGCAATTAAATAAGTGGCTCTTGATGTCAGACCAAGGAAACTCTGTATTCAACTACATCATAATCACCTAGGAAACATATCCTTTATGTTTGTCAAACAAGGTGTGCAAGTCCACCTTGTTTGACAAACTTATTTTTTAGTAAAGGAAGGTTGGAGTTAATCATTTTAAACACGAAGGTACTCTTAACTCCTAAGACGATTTTTTGTTATTTTTCATGTAAACCAAGCGAACCTGAAACAACTTCTCCTTTGTATATGGTCGTAACCCTTTTTGCTCTTCTAGCAACGGCTTCTGCCGAGCAGGAGGCTTCAACGAAAACGATACTTGCGTCGTCACCGACTCGTGGCCAAACTTGTTTCCCATGTGGATCAAGCGGTGCCTTATCATCAGTAATAAAGGAAAGTGTTTGAGATAATGATCTTTCATCTACCCATCCCGAAACTTCTGCCAAACGACCGGCCCGTTCTAAAATATCTCCGTTTCCAAAGGGAGACCATACATCAAAAATATTGTCGCACCCAATGGCAGTCGCTACACCTTTTTCGCGCAATAATCCTATAGGTGGGAACTTTCGATTAATCGGCACACTAGTAATAATGGTGATTCCTGCGTCAGCAAGTGTTTCCGCAATTTCTTCGACTTGAGATAAAGGGATATCCCCTAGACCAAATGCATGACTAATCGCGACCTTGTCTTGAAGACCTGCTTCTTTCGTTAATTGTGCTAATTTTTTCATTGTATATACACCAAGATAATCGGCATCGTGTAAATGCAAGTCGATTCCTGCATTTCCTTCAACAGCGAGTTCCACCATCTGATGTAAGGAAGTTTCAATGTCACCATCTACAGTAGCTGGATCAACACCACCTACATAATTCACCCCTTGACGAAGAGCCTCTCTGACTAAATGTTTTGCATTCGAGCGTAATAAACCGTGTTGAGGAAATGCAACAATTTCATGAGATAATTTCCCATCAAATGTTTGCAGTGCTTTTTTAACTTCGACCAAATTCTTCAATCCGACTTCTGGATAAATGTCTACATGCGTTCGTACATGTGTCACACCAGTTGTCAAATAATTATTAAGTAGCTTTTCCGCTCGCTCCTGTGTAGTTGTTTCCAAGTTAGGAAGAACTTTTTTCTCGATTTCAAGACGTTTAAAAATACTATTTACAGATGTTACTGAACGCCATCGGTCACCAAGTAATGTTTTATCTAAATGACAATGTTTTTCGACAAAGGATGGAAGAGCCAACAATCCCTTTGCATCTTTTTGTGGTAAATTGTCTTTAATAGATTCTAGAGCGGGTAAAATTTTCTCGATTTTTCCATCTTGAATGAACAGATGATTTTGTTTAGTTTTTGTACCCGTTATCGCATCATTTTCCATTTGATAGCCAGTTTCCAAAGTTACATTCGTTAGCCAATAGCCAGAACTCATATGATCGACCCTTTCTAATATAAATTTTACAATGCACCAACGACTAAATTCCCTTTATAGAAAACAGCTATTCTACTTGCTCTCCTTGCAACCGCTTCTGCTGAACAGCTCGTGTCTACAAAAACAAAATCTGCATGATCTCCAACCTTCGGCCAAATTTGTTCACCCTCTGTATTTAAAGGAGTGATGCCTCCTGTAATATATCCTAAGGTTTGCCCTAAAGAACGTTCATCACTTAAACTAAACCTTTCCGCTAGCATACCTGCTTTCTCCAAACTATCTCCCTTTCCAAATGGAGACCAATGATCCGTAATACTATCATCACCCAGAGAAACGTTTACTCCTTTTTTCTGTAATAGAGGAATCGGAATTGTTTTTCCTATGGGAACCGATGAGGTAATGGAAATACCTTGATGAGCAAGTATCTCGGCAACCTCAGTCACTTCTTCAAATGAGATGTCTGCAAGCGCTAATGCATGGCTGATGGTTACTTTTCCTTGCCACCCTGCTTCCTCAGTCAAAGCTGCTAATCGCTTAAAAGTGAAAATACCAAGATGCCCAGGATCATGTATATGGAGATCAATATTTGCATTAGCTTCTACGGCTAATTCCATCACCGTTTGTAATGATTTTTCAATATTTCCGTCAAGGGAAGCCGGATCAACACCTCCTACTAAGGATGCACCGTTTTGTAGTGCCTCCCTAACAAGTGAAACAGACTGACTTCGTAATATTCCATGCTGCGGAAAAGCGACAACTTCAACAGAAGCTTTTCCTTTATATGCTTCCATCGCTTGTAAAGTTGCTTCAAGATTGTTTAATCCGATTATAGGATCAACATTACAATGTGTACGAATGTGCGTTGAGCCCGCACGTAACAATAAGTCCAGTAAATTTTTCGCTCTTTCTGCTGCAACAGGCAGTTGGCGTGGGAGTAATTCCTCCTCTTCTTCCAATCGTGTGATAATACCTTTTGATGGAATCGTGGGCGCTTTCCAAGGACCACTATAATATGTTTTATCAAGGTGAATATGCATATCCCTAAAAGATGGGAGCATTAAAAAATTGTTCGCATCCTTTATAGGTAAATCCGTTATTAACGGCTTATCTACGGAGACAATTTCCTTTATTGTTCCATTTTCAATCCGCACATGAAATTGTTCTGTGTCTGTTCCTGTTACTAAACCTTTTTCGTATTGGTAACCTGTTTCTAATCTAACATTAGTTAACCAATAAGTTTTACCTGCCATGTCGATTGCCTCCTAAAGTATTATTTTTCAACGTATGATTATGTTAATCATTTGGAGTTTAATTCATTCTAACGTTGGTATACCTTAATAGCCTCTTCATTCGGTTGTTGAACCATAGGCAATCGGCGATCTTCAATTGGTTTATTGTATTCCTCATAGAATGTTTCCAGTTCAAAATATTTACGATCATCTTGATAATATGGTGCATAATCTTCACGTGTGGTAATATAAATAACTTTTTTGGGGCTGCAATAATAAAGGGATCCCAAACACATTGGACACGGACTTGCCAGAATATAAATTTCGCAGTCTGTTAAATGTTCCGTTTGCAGTTTTTTACATGCTTCTCTGATGGCAAGCACTTCAGCGTGAGCTGTTGGATCGTGTGTTTGTGCTACCAAATTTGGGCTTTCGGCTACAATTTCTCCATTCTGTACAATCACGGTAGCAAAGGGACGACCTCCTACTTCTACATTTTTATGTGCCAATTCGATGGTATGTTTCACAAAATCCATTAAATTTCACCTCTATTTCATGATTAATATAAAGTCTTTAAAAAAGTCATTTTGTTAGACAACACCTATGCTCCTGCCTCTTTTAATATTGCTTCTATTTCTTTATATCCATAATTTTGGGCATGCTGTATAGGAGAAACTCCTTCTCTATCACTAATATTAACATCAGCCCCATGATCAACTAACAATTGTACAATTTTTTGATGATCCTTACCGCCATCACCCAGAATGATTGCTTCCAATAATGCAGTCCAGTGTAAATTATTAATGTGGTTAACATCTGTATCGGAATGTACTAAAAGTTCTTTTACTACGTCAACATGTCCTCTTTCTGAAGCAGGAATAATTGCTATTCCACCATACCGGTTTGTTAACGTTGTATCAGCTCCTGCTTCAACTGCAAGTTTAACAATATCAAGAAATCCTGCTGCACCAGCATACAAAAGCACATTATCCTGATTATTATCCTGAATATCTATGTCTGCACCTTGTTGGATAAGTGTTTCCACAGTGTCTGTCTTATGATTATAGGTTGCCGCCATTACAGCTGTCATCCCGTGTTCATCCGTTGCATTTATATCTGCTCCCTCTTTAAGGAAATACAGAACTTTTTCAGTGTCCCCACATTCTGCAGAGTCAATAAGTTGTTGATTCATCGTGTCTCTCTCCTCATCTATCAATTGTGGTTCTTTTGACAAGCTTTCCGGGGATTCAGAAGTTGATTGACATGCGGTAAGCAAAAAAATGAATAGCAGAATTAAAAACATTTGCCACACCTTCATAGTTTCTTTTCCCTCCTTTATAAATATGCTACCATGAAGATATGTATATGAAAAATATTAAAAAAGTTAATTTTACTAAGGTTTTACATATAATAAAAGGAGTTTTTTAAAATGGACATAAGACAACTACGATACTTTATAGCAATTGTTGAGGAAAGAAAAATTTCCGCTGCCGCTAGACGCCTTCACATGTCTCAACCACCATTAAGTCAACAGCTGAAAGCAATGGAAAAAGAACTCGGCTCCAAACTAGTGGAAAGAGGTGGGAAATACTTTGAAGTAACCGAGGCAGGAAAGACGTTATACAAATATGCCCTGCAAATGACTCAGTTAATGGAGGAAACCAAGGTGGAAGTAAAAGAAGTAGGGGCTGGAATCAGGGGAACATTGATGCTAGGTGTTAACACCTTCTCATTAGCAAACTTATCTGAAACTCTCCTACAATTTCAGAAACAATATCCAAAAGTAACTTATAAAATTCAGCAAAATGAATCCTCTCTTCTCTGTCAACTTGTAAGAGATAGGGCTATAGAATTGGCCTTTATACGATTACCACTTGAGTTGGATGACTTTTCAGTTCTTCATCTCTATACTGAACCTTTTTATTTCATTACTTCCAAAAACCAGAAATCAATCAACCATAATGTTTCTCTTGATGAAATTCAAAACTGCCCACTCCTTTTACCAAGTACAGAAGGATTAGGTGTGCATTATTTAATTTTGGAAGCTTTTTCCCGCTTTAAATTAAATCCCTACATCATTGGTGAATGTTCCGATACTACACTCCTATTGGATTTGGTTTCGAGAAATTTTAGCACATCCATTGTTCCAGAAACAGTACTTAAACAACATAAAGAATATCCTATACATGCTCGTAAAATTTCCAATACTAAGTTTTCTGCCCCAGTCGGATTAATATGGCGAAAAAATCATAGCTTATCTAAAGCTGCCCAGAACTTTATCAATTTATTAAAAGATGGAAAAACAACAGAATAATAAGAATATTGCAGCTATATATTGAGCTTGTATAGGAATATTCAGGTAGAATAAAAAAGTAATTGTAAAAGTGATTACAAAATTAATAAAAAAAATGATGATCTTGGCTCAAAATCTAGTAATTAATGGTGACATTAGTTCAAAAAGAATTAAAATACTTTCACATATCACCCAACTTCCATGATAAAATATGAATAATGAGAATTTTCTCTAAGAGGTGACACATCCAATGGAAGCATATACAAGCTATAAAAATGCTTTAAAAAATATTCCAAAGCCTTGTTTATTTTTAGATATGGATATGTTTCATACCAATATACAAAATATTATAAGTGCTAGCAACAACAAAAACATCCGCATTGCTAGCAAATCGATCCGCAGTGTGCCGATCCTCAAAGAAATCCTTAACGTTTCATCAACTTTTCAAGGAATCATGTGCTATGCTGCTGATGAAGCAATCTATTTAAATGACAATGGGTTGGACGATTTGCTTATAGCTTATCCTGTCTGGAACCCCGAACATTTAAAAGCTATAGCAAGCCGAGTCATGAACAAGCAGACCATAACCGTAATGGTTGATTCTATTGAACATATCAATCATCTTGAAATGATTGCTGCAGAAAATAATCAAAAGTTCCTCGTCTGCCTGGATATCGATCTCTCAAGCGAATATCCCGGTTTGCATTTTGGCGTCCATCGATCACCTGTAAAAACAGTTTCCCAAGTTGTTGCCCTCATCAATCGGATTGATGACTCACCCTACATGAAACTTGATGGCATCATGGGTTACGAAGCCCAAATTGCTGGCGTAACCGACAATAACCCAAAACAACGGTTGAAAAACAAGGTCGTACGCTTCCTTAAAAACCACTCATCAAAAGTTTTAATAAAAAAAAGACAGGAGATTATCGACGTCATTCACCAGAAACAAATTGATCTCCGCTTTATAAATGGCGGAGGTACTGGGAGCTTGCACCAGACAGCGAAAGAGAATGTCACAGAAATCACAGTCGGTTCCGGATTTTTCAACTCTCGCCTGTTTGATTTTTATAAAGATTATTCCAATCTACCGGCACTTGCATACGCTATTGAAATCACTCGAATACCGAAAAAACATATGTATACCTGTACTGGTGGTGGCTACATTGCCTCCGGGGCAATGGGCGAGGACCGAATGCCTCACATTTACCTGCCGGAAGGAGCATGCCTCACCGCTAACGAAGGTGCGGGTGAAGTCCAGACTCCCATTTATTATGACGGAGACATTCCACTTAAACACGGTGATCCGATTTTTCTTCGTCACAGCAAAGCGGGAGAACTATGTGAGCATTTTCATCATATTCATTTGATAAAAGACGACAAAATTATAGACGCGTATAAAACATATCGAGGTGATTATCAATGTTTCCTTTAAAAAAGAAAAAGAGATGGAAAAACTGGTCGGAATCTTTCTTAAATGAGCCTCAAAATATTCTTTATCCAAAATGCATTGAGCACATTCGAAATATTGTCAACACATGCCGACGCGAAAGGAAAAAAATTCGCGTCATCGGAGCTGGCCATTCGTTCGTCCCTATTGCAGCCACAGAAGGGGTACTTCTGTCATTGGAAAATTTAAGAGGAATCGATCAAATCAACCACAAGAAAAAACGAGTTACTGTCTGGGCTGGAACGACACTAAAAGACCTCGGACATCTTTTACACGAACAAGGATATGCAATGGAGAACCTTGGAGATATCAACTCACAAACAATCGCAGGATCAATTAGTACGGGGACGCATGGATCAGGGATAAACTACGGTAGTCTATCAACACAAATCACCGAACTAACCATCGTCACGGCAGACGGACAAATATTAACTGTTTCCGAAAATAAAAACAACCATTTGTTTGACGCCGCCCGCCTATCTCTCGGTATGCTTGGAATCATCGTAAAAGTAGAAATCCAAGTCATCGACACTCATCAACTGATCAGCGAAAGCAGCCGAGCTTCAACAGGTGAGATATTTCCAAACTTACATAGCTTAACAACCTCCAATCGTCATTTCGAGTTTTTCTGGTTTCCGTATTCAAGTACCTGTCAAATTAAAACATTAAATTCACCGGGAGATAAAGACGTTACAAAACTAAAAGGAAATAGTACCTTCAATAACATGGTCCTTGAAAACGGTGCACTTTGGGTATTGTCCGAATTAAGTAAAAATCAGCCAAAAATGAGTAAATTCATTAGTAAGATCATTGCCTTGGGAGTTCCAACAGGAAAAGCAATTGGTAATAGCTTTGACATGTACGCTACTCCACGACTGGTAAAATTCAACGAAATGGAATACAGTGTTCCCTCCGACAAAATGGCCACTGTTCTGCAAGACATTGATTATGTGATCCGGAAAAATAAATTTAAAGTTCACTTCCCGATCGAATGCCGTTACGTTCAAGCAGATAATCTATGGCTAAGCCCTTCTTATCAACGTGATTCCGCTTATATCGCTATTCATATGTATAAAGGAATGGAGTACGAAGCGTATTTCGCCGCGATTGAAGAAGTGTTCCTCCATTATGATGGTCGACCACACTGGGGGAAAATGCATACACTAACCGCTCAAGACCTTCAAGAGATGTATCCAAAATTAAACGATTTCCTACAAATTAGAAAACAAATGGATCCTGAGGACATACTGCTAAATCGCTATTTGAAAAGATTATTTTATGAGGAAGAGTATAGCAAAATTCCCACCAGTAAGTAGCTAATCAGTATCGTCGGAAGCTCATTAAAAGGGGATTAACGAATAAGTCTCCAAATGAAAATGAATAATCTAAAATCACAGTCCCTTTTGTTATATCTGAGACTAATACTGAAATCATATAATTTCCTCTTCATAATAATTATCGGTCCTCCTCGCTGTAGTGTTAAAGTTCGCTTATTTTATAAATTCTTATTTCTAATAAGCATCAATCTACAAAGACGAGGAGGACTTTTTATTCCACCGTTCGGGAGATGGAAAAAACTCCCTATTATTCTACTCAAAATTGATTTCTTCTTAACTATTAACTCCTAGTACACATATAGCGGTAACGGGTTTCTTTTTCTTTAATTCCGTTTTAATATTGGAAAACCCTGCCTGTTCTAAATAACTAACAATGTCCTTTCCTAGCTTTTTAGATGTTTCTTCAGTTGCCCCCTTCATATAAGGTAAAACAGTTAGAGCGATAAGACCATTAGGCTTCATAATTTGTCGTATTTTCTTCAATGATTTAACAGGATCTTCCCAAAAAATAATGGAATTAACTGAAAATACTTTATCAAACTTTAGCTCAAATGAAGGAACATTACTTACTTCCTCTAGTTTTAATGTAACTTTACCTTCTTGTATTGCCTCTTTATTTCTGTTTTTTGCTTGCTGTAACATGACCTTAGAATAATCAATTCCTACATAATGTCCCTCGTGAATAACATTTGACACTAATTCAGTTGCAACCCCTGGTCCGAAGCCAATTTCTAAGACGTTATCCGTACTTTGAATATTTAATAATGAGACTGTCCATTTATTTTTTTGAACACCTGTCGATGCCATTAATCTGCCTGCAATGTTGCCTAAAATTCCTTCTGGCTTTCCAAACTGTGAAGCAAATTTTTTTAATATCTCCATATCCCAATCTCCTCTCATTTTAAGCTAATAACATCTTATTGCTCTCTAAATTGCTTTTTAATTTGTACCATATTTATAAGTAAGCGATCAAAATGATTAAATAATTGTTCTTTTTCACTTGGATTAAATCCTTTTAGCAAATGTATTTCCAATTCTTTCGCCATTGGTTCCACAGTCTGCTGAATAAAATTCTTCCCTTTTTCACTTAGTAATAGAATTTTTGCTCTCGAATCATCGGGGTGCTGATTTCTAATAATTAATCCTTTATGTTCCAAATGTTCTAGCAAAACAGTTAATGTTGAGGATTTGACATCAAGATATTGGAGTAATTGTTTTTGTGTTATCGGGTCACCATCAACGAGACAAAACATTACATTTAATTGTGCATTTGTTATTCCATATGGTTCGGCTTTTATTTGAATTAACTGGGAAAAAAAATGGGAAAGCCTATTTATATAAGTAGGCAATAAAAAGTTTTCTAGATTATTCATCAAATCATTCCTTTAATTAGTTAGTCTAACTAGTTAAATAATAATTAGTAATTTACATCTTGTCAAGAAAATTTTAAGGAATACAAACGTTCTTCACTAAACTGATGTACTTCATCCACTTTTAAATCCTTTTTATAAAACTTATGCAACTAGTGGTTTCTTAAATCAAAGAATAAAAGCCATAAGGGTCATATAATTATTGATCAGTTCAGTTAGGCTTTTTATGAAACAAAAATATTTGCAAATCAAATAAACTAAACGATGCTGACTATTTCATTTCATTAGGTCAACTCTTGTGAAATGAGATTATCGTTTAATCTTTCGTATTCTCTTTTTTATCTTTTCACCGTAGAGTTTCTTTCGAAGCTCAGATGCAGAAAAAGCGCTTTTTCGTCATTATATACATCTCTTGGTTTATTCCCAATACCAATTATATAATCTTCGAAAGTAATGCCAACAAAATAAAAATATATTGAAACTGTTGGATCATCGGTAAACATGTGTGGCTTATCTCCTCTTACTGCAATAACATAAAGGAAAAATGAGCATTACAATTACATTTAATCCATGTCGGTATTTAAAGAAAGTTAATATAGCGAAACTTACAAAAGATACACATAAAATCCGTCAAAATATTTCCATCTGAGGTACTTAGACAACGAACGAGAGTATGTTATGTTCCGATAAGTAAAAAAAACAAAATTGTTACAGCAGCGTTTGTAAGACCGTGAACAATAATAGGTACCCATAAAGTACCAGAACGCTCATAAATATATGCAAAAAACGCCCCCATTACTGCAGCATTTAATAACAGTTCCCATGAAGGAGCATGGTTAATACCAAATAGAAAACCATTTATTAAAATTGCTAGTGGAACCCCCAACTTTACTCGCAAAAATTTATAGATTACTCCCCGAAAAACAATTTCTTCCACAATCGGGGCAATGATTGCCACCATTACTATCGATAAGAAGAATCCTGTACTTTGAATGGTATCGGCTTTAGAAGATCCCCCAGACCACACAAGTGCGGTTAAGCTTAATACAGTCGCATTTAGTATCAACCCGATAATACTCCATAAAAATAAGTGTTTCAGACTTTGCTTTGATATCGAACGAAATCCGAAATTTTTCCAAGAAATTTGGTGTTTAGAAAGAACGAAAACTACTACGATGATTAATTGCACTAAATGAATTACAATTGCTCCAATATAATCCGCAATTACTGGGGAAGAAAACAATTTATCAAATATTCTTCCTGCCCCATTAAATAGTGGTTCCGTACTTAGAATAAGCCAAGCAATGAACACAATAGAGGTATCCAAACCACTCCATTCCCCATAAGTCCGATTATGAGAATTCATTTTATTCACCTCTGTGATAGGAATGTAAATACTACATTCAGATTTTCTAAAAATAAGCAATAAAGTAATTTCAGTCTAGCCAAAACAGTGAACCAATTAAATGCATTACCGTCCAAGTCATAATAATGAAATACTAAATCATTTAATCGAAATATTTCCTGATGTCGTCTCTACATGAACATTGTCGGTTTCATTTCCAGATGTTCCTTCAATTCTATTTTCTTTTTGCAAGTTAATTTTGTCTAAGGGAACTGCAACCATTTGATTTCCACTTACTGTATTTACTTTTAAGTTGATATCGGGTGAATCATTGTTCAAAGAAATATCGACATTACCACTCACAGTGTTTACTTCTAGGTTACTTTGAAAATTCACATATTCAATTGTGACATTGCCACTTCTAGTTTTAATATCAAGGTCCGTTGCCTGTAAATTATCTGAAGTGATATTGCTCGATCCTCCCTCTAAAATTATTTTCCCCGAAAAGTCTTTTGGAATAGCTATTTTAAATTTTTTATTTAGATTAACTCTCGGTCCAAATTGATACCAACTTTTTTTCACATTTAGAAGAATCTCACTCTTATCTTGCTTAATGTCAAGCTTATAATTACCGTGATTTACTTCTAAATTTGTATCTTCCGTATTTGTTAGATTTACATTAGTACTACCATTAAGTATATAAATTGTATCAACCCCATCAAGATCAATTAATTCATTATCTTCTCCCTCGGAGTTACAACCCGACAGTAGAGTAAGAAAGACTAATAATATTAAAGAAAGTATGTTTTTCAATTAAACTCCCCCTACTATATAAACCATGTTTTTAAGAATATTACGTTTTTATTAATATACTCAGACCTACAATAAACACCATCCAAATGTACTCACTGAAACCCGTTTTTTATAACCTCTTTAATTAATAGCACCAACCTTATTTAATGATTATATTAAAAGTTTACAAGATGACGTTGAGTAACTTTCAAGTAATAAGTAAACCATTAATTAAATTAGGGAATTTTTATGTATTGTGAAACGTATGTGGTGAATCGGCTATAGAGTGATTCTGAAAGGAAGATATCTTACCGTGGGAAGAAAAATAATAGAGTTAGCAACTATTTATTTATCACGAAACCATCAGGGGTGGGCAAACAATTAGACGAAATAATAATCCATTACAACAAAATAAGCCATTAAAAATAGCATTGCAGTTAAGAGTACAATGCTATTTTTATTACCTGCTTAAGCTTCTACTTATCACATGAATTCCACCGTTATGAATAATTTACAAAACGGGTACAATTCATTATGTGGTACTAATCATTAGAGGGATAATTATTTTTCCTTTTAGGAGAATATTAAATTTGAAAAACACATAGTACGTGCTTTCTTGTAAAGTTGAGTATTTTACCTAATAAAGAATTATACGTGAAACTATACTATATCGTTTGATGGATGAAGTACGTTAGCTCTTATAAATTATCAATAGATTTTCTTCCTGATTTAAACTTTCGTATCTTAACATCTATCGAAAGTGAATCCTCATCTAATTTTACTTTTCCATTTTCCTGTAATCTTTTCCATTCTTTATTATGGTATCGATAAACAAATTCTGATAAACGGTAAATATCTACATCATGTTCTAATGCCTCCATATACGTCCTCTTTACCTCTTGTTTTATCGTGTCCTTTACTCCTTTTTCTAAATCTGTCATTTTTGCCCCTGAAGGAATGATATTACCAAGAGCTTTCACCGATATGGTAACATCAAATGTCACGTCATTTTGCTTAATAATGGGGGTGACTTTCACATTTACATCTTGTATAAAAATAGACGCAAGTGATTCCTCCTTATCTTTTTTCAGTAAGAAAGACACTTCTCCTTCTTTGGACTTGCTATTCATCCATTGAAGACCTGCTATTTTGCTACCTAATAACGTTTCTTTATAGGAAGTTGAACTTAAAAGACTCCCTCCAATTATAGTGGGTTTTGGTGATTTTCCCTTTGAAACACTCCAATTTTCCTTAGCTGTGACAAATGGTATGACAATTTCATGATTAGGTTCATTTAATCCAATAATGAGTTCTCGTATATTGATTGGGCGAATAAAAGAATATTGACTATATGAGTTTAAAGGATCATCCAGTTTAGAAATCGTTATAGGGAGATTGTTAATTGGTACAGTTAATAGTATTTCTTTAATATCATCTTTTGTACTGTATACCCAAATTCTATATCTAGTTTCGTAATAACGAATAAAACTGTCAATCACTTCATTCACTCGTTTTTCTTTTAATGCCTCTTCAGAAAAAATAATATAAGTTAAATGCCCCCAGAAAAGTTCCGCGTCTAACGACTTATATAAATTAGCAATTGCTTCTTCCATCGTTTTTCCAGTAGCACTTCCAACTTCAGATTGAGATTCTTCCGCTGAAATAGGCGTTTCTGACTTAGCAACACTTGTTAAATTGATTATTTGTAAATCAACCTTATATTGATTATCCACAAAATCAATACCGATTGCGTGGGCATACAACAACCGTTCAGCTTCATTATTATCCCAACATCCCGAAAGAAATGGAACTACCAGTACAGTCATCATTACAATTTTGATTGTTATTTTCATTTTTTATCCTCTTTTAATCTTGTCTTATCAATTGTCTTTAATTCAGTTGGACGGTATTTATAATTAATTTGGGATTGACGTAAAAATGTGTGTTTTATTATGGACCATTTTATATGATCTGCTACATTTAAGTATGGAGTTCCAAAAATTCGGATATTGGCTAAATATAAAAGGACAAAGTAAAAGGCTACAAAGAATCCAAATAACCCAAATAAAGCAGTGGCTAAAATGGTTACGATACGAATGATACTTACAGCGGAAACAAATGATTGATTGACTAAAGTAAACGTAGATATAACCGATACAGCTATGATTACAACCATTGCTGGACTCGTTATTCCTGCACGAATTGCTGCATCTCCAATAATTAGCCCCCCAACTACACTTAATGTACCTCCAATTGCTTCTGGCAATCGTAGTCCCGCTTCACGAAACAGTTCAAACATAATAAGCATAAGTATCATTTCAAAAGCAGCCGGGAACGGTAGCCCCGTACTTGCTTGAACAACTGTCGCAAGTAATTGTAGTGGTAATTGGTGTTGATGATAGGTTGTTAAGGCTAACCAAAAAGCCGGAAGTAATGTACCTACTATAATTCCAAATACTCGTAATAATCGTGCAAATGAGCTAAATACGGTCGGATATTCATTGTCTTCTGGAGTCTTAAAAAGTAAAAAAAGATTGACTGGTGTGATCAATCCGTACGCCACCCCATCAACAAGAATAAACACTCGCCCTCTTATTAAAGATTGCACAGCAAAGTCTGGTCTTCCCGTATAGTCATGTCTAGGGAAAAGTTTGGAACGCTTATCAATAAACTCCATTAAAATATCCCCGCTAAAAAGTACATCTATATTTGAATCAATTTTTTCAATTTTATCTTTGACTCCATTAATAATATCTTTGTTTACAATATCATCGAAATATAGAACTGCTACTGCTGTTTTTGTCCTTTTTCCTACTTCAAACTTTTCTACACATAGAGAATTTGTCGGTAACCGTTTTCTTACTAGTGCAATATTAACGGAAATATCTTCAATAAAGTTATCTCTCGGACCTTTAACAGGGACTTCCGTTTTTGTTTCCTCTGGATTACGATTAGGTTTGCTTTCAATATTACTTGAGTAAATCAGGTTGACATCTTCAAAGTAAAGAAGGACATGTCCCGTATAAACATGTGAAATAATATCTTCCTGAGTTTCTAATTTTTGTAGACTAGGAATGTGCAGTTGATTTTCTATCGTTTTTTTTATTGGCTTATCATCCGTATTTAGTAGGTATTTCTGTACTCTTTCCACAATTACGCTTTGCAACATTTGTTTGTCAATCATTGAATCACACGTAATAAAAAAGACACTATACTTACTAAATGTATATTTTTGAAAGTTTACATCAGACGATCTTTCAAATAACTGTTTTAATTGTTTAGCATTCGCTATCCTTTCATTATTAGCATCTAAACCACTTTCTTTCTCATTTGAACTCACGTTTCTGCCTCCTCTTTCTACTAGAGATAAAAGCAACCAATCCGTAAAACAGGGAGATGATAAAAAACATAACAAAAGTCATAGGTAAAAAATAATCTCCTTGCCATTTAATAAATGTGTGATCTTCCACTTTCAATAAAATAAGACATATTATAAGAAATGCTGGAGAAATGATAAACCATATTTTCTTTGGTTTCCTATGAAAATCAAACAGATGAATAACGATATATAATATTAATCCTACTCTAATAAATGCTCCTGTTAACCATTGATAAATAGATAGAAAATCGAGATGCTCAATGAATCGACCTATACTAACAAGCCCCCATTCTTCATAAGCGGGAAATCTTTGTTTTATCGCTTCATCAGGACCAAACTCAGTAATTGCTCCAAGCAATGGACCTAGTGTTAGTATCGTCAAAATTCCAATGATGATGAGATAGTGAATAAATCGAAGACGACCTTTCATTTTGTGCTGCAAAAAAAGCAGAAATACAACTTCAATCGTTCCCGATGCTGGATATATCATACCTTTTAATACGGGTTGAAAACCGTGTTCAAATAAGGGCAATAATAAGACGTAATCTTTTACCTGAATATTAACAATCGCTACAAAAAAGCCGAAAATAACAACTCCGAATAAAACGATAGCATTCGTAATTAAAATTGTTCGTAAACTTGTCGATGCAAGCATGATACATAGTACTACATAGATAATTAATAAAGACAAAATAGGAGTTTCAATTAAGAAAGTCGCATTAATCCATTGTAATGTCTCCCGCATCGTAAAAGCTGCCAATAACATAAAAAAAATAGCCAAAATAACATGAAAAATAGTAGACCATACTTTACCTATCTGTTCTCCTAACAATTGTTTGATCTCTTTTTGATTTGTTTTTTTATGTATGTATAAAAGTAAAAACACCCAGAATAATAAGAAAAAAGTGGACAGTAAAACAGACGCCCACCCATCTCTTCCTGCATGCGATAAAAGTGGTGGCAAAATGGTCACGTGGTTTTTTAAACCAATAAATGTCATGGATAATAAAATAAAATGGATAACTGAAATAGAGTCATACTTCATATACATATTCCTTTAACTTCTTTGTCTTATTATTTTGCTCATTTAAAGAATGTTTTATTCAAAAACAAAAAATCCTTCATAGAAGGATGAGGATTTAGAAATACATGTTATAAATAAATATATCCTAAAGGAAATCATATTCATTCCTTTAGGATAATAGATTAAACATTTCTAGGCTTTTGGAGTTTTTTTGATGATTCTACTATGCAGGAAAATACTATGCGGATGTAACAATATCATTAAGGACTCTGTATAGACGTTGTGTTGGGAGAATAATAATTCGTTTCTGACCCAGAATATCATTATACAACTTAGAATACCGACCTAATTTGTGAAAATTTCAGTACAAACCTTTAGCGTTTTCCGGTAGTTTAAAAGGACTTTCTTTATTAATGCGCTCATAAAACATGATTCCATTTAAATGATCTATTTCATGTTGAATAACAATAGAGGAATAGCCACTTAGTTTCAATACTATTTCTTCTCCCTCTAAATTAAACCCTTTCACTTTAATCCTCTCATATCTTGGGACAAACCCTTTTATATCTTGATCAACAGAGAGGCAACCTTCACTTTGCGGTAAGTAAATCAAAGAAACTGAATGGCTGATTATTTTGGGATTAATAAAGGTAAATTCATGTTCTATCCCCTTTTCGTCAGTTAAATAAGCTACAAACATACGTTTATTCAAGCCAATCTGATTCGCTGATAAGCCAACTCCTGCACGTAATCTATATTTTTTAGATAGATAGGAGTCTTGACTATTTTTCAAAAAATTCATCATACAAGCTAATGTTTCCTTATCTTCCTCAGATGGAGGTACCATCACTTTTTGTGTTGGTAGATGTAGGATTTCATTTCCTTCCCTTACAATATCTTTCATTGTTATTATATAATTCGAATGAAATTTACTCATAAATAAACAATTCATCTACCTTTACTCTTAATGTTTTTGATAATTTGAAAGCCAGCTCTAGTGTGGGATCATATTTATCATTCTCTATACAGTTTATTGTTTGTCTAACAACTCCACACTCCTTGGCAAGTTGCTCTTGTGTTATCCCTAGTTTCTTTCGTATTGCTTTAATTTTATTTTTCAAAAGTATCACCTATGTCAAAAGTATTGGACATTTTCATTATATCAATTACGACAATAATGTCAAAATCTTTGGACATATACAACCAAATTAATTGGGTAGTTTTAACTTTTTGTCTTCTAAATGATTGCCAATATAGAGTACAATTTATTGGAATCGGAATATAAAAAGGTTATAAGAGTATAACTCTAATAACCTTTTTATATGGAGTAGCAAAACTGGAATTGATAAAGAACTCGCTTTTTTTACTAAGAACTTCTATGTCCAGATAATATTTAAGTATATCTTTGTTTCCATATCTCAGCTATTTTATGGCTCAATAAGAGCAGTGGGACAAACAAGGCGCCTACGATCAGAGATAAAACAATCATACTAGTATCCAGCATAGCTTCTTGATACAATACGTTAAAAAGAATCAAATTGTAAGGCACTATAAGAAAAATACTTGTCAATAATCCAGGAACATATCTTCTAAGCAATAACGCTTGGATAGGGTGAGTAAGAATATTTAAAGCAAAAAATATATTAGCCCCCAAAAAAAGCCAATAAAGTTCTGTTGTTACTGAGATGGTTAAAAGCATGGAGACAGCAAGAAACAACACACACACAGCCATTGCGAACTGGCCAGCCGTCATTGATTTTGACTTCTCTAATTCTATTATAATTGATGAAGGAATATGTTCTTTTATATCAGCATATGTCGTGTTAAACCAATATTCTATCGTAAATATTTCTTCAAAATTATGAAGCATAAAGACGATTAAAAACATCAACATCCAAAAATTGATATCCATTATTTATCTCCTTTTATTTTTAGTATGAGTTCCAACATACATATAGGATCAATTCACATTTTATTTAACACTCCATGACAGACGATACCTCCAAGTGAACCTCCTAACGCCTCAGCGGAGTACCCCCCTTCTTCATCCATCCCATAACGGACAACAATGCGTTCAATAGAAGCAACTAGTAATTCTGCAAACAATTCTGTGTCAACTTCAGATCTTATAATTCCAAGTGATTGGTTTTGAACCATGTTTGCATGAATCTGTTTAACTATTCTGCTTCGCAATTCTTCTCCTTTACTACCTTCATTGAATACGATTTTGGTAACATTTTTATTTGCCCCGAACAATTTAAACAAATCGATATAGGATTGAAATAAATATTCCTCCACTTCGGATGAGGACTTTTGCCTGATTTGTCGACCTGCTTCTACAAAGTGAACTAATTGTTCTTCAAAGATACAAAATATTTCATTGAGTATTTCTTCTTTACTTTTAAAATATAGATAAAACGCTGCCTGCGTCAAACCAGCTTCATTCACAATTTGACTAACTGTAGTGCCATGGTAACCGTTAGCAGCAAACAGCCGTTCAGCAGAAGAAAGTATTTTCCCCCGGCTAACTTCACTTTTCTTTTTGGACATTAAATCTCCCCTCACCTTCAATGACTAACTAATTAGTTAGTTAAAATTATACAATAAAAGGAAATAGATGTCTAGGGAGAAATAGAGAATGGTTTAACATACTTGATAATGGTGCAAAACGATCTGACTCGTAGAGCTGATCCCGTCCATCCCTGAATAAACGAACAACCATGAATCTTTTTAAATAATGCTTGAGGAGGTTGTTTATTTTTAAGAATACAAATTCAGAATTATGGATAGACACTAGAATAAAATTTTCTCCTTAAGTTTTCTAAGAGATTTTACCGCGATTAGATCATAAAGAGTGATCCACCAATCTATCTTAACTGGAAATCACTATAGATTAGTAATTAAGGAGTTTGAACATCGGTTCCGCAAAATAATCCATTTTTTTAAAAAATGGATTATTTATTTACCATAAGTTTACAGAGAAATGCGTCTATATTTGCATTGTTATCGCTTTATGCTCCGCCACTAAGATATGACTCTATAGATTTTTTCATATGATTAACAAGTGTCCTCACCTCGGAGTCCGGTCTTTCCCATTGATCAACATACTCTCCCCGATAGGCTTTTCTAGCTAAATCAAGTAAAGTTGCATGCTGTTCAGGCAACCGTGGAATAGCCCATGCTGCAGCCGCATCTTTTGGAGAATTTTCACCAACAGTTACTGTTAACCACATCCTAGCTAAGGTTAAAATTACGTTACGTTCATCACCCTTGATATCCTCAATTAACCCCGGTAAAGAATCCTTAATCGCTCTTCAAATATCTGTCGCGGGCACGGGGGCAAGTGTATCGGAAGCATAAGGACCAAAAAGTGAAACACTATTCTTTCTTACTTGTGCTAAAACAATAGCCAAATCAGGGACAGAAGTTGGTTCTGGGATTTGGCCATTCTCAAATTCTTCCCTGAGCCACTCCCCATAGATAAATTCGTTTTTTGGCGGATATCGCCAGGGTGCAACGTCTCCATGATTTATGACAGTGACTTAAAGTGGTCTCATAGAATCTGTATTTCCTATCTTTCCAGATATAAGCATTAGTCTGTCTGTAAACTCTCTCCGTGTTAATTAAGGTAAACTATGATTTACAACCACTAGGACATCTACATCACTGTTAATGCGCAAGCCACCAATTACGGCAGAACCAAATAGATATAACGCGACTACCTTACAGCCAAGCAACTCCTTTACAAGGTTATACTTTAATCGCTTCCTTCGGTATTTTTTCGTTATTCAAATCGCTTATCACCTTCAAACTCCTCTCAAACATACGATGAAAATACATCCAACGATTAAAGATGTAACTATATCTCCCCTATCCGGTCAGCTGTCTTTATAGAAAGATAAACACTTAGTGCCCCTATTGAACATAGTATTACTATCATAAGCTCATTATTAAAATGAAAAATCGGGGAAAAGTTTGGTAAATTCATTGCTATTATTGCGCAGATTACGGTTGAAACTGTTGCTCTTTTCCAAATTGCAAAGAAAAAGAGCGGAATGAAACTAATTAGCGTGACAATAAACGATCCAACAATCATACCACTAAAGTAACTTACAATATTTGATCCCGTTATTGAAAAATGAATAATAGGCAACACTTGATTAAGTAAATATGTTGCCACCCCTGTCAATAGAAAAGAGACAATGGTAACCATAAAGATAAAAAGGGCGATAAACAACACTTTTGCCAAAAACAGTTTTTTTCTGCTAATCGGATATCCGAAGGAGAGTGTGATGGTTTTATTTTTATATTCCTCTATGAAAACCTGACTAATCATCGATGCCCCCAACAGAACCATCCCCCTCTGGATGGACTTAATAAGTTCGAACAGAGAATCAAAGTTCTGTCCAAAATCAGCGCTTACCATTTTTATAAAAAACAACGGCAACAACATAAGAATAGACAAATAAATGACTATCTCACCTAAAATAGATTTTTGTTTTAATTTTATCCATTCTAGCTTTACTAGTTTATTCACTATGCCGTCCCCCATTAATTTGCTTATAAAAATAGTCTTCCAATGAACTTATATGTTTTTGAATTCCTTCTATCTCTATATCATGTAAGACTAACATTTTGGAGATGGTATTTAGTGATTGTGTCCAATCATAAATCCGAATTTTTTTATCTTGGATGATTTTCATATTGGAAATTTGGAGTTCACTTTCAAGTAAATAAACTGTTTTTTCTACATCCGTCGTTACAAGCTCAATATAATCCGTTCGTTGCTTTCGAATATCCGCTAAAGAGACCTCATTTATTAACTTTCCGTTATTAATCACACCAATCCTGTCTACAATCTGTTCCATTTCACCTAAAATATGACTTGAAAGCAGAAAGGTAATCCCGTAATCCTTATTAAGCATAAGGATTAAATCACGGACATCCTTGATACCTACTGGATCCAGCCCATTGGTTGGTTCATCTAAAACAATTAGTTCAGGCTTAGTGATGATCGCTCTAGCAATCCCTAATCGCTGCTTCATTCCGAGTGAAAAGTTCTTCACTTGCTTTTTTTCAACACCCTTTAAGTGAACCAAATCCAAGGCTTCGCTTATAGCTTTATCATCATAAAACCCTAAATAATCACAATGAAGTTTTACATTCTCAATGGCGGTTAAATGATCAAAAAAAATGGGATATTCAATAACACTTCCGACCCGTTTTAAAACCGATTTCGTTTTTTCAGTCAATAAGTTACCTAATAATTCTATTTCTCCACATGTGGGGATCATTAATCCAGTGAGCATTTTCATAATGGTTGTTTTTCCAGATCCATTTTGCCCGAGGAACCCATATATTTCTCCTTTAATAATATGAAGGTTGATATTAGAAACGAGCTCTCTACCATTAGCTTTTTTCGTAAGCCCTTTTGTTCGAATGGCGTTATTCATTTTTTTTACCTCCCTTAGTATCTACTTTCATCATAAGGAACAGATATATTATTTTTCTTTCCCATTCCTTACAAATTTCTTAAATACTTGTGAACCGCGTTAAGGTAGGTCAACAGAACACCTCTTCTTACAAATTAATACGTTTAAATACACAAGTAAAGACAGTTTTTTTATATGGCTTACTACTTAGATGAATAGAGCCCTTCATAGATTCTGTTAATCGTTTTGTAATACTTAAACCAAGGCCACTTCTTAGAAATTGTGGATTTCTTGCATCATCTAACGTATATAACCGTTCAAACACCCGATCTTGATGTACCTCAGATATTCCTTTCCCTTTATCCCAAATGTCTATTGCCATGTATTTTCCATCTTCTCGAAGCGTTAAACCAAACACTCCTCCATCACTTCCATATCGAATGGAGTTAGAGATTAAATTACTAAGTATGCGATTTAACGCGTCTTCGTTTCCAAGGACATAATAAGGTTGTTCTGGGATATCAATCTCAACTTGAAGACCTGTTGCTTGTAGTAATTCAAAAAATTCCAACACATTTTTTCGACAAATTTCATTAATTGATATTCTGCTTAAAGGAATTGAATAATCATCCGATTCAATTTTTACAAGATCAAAAAAATTATTCATTAGCTCGATTACACTTAACGTTTTTTGATGAAGGCGGAAAGTGATCTCATTCCGCTCTCGTTCGGTCAAATTTTGATCCAATTTTAATTTTTCTACATAACCCAAAATAACAGTTAGTGGAGTTTTCAAATCATGTGACATATTGGAGAGCATTTTTCTTAAACTTTCTTTTGTCTTTGAATAATCCGCAATTACCTTTTGGTTATAGCCCAAGAGACGGTTAATTTGAATAAGAAAAAGTTGAATACTTTTTTGATCTGTTTGAATGAGCACTTTTTCTGAGGACGAATGTTTCAAAATGTCTGCTACTTTTTCACTAATTTCTTGAAGCTCTTGGTTAAATTTTCTTTTGGAAAAGTATTGTACTCCATTGATTATAACTAGTCCTACAACGACTACACTAAGAATAAAAACCATAAGCTATTCACCCAACCTATATCCAATTCCCCAAATCGTCTGAATATACTTTGGTTTAGACGGATCGTCTTCAATTTTTTTCCGAAGCCTTCTGATATGAACATTTATCACATTTTCATCTCCATAATAGTCGTCTTCCCAAATAAAATTGTAAATTTGCTCCTTCGTAAATACTCTGTTTTGGTTTGTCATAAAAAGCTTTAACATATGAAACTCCTTTGATGTAAGCTGGACATATTTATCCTTAATTTTTGCTGAAAAGGTGTTTAAATCAAGGGAAAGCTCCTTAAAATGTATGGTAGTAGGCTTAGATTGATTCTCTTTTGGAAGATATTGTGTTGCTCTTCGAATAGCAGCATGTACTCTGGCGGTTAATTCTATCATAGAAAAGGGCTTGCTAATATAATCGTCAGCTCCAAAACCGAGACCTAACGCTTTATCTATATCAGTCCCTTTTGCTGAAATTATCAGTACAGGAATTAAATTTGTTGATCTTATCTGTTTCAAAAAATCCATTCCGCTTAACTTAGGAAGCATTAAATCAAGCAAGATCAAATCAAATTTGTTTTTTCTAAGAAGAGTTAAAGCCTCTTCTCCGTCAAATGCAGTGAATATTGTAAAATTTTCCTGTTCCAAATGGCTTGTAACCAATTTACTAATATCTACATCATCTTCTACAAGTAGAATATTCTTTTGCACATTTTCACTTCCAATCATTTCTTAAATACTACTATACTTCTCTTTTTCTATGATCGTGTGGTTAAGTTAACTGTAATATTTGTTCTTTTTTTGTTTCAAATTATGAACTCAATCCTGATTTTGATTTAAGGTATTACTAGCATGATGAGTACGGAATTGACTTGGTGAAAATCCCGTATTTCGTTTAAATGCATTATAAAAACTAGAGATGCTTTGATACCCTATTTGGTAACCAATCTGCGTACTATTATATTCCGTTGTTAAAAGTAATTCTTTTGCTTTATCTACTCTAACTTTTTCTAAATACATTCTAGGTGTGCATCCTGTTCTTTCTTTAAATATCCGATTTAAATGAAAACGACTAACTCCTACATTTGATGCAATATCATGTAAAGACATGTTTTGAATATAGTTATTCTTTATCAATCGCATAGTATCCTCTAAAATAAAATCAAACGGATCATATTTTCTATAGCTTAAATCAGGTCGGCATCTTTTACATGGTCTATAGCCTGCCCTTTGAGCTTCATCCGCTGACCCAAAAAAAGATACATTTTCACCATTGGGAACCCTAGACTTGCAAGAAGGACGACAGAAAATTCCAGTTGTCTTTACCGCATAAAAGAAAATTCCGTCATATGCAGCATCACATAATAACGTCGCTTCCCACATTGTATCTTCGGAAAGGTTATTTTTATCCTTCATTAGATATTAAGCCCCCTTATATGTAAAAACCTTCTTACCTATAATCATATAAACCGCATATATTACTAAGACAATTAATGGAACAAATATATATAACTGAAAAAATGGGATTACCAACAAACATAAAATTAAAGAGGTTAATGATGCCCACCATGCCAAAGTGTTCTTCTTAAATAACTTGACACCTGCTGCCATGGAAAGAACATAAACTAGAATCCCTAAAGAAGTTGGAATGAACAAAATATCATCAAAAGTCAACGATAAAAATTTCGTCACTATAACACCTGTTATCGAAAAACTAATAATAAATAATACCATTCGTCTTGGAATTTGAGTAATTACATGTCGTTTTGAAAAAATCGTTGGAAAAGCACCATCTCTACTTAATGAATACCCTAATTGCGTGAGGCTAGCTACAAAAGCATTTGATGTTCCTGTACAAATAATTAACGCCAAAATGGCAGTGACAATTTTGGCACCTACTCCTATTGTATCTTCCATTATAACACCAATAGGAGATAGGCTGCTTTCTTGATTGCCATACGTTGCTGTTCCAATAGTGACAAAGCTTAATGCTAAAAATAATAGTCCTATAACAATTGCACTAATTATTGACGCTTTGACAATATCTTTTTCAGGTCTTTTAAAGTGCTCCGCTAAATTACAAATTGCTTCCCACCCGAAAAAGGACCAAAAAATAATAGTTATAGCACTCCCAACTGAAAACCATCCATTTGGAGCAATGGGTGTAAAATTCCCCCATTGTATTCTTGGAAGTGAAACACATACAGCTACCAGCAAAAGAATCAGTAATAAGGTACTTAAAATCAGTGCAACTTTACCACTAACATTTACGCCATAATAATTGAAGGCCCCTGCTATTACTAATATCAAAATGGCAATCACTGTTGTTGTAACATTTGAAAATCCAAATGCCTGACTGACATAATAGGCACCGGTTAAAGAAACAATTGTTTGACCAACTGCTGCTGTTACAAAGTAAAACCACCCGACAATATTACCAAGATGGTATCCGAAAGAAATTCTAACAAAAGTTGCTGCTCCCCCTGCATCCGGGTATTTTTTTGCTAGACAAGCAAAGGAATAAGCAAGCGGAAAGCTGATTATAGTAACAATAAGCCAGGATACTATAGAAGCAGGGCCTGCCATTGAGGCAGTAACTCCCGATAAAAAAAGAACACCCGAACCTAGAATAGCTGCAATATATAACGCAATTCCTTGAAACAATCCAATTGATTTATTATTCATGATTACACCCCTTTTTAGCTCTTAGTTTACTAGTAAAAGAGTGCAAGTTTCTTCTTGTTTTTTGCGGTTCAATTCTTTAATCAATAAAGAAAAAACAGTAAACCATTAGAGATTTACTGTTTTATAAGATCATTTTCATTATAAGTTCCTAAAGTGGATAATAGTTTGTAATGATAAATGTTTGCTTTTAAAAATGGGGAAAGCAAAAATTTATTGATTGAACGTACATTTTTTTAAGCTGTATTGTTATTGATAGCTACTATTTTCTCTCTTCATTCACTAATAGAAATACATATAATAAAAGTATTAGAGACCTGCTACTTTACCTTCCTTCTTTTTCTTCTTTGAAAGTAGTATATTCCGAACCCTATTATAATAATAAGGGCTCCTACTGCTAATGTATTGAACATATTAGTTGCAGTCGCTGGTAACTTCTGACCGGATTCTTTGCTACCATTATTATCTTTACCGGTCTCTCCATTATTTTCTAAACTGTTATCTTTGTCCTCGTTTTTATCGGAATCATCTTCTTTATCTTTGTCCCCGTTATCTTCAGAATCATCATCTGTGTCCTTGTCCTCATCCTCTTCTGTACCATCTTCCTTACCTTTGTCTTCATCTTCTTCGGTACCGTCTTCCTTACCTTTGTCCTCATCTTCTTCAGTACCGTCTTCCTTACCTTTGTCCTCATCTTCTTCAGTACCGTCTTCCTTACCTTTATCCTCATCATCTTCTGTACCATCACCGTCTTCTGGTTCTTCAGGCTCTGGTTTTGGTTGTTCGTTAGAAATACCTAATCCACTGGAAACTGTTTTTAATAGATTATATTCTTCATCATCTTGACTTAGTTCCCAAATCATCGCACCTGCAAGGCCTTTTTCTTTAATATAATTCACCTTATATCCGATTGACTCTACGTTATCAAATGTAATAAATTCTCCTATCTCGTCGTTGTATAAGTAAGGAACTTTTGCATTATTATTCCAATAGTATTTGAAACCATTTTTATTAACCAAATTCCCCCTAATATAATCATAACTATATACTCCGGGTTCTAGGTCACCGCCACCGTTACCCTCACATAACTGATATCCACCATTTATCGTGGTCATTTCACCATTATTGTCTTGGTTACAATTTCCCCAAGAACGCCCATAAAAAGGCAGTCCCATGACTAGTTTATTTGCAGGTACTCCAGCATTTAGATGCCCATTAATCGCTTGATCAATATGATAAGGATGAACATTAGCCTCTACCGCTTGGGGATCTTCATATAATGGTGCATTATGTGCGCTCATTGGAGCCCAAGTTCCATTAAAATCGTATGTCATAATATTAATATAATCTACAATTTCGGCTATTTTGTCTAATTCGTTATTAGTCGGATAAGAAAAACTTACACTTGAGGCTATTGTTAATAAATATTCTTTCCCATCTTCTGCTTCCGCATTATCAAGGGCTTGACGGATTTCTTTTAACAATAATGTATGGTTTTCCTTATCACTAGGATCTCGATGATTATTCCACATCCCTCCCTCTACAGGGTATTCCCAATCAAGATCAACCCCATCCATTCCAAATTCTCGAATATATGCTACAGCCGATTCGGCGAATATTTTTCGAGATTCCTCTGTTCTTGCTGCAAGAGAAATATTATAAGACCATGACCATCCTCCGATGGAAACAAGTGTTTTTAAATCAGGGTTTATTTGTTTTAATTCACGTAATGTTTGTAGAGCCCTTATATCACTTTCAGGATCACCTAAAACAACACTTCCATTTGGAATTTCAGCTTCATTTCCTTGTAAGTCAGTACAAGCCCATGTATTACTTTCTCCTTCAGGTACCCAAACTTCTGGATTTCCATGTTCCCCATCCCAACACACATCTGCAAATGCAAAATTGATATGAGTGATGTTGTTTGGATTTAGGTTTCCAGGTGGTCCCCAAGAGGTATAATATCCAACTACTTTGAAATTCTCTTGGGCTTGCACACTATTATTCTTTTGAAAATGATCAAGTAGTAATACAGATGATACTAATAATAGAATAAAAAATATAATAGATACTCTTCCTTTCCACCATTTTGTAACCGCTCTCAAAAATAATCCTCCTCCAATACATTTTTTTATAGTGAACTAAAGGTAACTCATATAATCTATTATCCGCTAAAATTTTATAATGTTATAAGATTATAATGTATATAATAGTTAATGGCAGGTCCGTTGTCAAGTTAGTATTTTATTTATTCTGATAATTATTGCAAATACAAATTTTTGTCTCCATCTAATTTCTAAAACAGTCCTTTATACCCTTTACTTATGTAATTACCTTCCATACAATAACATTATAACGTTATAATAAAATTGATAGGAGGAAAAATGATCACGTGCATCATGATTAGGAATAGTAAATAAAAATGGAAGGATGATTTAAGTTGGAATTACGTACAATGAAGTTTAATCCTATTTATTTGTTATTTGGTATTTCAATAATGATAGCGCTTTCCTTTGGATTCAGTACGAAAGCGTCTGCACATGGATATGTAAATAGTCCAGAAAGTAGAGCTGTCCTATGTCAAAAAGGAATTAACTTTGATTGTGGTGGAGTTATTTATGAACCACAAAGTATTGAAGGACCTGGGGATTTCCCACAAGCTGGTGTACCAGATGGGCAAATTGCTAGTGGTGGAGGTGTTTTTCCGAAACTAGATGAACAAAGCGAAGATCGATGGGCAAAAGTTGCGATGTCGAGTGGTGCTTACACATTTCGTTGGACATTAACAGCAGCTCACGCTACTAGAAATTGGGATTATTATATTACCAAAGAAAATTGGGATCCTAATACACCATTAAAAAGATCTGATCTCGAGTTATTTTGTTCCATTGATGATGGAGGAAAACGTCCCGATTACAGTGTATCACACGATTGTGTTATCCCAGAACGTACAGGGTATCATGTTATCCTAGCTTATTGGGAAGTGGCTGATACTCCTAATGCTTTTTACCAAGTAATCGATGCGAATTTTGATGGTGAATTTATCGAACCGGGAAAACCTGGAAAGCCAGGTGAGCCGGGAGAACCAGGTGAAAATGAATCAGATTGGGATGCAACAAAAGTGTATCTAGCTGGAGATACAGTAACTTATAATGGTAAAACATATCGAGCACAGTGGTGGACACAGGGAGAAACTCCGGGAGAATCTAACGTTTGGGTCCTTGTTACGGAAGAAGAGAATGGAGAGGATCCGGAAGTTTTAGAATGGAACGCCAATACAGCCTATACAAATGGGGATATTGTTTTATATGATGGTAAAATATATAAAGCATTATGGTGGACGCAAGGAGATATACCTGGAGATTCTAGTGTATGGCAACTTCAATAAATGAAGAATTTTCATGTAATAGTTAAATAAGTTCTTTTCGTTTGTATATAGTACTTTTAGTGGATTTCCACGTTAAGAATCCCTACCATTTTATTTGGTAGGGATTTTTGTTTAGAACTATGAACCAGAAGTCCAGAGCCATTTTGAATTATACCTATAACGTAACACGCTTAATGACCGGATATGTGAGTACGATACATACAATCCCTAATCCGGCTAACAAATGAAGGAACAAATACATATTTTCTAATGTCCATTTGATTATTCCGCTCATATCTCCTAATGTAAACCAAAGAAATCCAACTACTCCTAAGCCTACAACGATACCTAGCATCCATAGATAACCAAATCGGTATAGAGCAGCTGAAAGAATGGTACCTGTTCCAACGAGAAAGATACCAAAAAGTACATCCACCTAGAAATAGGATATTGCATTGATACCCAAAACAAACTGACAATATGGAAAACATGCGTTGTACTTTTTGGATTCTCTGTAATAAACTCAGATAACTGGAAAAACACATAATTATTAATCATTAGCGATACGATAGATTTGCAGGAACAACAATTTCATCTGCTTACGTACCTTGTTTCTCCATTTTTGGCCGGAAGAATACGTTATCTCCAAATCGAAATTCTTTTACATCTGTTCCAACAGCTGCCCCCTACCTGCTGCATCCCATCCCAAGATTAGAGAGAATTTATACGGAAAGCTTTCTTTCAAATGTCCCTCCCGTCCTTTCCAGTCTACAGGGTTTACACCACTAGCCTTTATTGAAATAAGTAGGTCGTTAGGTCCTAATGGTCTGTCGGAACGGGAACCAACTTAAGTGTCGTTTCATCTCCGTATTTTTCAATGCCGATCCCTTCAAACTCTCTCTTTCTATGACTTTTTCAATGGACTATTACTTTTTGTCAGGCTTTTCATTCAAAATGGAACGTAATTCTCTGATCTCTTCTTCCGACAAAGAATCATCCTGAACGAATTGAACGAGCATCGACTTTAACGCCCCACCATAAATTCGTTTAACAAAAGAATGTGCCTCAGCGCGTTGACATTCATCTTGCGAATAAAGTGGGAAAAACGTATAGACCCTCTTATCTTTATTGACACCTATCACTTTTTTATGAACGAGACGATCCAAAAGAGTGCGTACTGTTTTAGGCTTCCAATCTGTCTGCTCCTGCAAAGTCGATATAACGTCACTAGCCGTTTGGGGAGCTTTTTCCCACAGAACATTCATTACTTCCCATTCTGATTCAGAAATATTAGGGATTTCTTTCGTCAACCTGATTCTCCTCCTTCCAATTTTGGTGCAACATGCTTCAATCCAGTCTCTTATTTCCTGAATAGATTCCTTTATCTATTAAAATTGATAATGTGATTTCCGCTGCCTTGCTTCCATAACTATTATCTTCATTTTGTATATTAGTTGCAAAGAAGTAAGTATTGTCCTTGGTTTCAACATATCCAATGAACCAACCGCTTATATTCCTGCCGTTAACATTACCTGTACCCGTTTTCCCAGAGAGGCGGTAACCGTTGTCTTCCTCTAATAGTAGGGAATCTTTAACAGTTTGAATATTCTTATCCTCGAATTCAAATTGATTTGTATAAAAAGCTGATAGTAATTGTACCTGTTCAATTGGAGAAATCTTTAATGAAGATTCAAGCCAATAGTCCGATCTGCCAGAAAGATCATAATTTCCATAACCCATCTGTTCCAGATAAGCTTGAGCTGTTTCACGTGGAATTCTTTGATCCAATTCCTGAAAATACCAGGTTACTGAATTTTTCATGGCAGTTGATACATTTTGGTCCATATTCCAAGATTCATACGGATATTTCTTTCCATTCCATTTCATCGTGGAATTGTCTCTAGTTATTACATCTGACTCTAATCCAAGTAATGCGCCATATATTTTGTAAGTAGAGTTCGGGGAAACTCTTAGCGTGCTTTTATCTTTATTATAAATACTATATTGATCAGCTTTCATATCATATAATACAAAGCTTCCATCGTAACCATTAAAATAAGGGCTTAAATCCTCATAAAGCGTATTCTTATTATTAAAATCGTAACGGTCATTAGGAGTAGCCATTGCAGAAATAAATGGAACCTGAATCGCTACAAATACACCAATAAGGGTAAAAATTGAAATACTCTTCAACTTCATCCACTTTGACTCAATGGTAAATGATGCAATTTTTTCAATCCGTTTTTTCATTTGCTCCTTAGACCCATTAAACTGATTGGCCAAAGCAAAGTTTTTTGAGTGTGATATTAGGGCTGCGAAATTAATAATTGCATTCCCATAATCTGCATGACAATCCTCCTCTAAAGAGTTCAAAACAGCTGTATCACAAGCTATCTCACGATCCAATCTCATTTTTTTAAAAGCAATCCATACAAGCGGATTAAACCAATACAAAATTTGATACATGATAATGAGGTAATTCGTTGCTATATCATTGTATTTATAGTGATGAAGTTCATGCATAAAAATATATTCGATATCCTTTATGGACATCCATTCATCAAGATGTACCGGCAAGACAACATAGGTCTTAAATAGACCGAATGTCATGGGAGATTTGACAAGTGATGACTCACCTACAATTAACGGTTTAGATATATTTAACTGATGCTTGCATCGTTCAAATACGTGTAAAATATCTTTATTGTTCAAGACTTTTGTCGTATTTTTAATTTTCTTTAATTTGAACCACCCATGTAGGAATAGAACAGCCATAACGAACATGCCTGCAATCCAAATACTTGTTAATCCAACATTTAAGAATTTCAGATTAAGATGATGGACAGGTATCGCAAAGTCTTGCATCCAGTTTACGTCACTAAATTTAGAAGCTTCAGTAGTGCTAATAGAAGAGTCACCAACTGTATTGCTTTGATTAATATCAAAAAAAATAAAATGATTTTTAAAATCAATCAACTGCTTCGGTATAAATGGAAGAGTTAATGCGATTAATAATAAAAACCAAAGATTGTATTGCCATTTCGCTGAAAGTTGCTTAGAGAACAATCTCCTAATAAGCAAAATAACTACTATCGTAACAGAGGATGCTATTAAACTTGTGACTAAATGAGTGAAAAACATACTTCTTTTACCTCCGCCTTCCGAAGTATCATTATTAATGCTTTACATTCCGATGATTTCTATTAAGAAATTTTAACAACTTTTATTGCAATTGATTTTATAAAAGTCTTTTGTGGTACTCGAAGTTTAACATTTCAATATTATTTTATCAATTTATCAATTTCTTTGTAAAAGGATTGAAACTAATAGCCTTAAAGCATGATAGACTTTATGATCTTTTCCTAAAAGAAATAGTGAGAAATTTTTAAAGTTAAAAGAATTGACATCTATAGACTACAGTTGTAATATTAGACTACAGTTGTAGTCAAGGAGATTAAAGGAGGGAAATATTAGGTATTAGCTGGCTACATCAGTGATTTTAAGTTGGTGTTGTAAGTATTGATAAGGCATCAAACCTATAAATTAATATTTTATTATCAATTGGTAGAAAACATATTTCATCATTGCTAGATAAAAAAGTTATATTTTGAATAGATTATAACTAGAAAGAGGTTTTGAATTTGATAAAAAGATATATTCGCAAATTTAGCATGCATCATTTTACATTGGTTATGTTGTTAGTCACAGCGATTACACTCACTGCTTGTGCAGATAAAGACACTCCGACTAAAGAGAAGAATGAAGAAGAACAAACAGTAAATACAGATGAAAAGTTTACCCAACTTGAGAATGAGTTTGACGCTCAGATTGGTGTCTATGCAATTGATACAGGCTCAAATCAGATCATTGAATATAAACCAGAAGAGAGATTTGCTTTTGCATCTACTTACAAAGCTTTAGCCGCAGCTATTTTGCTGCAGCAAAACTCTTTGAAAGATCTCGAAGAAGTAATTACTTATACAGAAGATGATTTAGTGCCCTACTCTCCGATTACAGAGAAACATGTAGATACTGGGATGACCCTTTCGGAATTAGCTGAGGCGGCGGTTCGGTTCAGTGACAACACCGCGGGGAACCTTTTATTTGAAGCAATAGGTGGGCCTGATGGATTTGAACAAGCCTTAAGAGAAATAGATGATAATGTTACGATGGCGGAACGCTTGGAGCCAGATTTAAATAACTTCACCCCGGAAGATACTCGTGACACCAGCACACCGAGGGCTCTTGCCACTAGTCTTCAGGCATTCGCAGTCAGCGACTTACTTTCAGGTAATAAACGTGAAGTGTTCACAGATTGGCTAAAAGACAATGCTACAGGTGATACACTAATTCGTGCGGGCGCACCTGAAGATTGGGAGGTTGGTGATAAGAGCGGGGCCGCAAGTTATGGAACAAGAAACGACATTGCCATTGTTTGGCCACCAAATAAAGAACCAATTGTCATTGCAATTCTGTCCCGACATGATACGGAGGATGCTGAGTATGACGATACGCTAATCTCACAGGCTGCTGAGATCGCACTTAACGCTCTGATGGAAATGGAAGACTGATTAGTTTTTACCAAGATGTTAAAAGAGTAAAGCATCTTTGAATATGTGTTTCGGTTGTAATGAATCTATCATAAAGAAATAAGCGGAGTTGTTAAAAACAATATAGATGGGATAGCGTCAGGAACAGCATTTCCTGACGCTATTTAGGTTAAAAAATCCTTGATATTGGTTGTAACATGTTAGCATTATATGGGATATTGTGTCCCCTTCATCTCCCATGTCAGAATAAAAACATATAAACTAAATAGTTAATGAATGTATGTAAACTTGTTCATAGTAAAATCTTTTCATATACGTACCCGAAATTACATGTTAATTAGAAGCATTTACCTTTCCAAATTATATGGCTCTTTACGTTTGTTTGGACTGCAAACAATGGTACCCCCTATTACTTTCTAATTCCATTCGATTATCTGTTTTACTGCTATGTAAGATTCTTTATTTTCCCCACTACGTTTACCAAAATAATACAACAAACAAGCCAATTAAGCCTAGAGACCTAGAAGAAAATATGCCTGCAGCTCATTATAACAAGAAAGTAAATCCGGTACACTTGAATCAAGATAGAAAGGAGGCAGAAATCCATGCGACATTTCCTTATGTTTTTGGCAGGCTTGACAGCACTGATCATTTTGGTCGTAAATCTAGGACCAATGGTTTTGCTTGGCGTAAGCGTCTGGCTTTTATACTTAGTATTCAAGCGGTTTATCAAAGCACATTCCACCCTATCTAAAATTGGTTGGGTCATAGTCGGACTAATCATTTTGTCCATCGGCATTTCCAATATATATGCGGTGATCGGTCTTGCTGCAGCATTCGTCTTATATTGGATATACAAGAACTGGAACAAGGACACAATTGAACCAACAGTTGAAATGAATAATGATCCATTTACGAATTTCGAACGTGAGTGGGGACACTTCACAAAATAATGACTACCATATAAAAGGAGAGATTAAATCATGAGTAATGTATTTACACGAATAAAAGATGCGATATCAGCGGACGTACATCAATTATTAGACCAGAAGGAAGAGAAAAATCCGATTGCTGCACTGAATAACTATTTACGTCAATCGGAAATAGAAAAGGAAAAGGTAAAAAAATTATTGCAGCGTCACTATAAATTGAAAGAAGAATTTACAAATGAATACCATCAAGCAGAAGAACAAGCGATGAAACGAAAAAGTCAAGCAGACATTGCCAAACGGGCAAATGAAGAAGAACTGTATCATTATGCGATGAAGGAATATGAGGAATATGATAGACGTGCGAAACGCATGAAAACTTCCCGCGAAAATACAATTGCCCAAATCGAACAGCTCGAAAGCAAATACAAAGAGATGAATCATAAATTGAAGGACATGAAGTTAAAACAGATGGAACTAATGGGTCGAGAAAATGTGGCCAGAACCAATCAGCAAATCAACCGTGTACTTCATGGAGATGGTGAAAATGCCTATAACCGCTTCAATGAACTGGAAAGCTTTATCGACCGGATTGAAAAGAAAGTGAACAAAGCATATTACGAGAGCACCTTCGATCAGCGTATCGCCGATTTGGAAAGAGACATGAATTTTGCAAAGGAAAATTCAGACGAAAACCGCGCATAACCTAGCGATTTCTACTATAAATAATGCTATACTAAAACAGACGCTTCCCATTGCGTCTGTTTTCATCTAAAGTTACCGTTCAGGAAAAGGGGGTTATTTCCATGTTAAATCGATTATCCACACAAACAGTCAACTGGATTTTAATAATTGGAATAATCCTTTTTGTAATTGAAATCCTTTTCTTCCACGGTGGACTGATTGCAACGGCTGTCTTCCTTGGTGCAGCAGCCTTTGTCGGCTGGAAGAACCAAGAAACTTCATGGGGAAAAGTGGTTTTCTGGATTGGTATCATCGGGTTGATCATTACTTTTCTGAACATGATGGCTGTGCGTTTTCTTGTTCTAATATTTATCATCTTATTCCTGATTGATTATTCCAAAACGAAAAATAAACATTATTTGAAACCAGAACACTCAAAAGATACGATCATCATGCAAGATGAACCACTTGTGAAATTGCATCCACTATTTAGGCAAATACTTTATGGTAATGAAGAAACTGAATCTAATGCATATGAATGGCGCGATATCAATATACAGGGTGGGGTTGGTGACAGAGTAATCGACTTGAGCAATGCGGTATCACTTGATGATACGGCAATCATTTCGATTCGGCATGGCATAGGGAATATAACTATTTATATCCCATATGATACAGACTTCATGATACATCATAGTGCTATCTTTGGCCGTGCCTACATTTTGAACAAACAGCATGAGCAACTCTTAAATCAGCAACTTTCCTATCAGACAGAAAATTATCCGTATGCGAAAACGAGAGTGAAAATTGTCACTTCGCTTATCTCGGGGAATATCGAGGTGAAACGCATATGAGAATTATACTACGTCAAATTGCTATCAACTTACTAGTTTTGTTTTTGGTAACAAGTATTGTCCTAGGCATTACATTTTTATTGTTTCCGATAGAAGATATCCAATCGTTGATCACAACGAAACTGTTCAATTTATCTTATCTTGCAGTAGTTGGCATCATTATTCTCGTTGCTGGACTTCTTATTGGCATCCTTGGCAGTCAATTGTGGAAACAACATATTTATTATATGGAAAGACAGTTGGATCAATTAATTCACGGGCAGTCCCTTATCAATGAAGAATATAAAGACCTTAAACAAGTCGATGAACGGGTTAAACAATTACAGAAAAAAATTGCATCACAAGTAGAACATGCACAACGTCTTGCAACAGAACGCGCAAATGAAAGAGAAGCAAGCCTACAGGAAATTGTTGTGCAAGAGAGAAACCGACTTGCAAGAGACTTACATGATTCAGTAAGCCAGCAGTTATTTGCTGCATCGATGATGATGTCTGCTATTACGGAATCAAATCAGACCGATGATCCGGCATTGAACCATCAAATAAAAATGGTTGAGAAAATGATTCAGCAATCACAACTGGAAATGCGTGCTCTATTGTTGCATTTGCGACCGGTACAATTAAAAGGCAAGAAACTACAAGAAGGGATTATGGATTTACTTTCTGAACTCATGTCCCGCTTGCCGATAGAACTTGATTATAATATTGAAGATTTTTCGATTGAAAAAGGGATTGAAGACCAGTTATTTCGTATCTTACAAGAGGCTGTTTCGAATACCTTACGCCATGCAGAAGCAGCATCAATAAAAATATCCCTTATCAAACGTGAAGGATTCATCATCATGCGTATCTCTGATGATGGTAAAGGTTTCGAAATGAAGGATACCGGTACAGGTTCTTATGGTCTAGATACAATGAAAGAAAGAAGCCAAGATTTGGGCGGCGATTTCAAAGTCGTCAGTTTACCCAATAGAGGAACACGGATTGAAGTGAAAATACCAGCAATACATGAGGATGGTGAAAACGATGATTAATATATTATTTGCAGATGATCATGAAATGGTTCGAATTGGTGTCAGTGCGTATTTATCCGCACAGCCTGATATGAAAGTGATAGCAGAAGCGAACGATGGTAAGACGGCAGTAGAAAAAGCTTTGTCATTAAAACCCGACATCATTTTGATGGATCTTGTCATGGATGAAATGGACGGAATTGAGGCGACCGAGCAGATCATAAGCAAATGGCCAGAAGCAAAAATCATTGTTGTAACGAGTTTTATCGATGATGAAAAAGTGTATCCAGCACTTGAAGCAGGCGCGATGAGCTATTTATTAAAAACTTCCAAAGCAAGTGAAATTGCTGCCGCTATTCGCGCCACTTTCAATGGAGAATCTATTCTTGAACCCGAAGTAACTGGGAAAATGATGCATAAACTCCGTCAGAAACGATTGCCGCATGAGGAGCTGACACCTCGTGAACTGGAAATACTTCTATTAATTGCTGAAGGGAAATCAAATCAGGACATTGCTGACGAATTGTATATTGCAGTCAAAACCGTAAAAGTACATGTCAGCAATACATTAAGCAAACTTGAAGTACAGGACCGGACACAAGCAGTTGTATATGCCTTCAAGCATAATCTGGCATAAAGATTTATATTGGATAGACTTTGTATGTTAAAATGAAGCCTTTTAATCACAACTTTAAACAAGCAAAAAGCTTGGCTTATCGTCAAGCTTTTATGGAAATGAATTAATAAAAATAAATATATTTATAGCACATTCTCTAGGTTACCCGTCTAGTTTTATCCCTTTAATCAATCTAACTTAAATTGAACAGAGTAATCTTTCCCTGATAGTACCACATTACCAAAATTCATTACCTTCACGAACCCTCCTGCTTATTTTAATTTATCAGGGATACGTAGGTAATGAATTATATCCTAATGTAACTTCTCGATATTCCTATAGAATTTTCAATATAGATTCAACGAAAACAACACCCAGAAATTAGATTTTACCTCTAATTTTTGAGGTGCAGTATCGACTACCATTGCCGCAATCATTTATATTCTTCTCAATCAAGATAATTTCGCTGAAAAATGTTCATCAAGACAGCATTATGATAAGCGCCATTGACAAAGAATTCTTCTTCTAATGTAGCAACACGTTTATACCCACATTTTTCGTAGATATGAATCGCTTTTTCATTTATTTCATCTACATATAAATATAATTTGTGCAAGTTTAACACTTTAAAGGCATAATCTGATGCTAAATTCGTCGCTATAGTAGCATAGCCATTTCCTTGAGCCTCGGGATCAATCATGATCGCATATTCAGCATGGCGATGAACAAAGTCAATATCATATAATTGAATTAGACCAAGTGGTTTCTCACCATCTGTTAAAATAAAACTGCGTACAGTACTATCTTGTTGTTTTTTTTGAAATATTTCACTTAATCTAGTCTTCGAATAGTAGGCCTCTTCAAACCAGTAAGACATAATCTCAGGATCATTTACTAATCTGTGTAAAAAGATATTATCATCTTCTTCAAATGCTCTTAGTCTCAGTTGTTTTGTCATTTCCTTACTCCCTTTCATATACCTGGGTTTACTAAATTCCTAGGTTTTCACCATTCAATCCTTCTCGTAAATTTCAACTGCTCATTCTCCCATTTTCTTTCCATACGTAGCTGATCCAATGTGCGGTAATGTAACAACATTATTCAACTTTAATAATTCATAATTACTAATACTTTAATAAGTCCTTTTCTACAATAATGCTGCCTAGGGAAACATTTATTAGAAAAATTTGCTTATTCTAACCCTTTATATTTTCTTATCTGTTAAGAATAACAGATGGCTTCACTATTTTCTTGTCAATCATTCCCCTTGTTTTGTCGGTTAAAGGAGTAATTAGGCATCAAAATCTGCATTTCTAAGCGGACCTTCGAGACTTATGTTTATTTGCATTTACACACTTTTCTGCATCCAGTTTCGGCATGCAACCATAACAGAGTATATCCATATTAAACTAAATAAGTTCTCTGTGCAATTGCTTTACTAATTCACCCCATCCCTATAATTCCAAGCATTTTATGATGAACATCTGCACTGAATAATTCTGTTGTTAACGCTTCTTTCAGTGCCTCTGTTTTCATAATGATCCAGTTCTGGCATTCTTCTTGCACTTGAAAGCATTAAACCAGATTCGTAAAATACACCTTCTTTTTCATTCTGAAGAGATAATAAAAATTGTTAATCTGAGTTTCTAAAAAGATCTGTACCAAAATAGACCTTTCTTGATATATTTCTAATATCTCTTTTGTATACGATTAATCGTATTTTTAAGGAGTATCCTGGTTCAACAGTTTCCCAGTATATTCACTTCATGCAGAAGATATCGGTTTTGTTAACTTTTAAAACAAAACATCCTTGTATTCTCTGTATAAGAACGGTCAGGATTTACGGATTATAATCATTTTATTCGTACAATTAAAAAGTATATCGGGATCAACAAATACAATATCCACTTCAACATTTAAACACAAAAACTCTAATCAACCTCGATACTCACTAATAGGTTCAACTTGCTTAGAATATTTAGAAAATCCCCCCATTTTTAGATAAAAATTTTTTTAAAAAAGTAGTTTACATTTTTTAGTAATCGACTATAATAATATTACAATCTATTTTTTTAGATTGAATAAATTATTTAGACCAAACTAATATTGCAGATTAAAAATGATACAAAATGGATGGAGGATAAAACCATGATAAACAAGAAAAAGAAATCTATTCCAATCTCAGTTGAACAATCAAAGTTGTTAGGTAACACATTAAGAATAAAAATCATCAGTGTTCTCCAAGAAACAGCTAAGACATCCAAACAAGTCGCTACAGAGATCGGTGAATCACCAGGAAATGTCCATTATCATATCCAAAAACTTTATAATGGGAAACTGATTGATTTGGTAGAAGAGAAACCAGTTGGAGGTGTTATTGAAAAATACTATCTTGCACGAAGTAGTTCGTTTGAAAGTCCTGAGGGAATTTACCCTGAACTAAAACCAGGATTTAATGCAGCTTCTTCCGTAAGTTCGAGTTCTGCATTGTATCTGAATGAAGAAGATAAAGAAAAGTTATTAGAAGAATTTACAGATCTTATTAAGAAATGGGTCGTAAAAACATCGAAAGCAGGATATAGCGGGACTGAGGAATATGTAATTGGTGTAAACTTTGTTTCTAGAAGAGAGAAAACTGAGGAAGAAAAATAAAATAAAAGGAGTGGGGAACAAAGTGAAAATTTTTAAGCATCGAAATTTCAGTTTAATGTTTTTTGGCAGAATTGTCTCAAATATTGGTGACAGTCTATATACAGTAGCTGCCATGCTACTAATATATCAACTTGGAGGTTCAACCTTCTACACAGGGTTGGCTGGCTTTTTATCCATTTTGCCACGAATTGTCGAGTTTTGCTCTGGTCCACTTATTGACCGAATTCCCATTCGTTCTTTACTAGTCAGAACACAATTATTTCAAGCTGGATTATTGCTAATTATACCAATTGCAGCTACGTTTAACTTTCTATCCGTTGCACTCGTGCTAATTTTAACACCAATCATCACAACATTAAATATATTAATATTCCCAGCACAATTGGCTGCACTCCCTAAAGTATTGCCTGAAGAAGAATTAACAAAAGGAAACTCTCTATTCACAGTCGCATACCAAGGTATCGATATATCTTTCAATGGATTGGCAGGTATCCTGTTCGTAGTAATTGGACCATCTGCTTTATATACGGTTAACTCCATTACATTTTTAATTGGCGCAGCAATCTTTTACTTTATTCAACTTCCAGCAAGCACGGAAGTAGCAGCTACAACGGAAAAGCAAACAGAGAAAAAACCGTTCAAAAATATTATTAAGAACTATGTAGGTGATTTGAAAGAAGGAATAGCGTTTATGTTTAATAGTTTTCTTGCTAAATTACTTTACGGTGCTATTATATTGAATTTAGTCGGAGCCGCAACAGTCGCCGTTTTCCCCGCATTCGGTGAAGTGATTGGTGGAACAGAGTATGTAGGATTTTTATTAATGTCCATTGCTTTAGGAAGCTTAATCGGTGCACTCCTCGCCCCTGTATTAAAACTTGAACGTTTTCCACTCGGTAAAATGTATGCATTCGGCTATCTATTCGCGGGATCATTGTGGGTCCTTGCTGCTTTAGTACCATTCGCATGGCTTACATTAACCCTTTATATGATTGCTTGGATTCCTGCTGGTGCTTTGAACATTGTCATTTTTACCATGCTACAAAAAACAGCACCGAAACATTTAATAGGACGAATTTTTACGGCAGCAACGAGTCTTTCCGGAATTGCTGCACCAATCGGTTCTTTACTTGGTGGTAGCTTAGGTGTATGGATTGGCAGTCCAAATGTTATTATAGTATGTGGAATGATTGTACTCCTCGTGGCACTCTTTTGGCTTATCAATTCAGAGGTTCGAAACTTGCCTGCTACGAAGCACCTAGATGAAAACAGTTTAACTGCGATGAAACGGAAAGCTACTGTTTCTATTTAAAATTTTGGTCATTCATATTCATACCCACGTATTGCTTTTCATCTAAATGACCATTCTAGTACCATTTTATTCACATATTGTACGCGTTGTTGAAAATGATTCAGATGCGATTCAAATGAGTGTCTTGAAACTTTTCAGGATATTTCAACCCATAGCCAAACAATCTATCCATCCCTATATGAGCTACCCAAATTAAACTAATCATTAAAATAATATGATTTTGCATCAGTAAACTGAAGATTATGATTGCTACTGGTATAGTATATGTGTGAAATAAATTATACACTATTGAGCCAACCTTGTTATTTTTCAAGTATCCTAGTGCTGACAAGTCTGGTGCGAATAATAAAATGATATACACAAACCAACTAAATTGCAGATAAAAGTAAAAATAAGTACTTATTGCCAAAACAGCTAGCCCCTCTAGATGCAATAAAATTTTATTCAAGGATCTTCACCACTTTCAAGGATTGATTTTTTTATTTATTTTTTAATATGACTATCGTAACCGATAATACATTTATTTAATAAGGAATTTTGGCTTCATTTAAAAAGTTCACACTAGCCCACTCACCCTCACTCTTAAAAAATGCATACACCATCTCGCGGTCTGTCGGAGGTGCTTCTATCCAAACTAACAAAGTACGAATTATTGATTCCTTTTCCGGAAAGTAGCGAATAAATACCTCGCATTGTTCGTGAAGTCGTGTCGTCCAAATCTGCGAACGTACCAATACCATTGAATAGTATGTTCGAATGAGCTTACGTGCAAAATTTTGTGTCCCTGTTTTGAAATCTTCTATAGAAGCTGTTTCTAACCTTTTTAACGTCCGATTAAGAACATCACCAATATCTCCATTAAAACGGATTGCTATCTCTGACGTAAGTTTGTATGGACCAAATCGTTCTCCTATATCCTCTCCATACACACAAACACAAAGTTCTTTAAGAAATGCATTTTCATAATAATTAGAGGGGTCAATCGTATAGTCATAGTATGCTATAGCTATTCCAACATCCCTGACTAACGTATGATATTTTTCGGATAGTTCCTTGGCAAGCTTCTTTAATTCGGCTAACTTAACGGAGCTAAGTTTGGTATAGAACATTGCGATAAGGTCTAAATCGGATTTTTTTATAATCGCTTCTCCCCTTGCTACACTACCGTACACATAAACACTATGCAATGTTTCAGGAATTAAATGTTTAAGCCTCTCAATAGATTTTTGAATACAAGGGAAATAGACATCATCGATTTTGTCTTTACTGACATCGCTTAAAATAAATCCATTCGAGTCTAGACCATAACCTGCATTTAAGTTTCCTATTGTAATCACCTCTTTTTTGTGAAGTAGTTCGATTACTAGTAATCAAACAAGATTGAGGCTCTAGAGAAAATGAAAAAATATTCGTTCGAATAGACAGTTTCCCATTTTATCTCCAAGATATCTTATCAATCAATTATACGTACAATTTATACGAGAGCAACCGGTAATATAGACGTAATCAAAGCAATACTTAATTGATTGATACGATTGTATGCTCTTTTCCCGAATATAAGTCATTAATATAGAATGAGTTTACTTAAAATAAAAACAACTACAATTCATATCAATTTGCTGAAACGTCTTTTTGATGATTCATTAAGAAAAATAATAGTTAATTCGGAGGCGAAGTAAGAGGAACATTGGTACATTCTTGATTTACAAGAGCGTGTTGCATATATAGGGCAATGTTCCTCAGATGTATATACTGTAACCGTAGTTCTTTCTTCAAATGTCATTTCGTAATTAAAATACAGTTTGTCGATATGTCGATATTAAATTAAGAAATAAGTTTTAATCCAATTGCAGAACCTAATATTAAAGTTATAAAGAGCATTCTTTTCCAATCTTTTGATTCTCCAAAATATATCATTCCAATTAAGGCGCTGCCTACAACACTAATCCCTGTCCAAATTGCGTATCCTGTTCCCATAGGAATCGTTTGCAATGAATAACTTAAAAGACCAAGGGCTGATCCAAGCCCAAAAATAATTAAAACAACTGTTTGCCAATTACGTTTTATAGACAATTTATTAATCATAGCAACAGCAAAAGTTTCGAATAGACCTGCTAAAATTAGAGTTAACCAAGCCATTATGATCTAACTCCTTTCTCAATCTTGTCACTTTTATCATCTGTAACTAATTTCAATCCAATAACTCCCGATAAGAGTACTGCTATTAGAAAAATTTTTTCCCATTTGAATGGTTCTCCAAAGAATATAATTTCTGCAATAACAGTACCTCCTGCACCTAATCCCACAAAAACTGCATAAACCGTTCCAGCAGGAAGTACTTGTGCTACTGTTATCATTAAATAATTGCTCAATATAATCAGAATCACTGTAGCAGTCCAAGTCCAAAAATCATATGCATGAGCCAATCCAATTACCCAAAAAACTTCTAAAAAGGCTGCAACAAATAACTTAATCCAGTTTTTACTCATTGATATTACCTCCATTTTTTAGTATTTACATAAAAACAAAATAAAAAAGCCTAAGAGAAACTGTTTAACAGTTATCTCCCAGGCTTTTATCCTTCCGTGGCACAGCATAGCTGTGAGTTTTCTCTCGGACCAGACCAATCATATGAATTGCGGAACCCTAGAAAACATTTTATATTTTTCATTGTATCACATCCAAAAGGTTAAATCTAAAGGACTTCCTTTTTATTTTCTTCAATTAATTTTATTAATTAGATTATTGTAATAATTTAATGTAAAATGATAGATATAACCTATTATTTATATATAAGTACTTTGAGGAGGAAATCTGTGGAACTTAAACAATTGGAATACTTTATCGTATTATGTCAAGAGCTACACTTTACACGTGCGGCCGAGAAGTTAGGCATTGCCCAACCTTCTCTTAGTCAACAAATTGCCTTGTTAGAGCATGAAGTTGGGATGCCTTTGTTTAATCGTATTGGCAAAAAAAATATACTTACTGATGCAGGGAAAACATTGTTACAACACAGCTACAATGTGTTTCATGAAATTTCTCAGGCACGTGCTGCAATTAGCGAGCTTCAGGGATTAGAGAGAGGCACCCTTAAAATAGGCTCCCTACTCACAGTTGTTAATTACCTGCTTCCCCCAACAGTTATCGGGTTTCATAATGCTTATCCCAATGTGGAACTCTCTGTACAAGGGTTACGAACTGGAGATATTTACAAAGGCCTATTGCAAAATAAACTAGATTTGGGTATCGTTTTTTTACCTCTCGAACATGAAGATTTGGAAGCGATTCCGATTTTTAAAGAAAACCTTGCACTTGCCGTACCTATAGATCATCCTTTTGCTCAAAAAGAATTTGTAACACTTCAAATTTTAAACGATACACCATCCATTTTACTACCTGAAACCTATTTCTTACGACAAGTTATTAATGAACAGTGTCGGTCACTGAATTTCACACCAAAACCAGTACTTGAAATGACGACAATGGAATCTATCATCCAAATGGTAAGCAAAGGTGTCGGTGTTACGATACTACCAAAAGCTTACTTAGATTATATTGATAATATTCACATCAAAACGATTCCTATTCAAGATCCGGTGATCACCACACAAATTGGAATCGCTTATCGAAAGAATAAACATTTATGTGCAGCTAGCCATGTTTTTATGGAACAATTGATTACAACAATTAAAGATGAACGCTTTTAGTAGAGGATTTTCAGAAATAATTATTGTGCTTTTCAATACTTTCTCAGCACAATATCAACGAGGCCAACAGCCTGGTAAATTTCATTTTAGTGATAAATTGATCTTTCAAGTACTACATTATCGTATATTCTAAATTCTGTGTCGTGTTCCATTAAACATCTTCAAGTAGCGTTTCAAGAGTTGCAAGACCGGCAGGTACCACAAGGGGACCTCCTCACAAAAGTTGAACCATGACTCCCTGCTGAGAAAGAGTCTTGAAGTTCATGGCTTCCCCATCAACGCGCCCGATTGGAAATCATAATCAAAACCACCAGTT